>CAYHRV010000018.1:0-23762 GCA_964359165.1 uncultured Elusimicrobia bacterium
GGGTGCCACGAGGGTGGGCACGGCGATGACGGGGGCCAGCGCCAGGACGCCGGGAGCCGGGTTGGAGAGGAGGAATTCCGCGTATTTCCCTCCCGCCACCCGCACCGAGTCCACGCGGGACATCTGTCCGGCGCCGATGCCCACCGTGGCCTCCGGGCCCGCCAGGACGATGGCGTTGGAGCGGACATGCTTCGCCGCGGCCCAGGCGAAGCGCAAGGCCGCCTCCTCCGAAGCGGAGGGGGAGCGCTTGGTCACACAGCGGGGCATCCCCGACAGGAGCATCCTGTCCGGTTCTAAGACCAACACCTCCGAACCCAGGGAGCGCAAGAGAGGGGTATTTCCCGGGGTAGATTTCATGACCAGCAGGCGCAGATTGGGTTTTTTCTTGAGCAGGGCCAGCGCCTCGGGGAGGAAGCCGGGGGCGCAGAGCACTTCCACGAAGCGTTTTTCCAGGATAGCGGCCGTGGCCGCGTCCACCGGACGGTTGAAGGCGAGCACGCCGCCGAAAGCGCTCTTGGGATCGCAGGCCCAGGCTCTCTCCAGCGCCGCCGCCGGCGAGGCCGCCGTTCCGATGCCGGAGGGGGTCACATGCTTGAAGACCACGGCGGCGGCCTCCGAGAACTCGCAGGCCGCGTCCCAGGCGCCGAAAGCGTCAAGAAGATTGTTGTAGGAGAGTTCCTTGCCGTGGAGTTGTTCGAACGACGCGCCCGCTCCGCGGGGCGCGTAGAGGGCGGCCTTCTGGTGGGGGTTCTCCCCATAGCGCAGGTCGAAGACCTTGGAGAAGCGCAGGGTCAGTTCCCCGGGAAAAGCTTCTGCGGGAGTGGAATACTCGCCGGTCCCGGAGGGGCCGGCGGGCGGAGGCTCGGCCTGGGACCAGGCGCTCGCGATCATGGCGTCGTAGGAGGAGGTGTGCTTGAAGGCGGCCAGGGCCAGGCGCCGCCGCGTCGCGGCGCTGAGCTTGCCCGAGGATCTCTCCAACTCGCCCAGCACGCCGGCGTAGTCGGCGGGGGATACGACCACGGCCACGTCCTCGTAGTTCTTGGCCGCGGCCCGGATCAACGCCACGCCGCCGATGTCGATGTTCTCGATGACATCGTCGGCGAAGGGGGAGGGGGCCTTGGCCGCGGTCTTCGCGAAGGGGTAGAGGTTGACGGCCACCAGGTCGATGGGCTCGATGCCGAAGAGGCCAGCCTCGCGGGCCTGGGCCGGGTCCTCGCGCCTGAGCAGTATGCCGCCGTGCACCCGCGGGTGCAGGGTCTTGACCCGGCCGCCCAGTATCTCGGGGAAAGCGGTGAGGCTCTCCAGGGGCCGGACCTCGACGCCGGAGTCCTTGAGCGCCTTGGCCGTGCCCGAGGTGGAGATGAGCTCGACGCCCAACTGCTCTAGGCCCCGGGCGAACTCGACTAGGCCGGTCTTATCCGAGGCCGAGAGCAGGGCCCTGCGCACGCGGCGGGTGGCGGCCTCATGGGAGTCCAGTATCTCGACGAGTCCATCCTTGGCCCGGACCCTCCCCTCGGCGAAGAGGCGCACGGCCTCCGGATAGAGCCAATGCTCCTGCTCGAGCACCCGGGCCGCCAGGTCGCCGGGCGCGTCCTGGGGCAGCACCGGGACGACGGCCTGCATGAGGATGGGCCCGTGGTCGTAGAGCGCGTCGACCAGATGCACGGTGCACCCGGAGAAGCGGGCGCCCGCGCGCAGGACGGCCTCGTGCACGCGCAGGCCGTACATGCCCTTGCCGCCGAAGGCGGGGAGAAGGGAGGGGTGGATGTTGAAGATGCGCCCGGCGTAGGCGTCGAGGAGCGCGGGCTGGAGCTTGGTCATGAAGCCCGCCAGGCAGATAAGGTCGATGCCCCGCGCGCGGCATTCACGGGCCAGATAGCCGTCATGGGCTTCGGGGGAGGGGAAGTCCCGGGCCGCCGCCGCCGCGCAGTCGACGCCGGCTTCCCGGGCCCGCCGCAATGCCCCGGAGCCCTCGTTCCCGGAGACCACCCAGGCGACCTGGCCCTTGATCCGGCGGCTCTTGCAGGCGTCGAGCAGGGCCTGGAGGTTCGTCCCTTCCCCCGACGCGAACACCGCGATGCGCTTCATTTATTCGTCGGCGCGGGGCAGGAGGAGTCGGTGGGCTGCGGACAACTGATGTCCGAGGCTTCGCAGACGCTGATGCAGACGCGGCAGGGCGGCGCGGGCTCGGCGATGGCGGTGCGCGAGAAGAGCTTGTAGTTATAGGACCTGTTGCCTATCTTCAGGTTGGGGGAGCCGAGGCAGGAGGCGGTGGTGGAGCCCGATTCCAGTGCGCAGGTCGATTGGTTGAGTTTCTTGTCCTGGCCCAGGCAGGTGAAGACCTTGGCTTGGGCGGCGGCGAGCAGGAGGCGGTTCTCGTTGCTCTCGATCGACTGTTTCGCCGCGACATGGCGGGCCATGGTCCATTTGAGCGTGAGGGCCGACATGAAGCCCATCATAGCCACGAGGATGAGCACATGCACCAGGATGACACCGCGGCTCATTGGCCGGCCTCGAGGAGCTCCACCCCGGTATTGACCTGCACGGCGAATTTCTCGAGGGTCGCCCCACCCTGGTGTTCGACCTTGAAGCCGAACTCGAGATAATTCGCCTGGCCCGCGGGCCGGTTGAATACCCGAGCGGTGAGCGGGGTCACTAGGACGGTGCCCTTGGGCTCTCCGGCCAGCAAGGCCTTGCCGTGGCCCGTTCCCGACAATCCGGCCGAGCCGCAGCCTCCGCCCGGGACCACGGCTCCCGGCCCCCAGTAATAGTGGAGCTGTTTCTCATTGGACAGGCAGACGCGGAAGTAGGAGACATCATCGCCCGTATGATATTTGCCGTCTCCATCCAGGTCCACCAGGCTGTACCAATTCTGGCTGTAGGGCAGCTTGCTGGGCTGGCAGGGGGCATCGCAGGCCTTGCCGCAGTCGATGACCACGGGGTCGAGGCTGTAATCGGCATAGGATTTGCGCAGGTTCTTCCAGCCGACCAATTCATCGCTCGCGCAGCCGAAGGGCCCGGGCGATTGGATCAGGGTGGCTTCGGCCAGGGCGCGCGTGATCACTTTGCGGGCGTAGTCGGCTTGATTCTGAACGGCATTGTCCTGGACTATGCGGCCTTTGTCCCGCCCGATGCCTCCCTGGAACGAGGAGAGCCCGGCCATGATCATGGCCACCAGGAAGACTGCCAAGATGAGCTCGACCAAGCTGAAGCCGCGGCTCAAGGGTCGTCCCATTTCATCTTGATATCCACCTTGCGCGTCTTCAGCGAGCCGAGATTCTCGACGGTCACTATGTAGGTCAGCTTGGCGTTGTAGGGCGCCCCCTTTAAGTCCGCCGGGAGCATGGAGGTGACGTCATGGATGCAGTTGGCCGACAAAGCCCATTCGCCGCAGGTGTCGGAGGGATGATGCCACGAGCCTCCGGGCGCTCCTTGAGCGTCGTTGATGTTCCCCGTGACATAGCTTTTTAGCTCTTCCTGGACCTGGCGGCCGTACTGGTTGATCTTGTCCCGTCCGGCGTGGCGCTTGCTCTGCTGGCGCGCCGAGAGCGTGACCGAGAACACACCGGCCACCCCCACGGCCAGGAGCAGGGTGGCGATGACCACCTCGACCAGCGTGAATCCGGCGGGGTTATTCGATTTCAACGGAGAACTTGAATACGGGGTTGCCATCATCTCTTGGAAAAACGAATTTGCAGGAGCCTTTTAGGTCGGCAGATCCGATCGTGGCGGTGTAGGAGCAGTCGACGCTGGGCTTCATGCCGGAGGCGGGCTGGGTCCAGGTCTTGATCCCGGATGCTCCTTGAGGGCTCAAGACCTTGAATTCCGGGTTCATGGGCAGGTAGTTGAGCGGGGGGAATAAACCTTGATCGGCCCAGATCTTCGTCTGGAATTTCGACCCCCAGACATTATAGACGATCTCGTTTCCGAACTTATCCTTGGCTTTCTCGATCCTCTTGAGGATCACGGAGTCGAAGATGGTCCAGGTGATAACGAGCGGGATGTTCTTTTTGATAGCGCAAGTTTCGTTGACGACGGTGCAGCCTTCGATCTTGTACCCGCCTATCTCGGCCGGCCATTCGGTGATGGCCTGGTCGGCCCAGACCAGGCGGTCGGCCTGGATGTTACCGCGGACATACAAGGTGGGAAGGAAGGTGCTCCCGTCGTTGTTCTTGGTCCGGGGGGCTCTGCCCGCCTTCCTGTCGTCGATGCGCACCAGGCGGGCTCCGGAGGCGCAGGGCAGATAAGGGTTGTCGGTGTATTGGGGTTGGACCGGCGCCAAGGCCGGGTTATAGTGGCAGTCCTGTCCCGGGGCGAGGGTCACGTTGCCGCTGGTCTCGGCCAGGCGCGTGGTGTTCCTGGAGACCAATTTCATGAAGGTGGCGCTCGGATCGGGATAGTAGGTGGTCCAGTCCAACTGGCCGGGGCTCAGGTCGCCGGCCGTGCCCAAGAGCAGGAAGACCCCCAATAGGGAGCGGGCCATGTCCCGGCTGAGGCGGACGCGCAGGATGAGTTCCCGGGGCCTCATGGCAGCCACCCGCAGCGTTTGGTGTTGTTCTGAAGGTGGATGCAGCCGGTGACCTGGAGATGGCCCCAGACGTTGAAATTCTCGGGGTTGCGCGGGATGCCGAGCTCGGTCACGGGGCCGGGGATGGCCGCCGGGTCCACGCCAACGCCGACCTTGCCGCCGCTGGCGTTCTTATTGGCCATATAGATCTTGACCGTCCCATCCTTCTTCCCGCCGAGCTGGGTCTGGGCGGTGGTCACCAAGTCGGTATATACCCCGGAGGGGGAGGTGTAATAATTCGTCATGGTGATCGTCTCGGCCGTGCCCGCGACCCGCGGCAAGGCCAGGAAGCCCAGCAGGGCCGCGGCCCAGGTCATGCGGGGACGCAGGGCCAATTCTACGCTGAGCTCGGAGCGCAAGGGGGTCATAACGGCTCGAACCTGCAGCGGAAAGTGTTTTCGAGATGGATGCAGCCGTCGACGCGCAGAGTCCCCTTGATCACCAGGGCGCGGGCTTCTTCCGCGTTGCCGCTGATCACCGGTTCCTGGCCATTGCCAACAGCGACATAGGTGCTCTCGTTGCTCTCGGAACCGAGATAGACCCTGTCTCCGTTGCGGGCCAGTGTCACATTGCCGTAGATGGTCAGGGCTTCATGGGTGGCGGAGGGCGGGGGGAAATAGGTGTTGAGCGTCGCCACATCCGCGGTGGCGGCCATGCGCGGCAGAGCCCCGAGCAGCAGGAAGAACAGGGCTAGGCGGATCCTGGAGGGGGTCAGGAGGATACGGAAGGTTATCTCATGCGTCACCATGCCGACGGCCTCCATGCAATAGCATAACAGCCCCCCTGGGGGCTGTCAAGGAGAAAGCTATTGAAGTTCCTGGGAGACGTCCGCGTCGGCGCCCATGGCGATGAGCACGAAGGTGTACTCCCCGGGTTCCATGTGGTACATCTTCATGGAGTTGTGCCGTCCCGGGTCCGCGACCATGCCGTGGTTGTCCTTGATGAGCACTCTCTTGGCGTTGGCGACTTCCCAGGAGAGGGTGATGGGCTCGCCCAGGCCGACGCTGGTCTTGTCCACCGTGAACTTGAGTATCTCCGGGGAGGGGTCGAAGCCGGGTCCGCGCACTCCCCAGACCGTGAGGGCCACGGCCAGGGCGGCGAAAGAAAGGGCGGCTTTCGGCGCCCAGGAGAATTCCGGGACGCTGGGCCTGCCCATGATGCGCCGCATCGTCTCCTCCGCGAAATGAGCGGGAGCGGCATGGGGCCGGGCCCGGCGCAACGCCGGGACCAGGGCTTTCCAAAAGGCCTTATATTCCTTGAATCGTTCCATATCACCCTCTGTTATATATACGCGCGCGGGCGCGAAAAGTTACATACCCTCGGGAGTCCTTCCGAACTTCTTCCACAAGAAGAGTTTCGCCCTATGCAGGCGCACTTTGACGTTGGAAACGGGCAGGTTCAGGCTCTCGGAGATGTCCTCATAGCTCTTCTCCTGGAGATGGCGCAGGATGAAGGCCGCCTTAAGCGAGTCCGGCAGGCTTTCGACGAGGCGCTGGGCCCAGCGCTCGGCCTCGGCCTGGCCGAGGGCCGCGTCCAGGGGGGCGTCTTGAGAGGGCAGTTCCAGACGGGGAGCCTCGTCGCCCCCCTCGGGCTCCGCGTCCAGGGAAAAGAAGCGCAGGATGCGCCGTTTCCTGAGCCGGCTCCGGCAGCGGTTGATGGCCACGGTGTAGAGCCAGTTGGAGAGCTTGAGCTCCTTGCGGTAGGCGTCCAGGCGGGCGTGAAGGGTGAGGAAGGTCTCCTGGGCCACGTCCTCCGCGTCCTGCGGGTTGCCCAGCATGCGCAGGCAGAGGTCGTAGACCATGTCCTGGTAGCGGTTGAGCAAGGCTCTGAAGGCCGCGACATCGCCCTTTCGCGCCAGGGCCACCAGGGAGGCGTCGTCTTGCGCGACCGGGTCCATAGGGGGGATTGTATATCACTTAGTGGTCAGGATTGCATGAAACGCGTGAAAAAAGGCGGGCCCGCTTTCGCGGGCCCGCCTGTTATGCGTGCTTAAGCCTATTACTTCTTCTTGGCGGGGGTGTTCTCCACCAGGAACAGCGGGTGCGCGACGGCGATGCGCAGTTTCCCGTTGATGAGCAAGGTCTTGCCCACCTGCTGGGACGCCGTCTTGCGCACGACGTTGATGGTGTAGCGCTTCTTCTTGGGGTCATAGGAGAGGACCTTGTCCCCGGCCTTGACCTTCTCGACTTCCAGCGCGCGCCCGTCGATCATCGCGATCTTGATGCCCTTCGCGATGCCCCGGTCCTTGTGGTCCTCTTCGCCCATATTCTCGTTGTGCACGAGATAGTTGTCGGCGAAGAAGTCGTTGGGTTCGTTGGTGTACAGGTTGAACACCTGGACGTCCTCAGTGATCTCCTTGAGGCTGGTGATCTGCTGGGGCTCGCCGTTGGCGTTGAGCAGGGTGTCTCCGACCTTCATGGTCTCGGAGGCCTTCCACTCGCCGTTGACGTAGAGCACGTGCGTCGGGGTGATCTTCAGGGTGTCGTTGACCACGAAGTACTTCTGGCTCTGCGTCTTGAGCGTCTCGACCACCGAGGAGCCTACGAAGAGGCCGGCTTCGGCGTCATAGGACATGACCTTGTCGCCGATCTTCACGTCCTCGATGTTCTTGTAGCTGCCGTCCTCCAGGAGGATCTTGGTGCCCGCGAGGAAGCAGGACAGGATGGACTGGCAGCTCGCCGAGGCGACGCCGCCGTCATCGGCGGAGCAGACGACGCTCGCCCGGTGCGGTCCGTAGTGTCCGTAGCGGCCGAATCTCCGGCTGCCGCTCTTGCCCACGTTGCCTTCGGAGCCGTTGGGCCCGCTGAAGTCCACGCGGCCGGCGTTGCTGTTCCAGCTGGCGGTCAACCACCCTCCGGACGCGCGCAGGTTGCTCGGGGAACAGCTGATCGAGCAGGACGGCGGCTCGGGCTTCTTGACGGTGACGGTCAGGTCCTTCTTCTTCGATTTCTTGGCCTTCTCTTTCGCCAGGGACTGCATGCTCAGGCCGGCCACTACCAGCGCGGCGGCCGTCAAGAGCAGGCCCAGGGTTCGTAGTTTCTTCATTTGTGTTTTTCTCCCACCCCTCCCGGGGTCCTCCGCGGACTCCGCGGGGGTTTTCGTCTACTCTATTATACGCCCAAATGGCCGAAAGGTTACATGCCAAGGGCCGGCAGGCCTATCCTCAGCGTAGGACCACCGGTCCCCGGCCGGAGACGATCTCCCCGACCAGGCGGGCCTCAGGGAGTAGGCTCCGGGCCGGGGCCAGGGCTTGCGGGCGCACGATGACGACCATCCCCAGCCCCATATTGAAGGTAAGCCACATGTCCGACTCCGGCACCCGCCCGCGCCGTTGGATCTCCTGGAACACGGTCGGGACCTTCCAGGCCTTCCTATTGAACACGGCCCGGCAGCCGGATGGGAGTATGCGGGGCACGTTCTCCGGGATGCCGCCTCCGGTGATGTGGGCGAGGCCGAGCACGCGCCGGCCCTTGCGGCCGAGGCCGTCGATGAGCCGGGATATCTCCGGGACATAAATGCGCGTGGGGGTCAGGAGCCTGGGCCCCCAGTCGCGCAGGCTCCGCCCTGGGAAGGCCTTGCGCACCAGGGAGAAGCCGTTGGAATGCGCTCCGGAAGAGGGGAGGCCTAGGATGAGGTCACCAGGGCGGATCTTTGAGCCGTCGATGAGGCCGTCCTTGGAGACTATCCCCACGGCGAAGCCCGCGAGATCGTATTCCCCCTTAGGATAGAAGCCCGGCATCTCGGCCGTCTCCCCGCCGAGCAGGGCCAAGCGGGCTTGGGCGCAGCCCTCGAGTATGCCGGAGAGTATGCGCTTGGACTTGCCCAGGTCGAGCTTCCCGGTCGCGTAATAGTCCAGGAAAAAAAGAGGCTTTGCCCCGCAGGTCACCAGGTCGTTGGCCACCATGGCCACGAGGTCGATGCCGATGGTCTCATGCTGGTCGAGGGCGAAGGCCAGCTTGAGCTTCGTCCCCACGCCATCGGTGGTCGCGGCCAGGAAATGCTCCTTGGCGCCGCCGAGCTTGAGCGGCCAAAGCCCGGAGAAACCCCCGATGCCCGGAGCTTTCTTGGCGATGAAATCCACCAGCTTGTCCGCCAGGCCTATGTCTACGCCGGATCTCTTATATGTCAGCATGTCAACATTATCTCACTCGTTTGCCGTTGCCGTTGCCCTTGGCGGACTTTGTGGAGATTTTCGCAGAAAATATCCGCAAAGTCCAAGAACCCATTCAGGGTCTGCTTCCTGGCTTGGCCAAGGGCAGTCCCTGCTTGCAGAGCGGGCAATCCTCCGCTGGGAAGCTTTCGGCGGGCAGATGGGCCAGGCGGGTGAGGGGGACCCCGAGTTCCGGGGGAGCGCCGGAGCGGAGCACCACGCAGGCCGCGCCCACGGGCCGGCCTCCCAAGGACCGAACCAGGGAAAGCGTCTCGGCGGTGGACTTCCCGGTGGTGATCACGTCCTCGACGACGAGCACCTTCTCCCCCGGTTTGAGCGAGAAGCCGCGCCGCAGGAGCAGGGCGCCTTCGGGCCCGCGTTCGGCGAAGAAGGCCCGCACCCCCAGGGCTTTGGCGACCTCCTGGCCGATGACGATGCCTCCCAGGGCCGGGGAGACCACGAGTTCCGGGGCCTCGCCCGAGGGCGGGAGGGCTTTGCCGAGCTCGGAGCCCAGGCGTTGGGCTTGTTCGGGCCAGGAGAGCAGGAGGGCGCATTGGAAGTATTGTCCGCTGTGCAGTCCCGAGGAGAGGCGGAAGTGGCCCGAGAGCAGGGCTCCGGATGTCTCCAATAGCGATCGAAGCGTCTTCATGAGGCCAGCATCTCCGAAAGGATGTCCTGGGCGGCTTTCAGGGGCGACTCGGCCTTGGTGATGGGCCGGCCGACTACCGCGTAGCGGATGCCGAGCCGCGCGGCCTGGGCGGGGGTCACCGAGCGCTTCTGGTCGTGGAGGTCGGCCTCGGCCGGGCGTATGCCCGGAGTGATGAGACAGGCCTTCTCCCCCAGGGCCTTGAGCAGGGCGGGCGCTTCCCGTCCGGAGCAGATGGTCCCGTCCATGCCGTGGGCCGCCCCCAGCTTCGCCAGGCGCAGGACCATGGGCTCCACCGAGGCCTTGGGGTGAAGGGCGTGCAGGTCCTCGGGGCCCAGGCTCGTGAGAACGCTCACGCCCCAGAGCTTGGGCCGGGGATGCACCGCGGCCGCGGCCTCGAGCATGGCTGATCCCCCCGAGAGGTGGAGGCTCAGCGAATAAACGCCGAGCTTGCGGACCTCCGTAACGGCATGCTGGACGGTCTGGGGGATGTCGTGGAGCTTGAGGTCCAGAAAGACCTCGCCGCCATGGCGGCGCACCAGGTCCACGGCCCGCTTGCCGTGGGCCGTGAACAGGCGGAGCCCCACCTTGTAGAAACGCACCGTATCCTTGAGCTTGAGGAGGAGCTCTTCCTCCTCATGGAGGGAGTCGACGTCGAGGGCGACGATGAGTTCGGGGATATTCATGACACGCCTACGGCCTGATCCAGGCGGCTGAACCCGTGGTCCCTGAGCAGGCGGGCGAGCCCCCGGTTGATCTCGGGGACGAGGCCGAAACCGCGGTACACCACGCCGGTGTAGACTTGGATGAGGCTGGCTCCGGCGCGCAGGAGGCGGTAGGCGTCCTGCGCGCCGAAGACGCCGCCGGAACCGATGATGGGCAGGGAGGGACCCGCGATCCGCCGGACCTCACGAATGAGGCCGGCGGCTTTTTCAAGCAAGGGAGCTCCGCTCAGCCCCCCGCCCTGCTCCGAGGCTTCCGGCGCTCCTTGGCGGGAGAGCGTGGTGTTGGCGCAGATGACGCCCTGGGCCAGCTCGCGCACGACGGGGAGGATGCTCTCCACCTCTTCGATCTCCAAGTCCGGGGACAACTTTACGAAAAGCGGACGCCGGAGGGCGTTGACCGCGCTCAAGGCGCGAAGGATCCTTTCGAGCCTGAGCTTCTCCTGCAGGCGACGCAGGCCCCGGGTGTTGGGCGAGGACACGTTGAGGGCCAGATAATCGGCGTAAGGAGCCAGCGCGGCGAAGGCTTTGGCGTACTCCGCCGGGGCGTCCTCCGGGGAGACCTCCGCGTTGACGCCGATGCTGACTCCCACGGGCGCGGTCCTGGGGCCAGAGCGCGCCAGGCGCCGGGCCGCGGCCTCGGCGCCTTCGTTATTGAACCCCATGCGATTGACCAGGGCCGAGCGGTCGGGATAGCGGAAAAGCCTCGGCCGCGGATTGCCGCTTTGCGGGCGCGGCGTCACCGTGCCCAGTTCCAGGAAGCCGAAGCCGAACGCCGGAAGTATCCCGGCCAGCCGGCAATCCTTGTCGAAGCCCGCGGCCAGTCCCACGGGATTCTCGAACTCCAGCCCCGCTAACCTCACGCGCAGGGAGGGGTCGGAGTAGGCGAAGCGTGTCCGGATGGCCGAGGCCGCCCCCGGGGTCTTCTGGGCGAGCTCCAGAAGGCGGAGGGCGCGCTCATGGGCCGACTCCGGGTCCATTCGGAAGAGGAGGGGCCGGAGGATGCGTTCGTAGAGGCCGCCGCTCAGGGGTTCTTCTCCCGCCGGAAGAGGTCGGCGTCCAGATAGGGGTTGGGGTCCGAGCCCCAAGCGGACTTAAGCTCCCCGCGCATGAGGAGAGGGGCGCCCGGCTTGAGGGAGAGTATCGCCTCTTTCTCCTCCAGACTCAGGCGGCCGTAGCGGCAGCGGAGCCTCGTTTTTTGCGCGGTCTCCAGCCAGAAATAGCCGGTGGAGCGGCCCACCTTGCCGCCGTCCTTGTATTTCCCGCGCACCGAGACGACTTTGTTCTGAAGCGTCTTGTCCGCCAGAAGGCTGGGCAAGGGCCAGGGCGGTTGGGAGAGGATTTCGGTCTCGACCTCGGCGAGCCGCCGGCGGATGTCCCCCTCCTTCTCCGGTTCGGCCGTGCGCAGGGAGGAGAGCAGTTCCGCCCTGGCCGCGTCCCATCTCTTCTCCTTGATCAGGCCTATGGCCTTGGAGTAATGGTCCTCCCGGGGCTCCTCCGGGGCGACGCGGACCTCTCCCCCGCCCTGGGACGGACCGGAAGTCTGGCCCCACCGCCCCTGCTCCTCCTCCTTGCTCTCCGGGGGCTGGTCCGCGCAGGCGGCCAAGGCGAGCAGCCCCGCCGCGGCCGCGACTTGGAAACGGGCGCCGCGGTCGAACGTCCTTCCAGAGCGTCCTCGGCACCCTTGGCCTCCGGCCTGGAACCGGGTCATGAGTCCCCTCCTTCACGCGGGAAGGCGACGCGTCCTTGGACGATCGTGGCGCGGGCCGTTCCCCGCAGGTATTTTCCCAAGAAGGGAGTATTGCGGCTCTTGGAGTGGAAAGGAAGAGCGACGCGGCGGCGGGCCAGGGGATCGATCACCGTGACATCCGCGTCCGCCCCACGGCGCAGATGCCCCTTGGAGGCCAGCCCGAGTATCCTGGCCGGAGCGCCGCTGAGGCGCTCGACGAAGCTCCGGCGGGTGAGCGCCCCATTGGCCACCAAGGCCAGGGAGAGGGGGAGCAAGGTCTCCAGTCCGATGATCCCGAAGGGGGCCTTGAGCGGCCCCCGGGCCTTCTTCCCGGGGGCGTGCGGCGCGTGGTCGCTGGCGACGGCGTCGAGAGTCCCGTCGTGGAGGCCTTCGAGCAGGGCGTCGCGGTCCTCGCGGGAGCGCAGGGGAGGGTTCATCTTGTAATCGGCGCAGCGCGCGCCGCGCGGGAGGTCGTCCTCGGTCAGGGTGAAGTGGTGGGGAGCGGCCTCGGCGGTGACCGCGAGGCCGGAGCGCTTGGCGCGGCGCACCAAGTCCACGGTCCGGGCGCAGCTCACATGGCAGATGTGGAGGCGGCCGCCCGTGAGCGCGGCCAGGGACAGGTCGCGCAGGGCCATGAGCGTCTCGGAGGCGGAGGGGATGCCGGGCAGGCCCAAGCGCTTGGAGAGGCGTCCTTCATGGATGACGCCTCCGGCCGCCAGATGGTCGTCCTCCGCGTGGTCGAGCACGGGAAGCCCGGAGGCCCGAGAGAAGAGCAGGGCCCTGCGCATGAGCTCCGAGTTCATGACCGGGCGGCCGTCGTCGCTGATGGCCGCGGCCCCGGCCTCATGCAGGGCTTTCAGGTCGGCGAGCCGTTCTCCCCGCTGGCCCAGGGTGAGGGCGCCGGCGAAGAGGACATGGACGGCCGCGTCGCGCCGGGCGATGCGCCGCGCGGCATGGAGCCGGGACGCGGTATCGGTAGGAGGGAGCGTATTGGGCATGGCGAGCACCGTGCATACCCCGCCGGCGGCCGCGGCCCGCGTGCCGGTGAGGATGGTCTCGTCCTCCTCCCGCCCGGGCTCGCGCAGGTGGACGTGCATGTCGATGAGGCCGGGGACCACCCAACAGCCGCGGGCATCAACGACTGCTAAATCGCGACAAACGCGAAAGCGTTTGTCGCGATTTAGGGGACTTGGCTCTTCTCTAGCGATGCCTAAGCGGCGGGAGAGGCCGGGGGAAACCTCGTGGACTTTTCCGTCCCGGATCAGGACGTCGCGCAGGGACTCCAGGCGTTGGGAGGGGTCGATGACGAGGCCCCCTTCGATGAGGAGCGCCCCGGCGGTGCTCATCGTGCGGCCGCTGTCTCCAGCGCTATGTCCGATCGCATGCGGACTCCCTCGAAGCGCACGCGCGCGGCCGCGGCGTAGGCCCTGGCCCGGGAGGCTTCAAGAGTCTCGGAGACGGCGCTCACGCTCAGCACCCGGCCTCCGGCAGTGAGCCAGCGTCCGCCCTCGCGCCGGGTGCCCGAGTGGAAGGCGAAAAGCCCCTCCTCCGCCGGGAAATCGTCGAGCCCCGAGATATCCCGTCCGGTCGCGGGCCGCTCCGGATAGCCCTCCGAGGCCAGGACCACGCAGACGCAGGAGGCTTTCCTGACCGAGATGCGGACGCGCTCGAGGCGCCGCTCCAGGCAGGCTTCGATGAGGTCCAATAGATCGGTCTCCAACAGGGGAAGGACGGCCTGCGTCTCCGGATCGCCGAACCTCGCGTTGAATTCGAGCACCTTGGGGCCTTCCCGGGTGAGCATGAGTCCGCAGTAGAGGATGCCCCGATAGCGCAGGCGCTCGGCCGCCAGGCCGGCCGCGACGCGCTCGAAGACCTCCCGGCGCACGCGCTCGAGGAGGTCCGGGGTCAGCGCGGGGGTCGGGGCGAAGACTCCCATGCCTCCGGTGTTGGGGCCCCGGTCCCCGTCTTCAAGGCGCTTATGGTCCTGCCCGGCCGGGAGCTCGCGCAGGGTGCGCCCGTCGCAGAAAGCCATGAGCGTGGCTTCCCTCCCTTCGAGGAACTCCTCGAGCACCACGCGGCGGCCCGCGTCCGCGTGGACGCGCAGGGACATGAAGTCCGACACGGCGGACTCCGCCTCCCGCAGAGTCGAGCATACGCGCACGCCCTTGCCCGCGGCCAAGCCGTCGGCCTTGACCACCACCGGCAGGGGGAAATCCTCCAGCCCCTTGAGCGCGGAAGCGGGGTCGTCATAGACCGCGTGCCGCGCGGTAGGGATCGAATGGCGTTCCATGAAGGACTTGGCGAAGGACTTCGAGGCTTCCAGGCGCGCGCAGGCCTTGTCCGGGCCGAAGACCCGGATCCCCGCCGCCTCCAGCGCGTCGGCGATGCCGGCGGCCAGCGGGACTTCCGGACCCACGACCGCCAGGCCGATGGACTTCTCCCGGCAAAAGGAGATGAGTCCCTCGAAGCGCAGAGGGTCGAGGGCGACGGGTTCGGCCAGGGAAGCCATCCCCGCCGATCCGGGCGCGGCGTAGAGCTTCTCCACGCGCGGGCTCTTCCTCAGCGCCCACGCCAGGGCGTGCTCGCGGCCGCCGGAACCGACGAGGAGGATGTTCATGCCGCGCCTGAGCCGCGAGAAACGGTTTCGAGTTTTTCGCGGCTCACGGGGATCGTCGAGGATGGGAGAGCGTTCGGCAGAAGGGATTTCCGGCAGGGGGCTTTGCCCAGGTCGGTCAAAGGAGTGGGGTAGTTTCCAGTAAAACAAGAAACGCACCGATCTTCTCCCCCGGACGGGGGCGACCCCGCGGGGGTCTTCCCTTCAGTGGCCGCTTTGAGCATCCCCTCGACGCTCAGATACGTTAGCGTGTCCACGCCGAGGAACTTCCGGATTTCCTCGACGGAGCGGGTCGCGGCGATGAGCTCCTCGCGGCGCGGGGTGTCTATGCCGTAGTAGCAGGGGGAGAGGATGGGCGGCGATGAGATGGCCATGTGGATCTTCTTGGCCCCGGACCTGCGCAGCATCCGGCAGATGCGGCGGGAAGTGGTCCCGCGGACGATGGAGTCGTCGATGAGCACGATGCTCTTGCCGCGCACGGCTTCCGGCACGGGCAGGAGCTTGAGCTGCACCGAACGCTCGCGCAGGACCTGCGCCGGCTGGATGAAGGTGCGGCCGACGTAATGGCTGCGCACGAAGCCGATCTCGAAAGGGATGCCGCTCTCCTGGGAGAAGCCCAGGGCGGCCGGCACCCCGGAGTCCGGCACCGGCACTACAATATCGGCGAACCGGGAGGTTCGCCCGGTCGTGCCTGATTGGGGGATGTTTTCCATCGCGTTCGCTGTGATCCTGTCCTTCATTTGTCTGGCCAATTCCCGGCCCAGGGCGCGGCGCACCCCCTGCACGCTCCGCCCGAATACGCTCGAATCCGGCCGCGCGAAATAGACCTGCTCGAAGACGCAGAGCGCCGTTCGCGCAGCCGGGCGCCGCTCCAGGATGCGCAAACGCCCCTCCTCCACGGCCACGGTCTCGCCCGGGGCTATCTCGCGCGCCCCGCGCGCTCCCAGGAGGTTGAGCGCGGTCGTCTCCGAGGCGAACACCCAGGAGCGGCCCAGCCGGCCCAGGACCAGGGGCCGAAATCCCAGCGGGTCCCGGGAGGCGAGGAGAGCCTTGGGGGTCAGGAGGAGGAGGGAATAGGCGCCTTCCAAGGCGGAGAGCGCGCTCAAAAAGGCGTCCTCGAGCGGTCCGGGGTGCCGGGCGATCAGGTGCGCGATGACCTCGCTGTCGGTGGTGGTGCGGAAGATGGCTCCGCGGCGTTCGAGCTCCGAGCGCAGGGTCTTGGCGTTGGTCAGGGTGCCGTTGTGGGAGAGGGCGATGGGGCCGTGCACCGTGTCGAAGACCAGGGGCTGGGCGTTCTTGAGCGTCCCGTCCCCTGCGGTGGCGTAGCGCACGTGGCCCACGGCCGAGCGGCCGCGCAAGGAAGAGAGGGCCTGGGCCGGGACCGCGTCGGCCAGCAGGCCCAGGCCGTGCCGCGCCGAAAGCGAGCCGTCCTCTAGGGTCGCGACCAGGCCCGCGGCCTCCTGCCCCCGGTGCTGGAGGGCGTAGAGGCCCAAGTAGGCGACTCGGACCGCCTCCTTATGCCCCCAGACGCCGACTATCCCGCACATGCGCCGACGGAGGACGGATGTCCTCCGTCCGTCCGTTTTATTGGATTCTTCCTTTCTCCGTTCATCCGTGCCGTTTTGTCGTCGTCGCCGTTCGTTTTCATGACTGGCAATACTTCACCGCGTTCCTGAACATCTCCAGCCCCACGCCTTCCTTGCAGAAGGTCTGGCGCGTCCAGTTGGGGTGGTGCCAGCGGGTGATGAAGCGCTCCGGATGCGGCATGATCCCCAGGCAGTTGCCTTCGGGGTTGGTGATGGCCGCGATGTTGAAGAGCGAGCCGTTGGGGTTATGGGGATAGCCCGCGAACTTCCCCTCCTCGTCGACGTACTGCATGAGGATGGCGCGCGTCTTCTTGAGATGCTCGAGCACCTTCGGGGATTTGACCACGAACTTGCCCTCGGCGTGCGCCACGGGCAGTTCGATCATCTCCGGGAGGTTGCGCACGAAGAGGGACTGGCTCTGGAGGTTGATGCGCAGGCGCACCCAGCGGGTCTCGAAGCGGTTGGACTCGTTGAAGGTCAGCGAAGCCGTCTGGTCGTTGGAGGGGGTCTGCGGCAGGAGCCCGGCCTTGACGAGGACCTGGAAGCCGTTGCAGATGCCCAGCACGGGCCTGCCGCTGCGTACGAACCCGCGCAGTTCGCGCAGCTGCCCCCGCAATTCGTTAGCCAGCACCTTGCCCGCGCCGATGTCGTCGCCGTAGGTGAAGCCGCCCGGGAACACCAGCATGGCGAAGTCCATGAGGCGGGTCTTGCCGGATTTTACCTCGTTGACATGCGCGAGCACCGGCTCGCCCCCGGCCATGCGGAAAGCGGCCGCGGTCTCCTGGTCGCAGTTGGTCCCCGCGGCGCGGACGATGAGGATGCGGGGGATCTTCATCCGGCCCCGTTCCCGTTGCGTCCGGGCGCATGGGCGAGCAGCATCCGCGGCAAGGTCTTCTGCCAGGACTGCTTGAGAAGGTGGAGGCCTTCCTCCAGGACGATGCGGCCGTCGAGGCCCATGACGCGCAGGACGGGGTTGGCCAGCGTGGTCCCGACCCGGCAGAGAGCGGTCCCCTTCATGAGCTTGAG
The DNA here is from genome assembly GCA_964359165.1 of uncultured Elusimicrobia bacterium. Classification (GTDB taxonomy): domain Bacteria; phylum Elusimicrobiota; class Elusimicrobia; order UBA1565; family UBA1565; genus CAYHRV01. The sequence continues at coordinate 17,041 of CAYHRV010000018.1, forward strand.
GAATTCCCTCTCCAAGGCCGGGGTCGTCTCGACGAGGAGGCGGCTGGGGGATTCCGTGAAAAGAAGGGCGGGTTCCTCGAGCGCCTCCCGGCCTTGGGGGATGGCCTCCAGGTCGAGCTGGACGCCGACCTCGCCGGAGAAGGCCATCTCCGCGGCGGCCACGGCCAGGCCGCCCTCGCTGAGATTGTGCGCGGAAAGGAGGAGCCCCTTGCGCGCGGCCTGGCTCACCCGGGCGTAGGCTTCGCGCGCCGCCTTGGCGTCGACGGCCGGCGCCGTTCCCCCGACCCCCCGGCGAAGGGCCCAGAGGGAGCCGCCGGTCTCCGTCCCGGTCTTGCCGATGAGGTAGACCGGGTCGCCGGGAGCCTTGAAGTCGAGCGTCATCGCCCGGCGGATGTCCGGCACCGGAGCCAGGGCCGAGATGAGCAGGGCGCCGGGGATGGGATGCCGGCGTCCCTTGGCGTCGCAATATTCGTTGTTGAAGCTGTCCTTGCCGGAGATGAACGGCGCCTGAAAGCCCAGGGCCGCGTCGCGGCAGCCTTCCGCAGCCCTCACCAGGGCGCCCAGGAGGGCCGGGTCCTCGGGGTTCCCCCAGCAGAAATTGTCCAGGAGGGCGGCGCGGGTCACGTCCGCCCCCGCGCAGGCCAGGTTGCCGATGGCCTCGTCGACGCAGGCGAGCGCCATGCGGTAGGGGTCGAGCTTCCCCAACTCCGGGTTGAGGCCGTGGGCCACGGCGAAGCCACGGAAATCGGAGGCGTTGCCCGTGACCGCGCAGGGCCAGATCACGCAGGCGTCGCCCGGGCCGTCATGCTTGAGGCCTTGCAGGGGCTTGATGACGGTCCCGGCCTGCACCTCGTGGTCGTATTGGCGGATGATCCACTCTCGGCTGCAGACATTGGGGTGCGAGAGCATCCAGTGGAGCATCTCTCCGCAGGCCGAGCCCTGAGAGCGTGCGGAGTCGGCGCCCCCCGGGGGTATGCGGGTCCCCCAGGCGGAGACCTCGCAGCGCGCGGTTTTGCCTCCGGTCCCGGCTTTGGGCGCCTCCCACACGGCGGCGCGTTCCCGCCGGGGAAGCCCCTCGTGGAGGAAGTCGAGGTCGAGGTCCACGAGCGGCTCGCCAGCGTGGAAGACCTCGAGCCTGCCCGTGTCCGTGAATTCGCCCAGCACGCAGCTCTCCACGCCCTCCTCGGCCATCAGGGCGCACAGGGCCTTGAGATTCTTGGGGGGCACGGCCAGCACCATGCGCTCCTGGGATTCGGAGAGCCATATCTCCCAGGGCTCGAGGTCCGAGGTCTTGAGCAGGGCCTTGGACGCGTCGATCCTGGCTCCACCCCGCTTGCCGCAGAGCGCGGCCATCTCGCCCACGGCCGAGGAGAAGCCTCCGGCGCCGCAGTCGGTCAGGCCCCGGTAAAGACCCCGGTCGCGCGCCCGCAACAAGCCGTCGAGGAGGCGCTTCTGCGCGATGGCGTGCCCGATCTGCACGGCGGATGAGTCGCTATCGCGCGAGAGTGAGGCGGAGGAGAAGGTCGCTCCGTGGATCCCGTCGCGGCCCGTGCGCCCGCCCACGGCCACGACCGCGTCCCCGGGCATGATCTTCTTGCGCACCGCGCCGGCGGGCATGAGGCCCACGGTGCCCACGAAGACGAGAGGGTTGTACAGGTAGCCTTCGTCGAACCAGATGGCTCCGGCCGCGGTGGGGATGCCCATGCGGTTGCCGTAATCGCGGACCCCGGCCACGACCCCGTTGAGGACGCGGCGGGGGTGGAGGACGTCCTCGGGAAGCGCTTGAGAATGGTCCGGCGCGGCCAGGCAGAAGACATCGGTGTTGAGCACGGGCTTGGCGCCCAGGCCCACGCCCAGCACGTCGCGGATGACGCCGCCGACCCCGGTCTCGGCCCCGCCGTAGGGCTCCAGGGCGCAGGGATGGTTGTGGGTCTCGACCTTGTAGGCCAGGGCCCATTTGCGGTTGAACTCGACGACGCCCGCGTTGTCCTCGAACACGGAAAGGCACCAGGGCTTGTTGAGGCGCTTGGTCGCGGCCATCACGGTCTCGGCAAGGAGGTTCTTGTAGACCCTCGTCCCGCCCGGACCGCGGAAACGGATGGGGCTGGTGAAGGTTTTGTGCTTGCAGTGCTCCGACCAGGTCTGGGCCACGGTCTCGGCCTCGGCGCGCGTGGGCTCGCGGCGGCGGCGCTGGAAGTAGGCGGCCATGGCCGCCAGCTCGAGGGCATGCAGGGACCAGCCATGGCGCGTATTGGCCTGGGACAAGTCCTTGGCGGCTATGGTCTCGGTCATTAGGTCTGGGAGATGCGGGTCATGTGGATCACGGGATTGGCCAGCAGGCTCCGGACGATGCGATCCGCCTGGGGGCGGGCGATGCGTCCCAGGAGCTGGTAGGCGGTCCCCGCGCGCACCGACTCCGGCTCGGGCAGACCGAGGTCGGCCACCGCCTTGCGCACGGTCTCGCCCACGGGGTCGGTCACCTGGGGCTTGAGCCAGACCTCCACGCGCCAGTGGGGGCCGATGAGGAAGGCGGTCGAGGCCGTGGAGGTGTCGATGCGGTAGTCCTGGGTGATGGGGTCGCAGAGGAGCTCCCGGCAGAGATGGTGCATCTGGGAGGGGCTCAAGCGGCCGCGGATCTCGTAGAGGGCGCCCACGCGCACCTCGCGGATCCCCGCCACGCCGACGGAAGAGAGCTGGTGGAAGAGGGTCAGGCCCGGGGGGTCTCCGAAACCGAGCTTGGGAGCCACCTCCACGACATAGGCGGGAAGGGTGGATTTGTGGGCTCCATTGACCGCGGCGGCCTGGCTCATCGCATGATCCTCCGCAAGGCTTCCCGGTAGCGGGAAGCCGTTTCCTCGACGAGCGCGGCGGGAAGGGGGGGAGGCGGGGGGGTCTTGTCCCAGCCGCAACCCTCCAGCCAATCCCGGAGAGCCTGCTTGTCGAAGCCCGCCGGGACGGTCCCCGGACGATAGGTCCCGGCCTCCCAGATGCGCGAGGAGTCCGGCGTCAGGAGCTCGTCGATGAGGCGGAGCTTTCCGTCGATGAAGCCGAACTCGAACTTGGTATCGGCCAGGAGCAGCCCCTTCGCCGTGAGATGGTCCGCGGCGAAGGAGTAGAGCTTCAGGCTCAGGGCCTCCAGCTCGAGGGCGATGTCCTTTCCCACCGCCTTGGCGAGTTCCTCGCGCGAGATATTCTCGTCATGCCCGGTGTCGGCCTTGGCGGCCGGCGTGAAAATAGGCTCATCGAGTTTTTGCGACTCCACAAGACCCTTGGGCAGGGCATGGCCGCCTACCGACCCGATGGAGCGGTACTCCTTCCAGGCCGAGCCCGCCAGATAGCCGCGCACCACGCACTCGGCGTCCACGCGCCGCGCCTTGCGCGCGAGCGTGACCCGCCCATCGAAGAGCTCCGGGTCGAGCCGGGCGCCCGCGGGGAGCGCGCGCCGGATCTCGGCGAGGTCGTCGCTGAGGAAATGGCTCTCGACGAGCGAGGCCGTCTTGGCGAACCAGAACGCGGAGAGCCGGGTGAGTACCGCGCCCTTGCCGGGGATGGGGGGCGAGAGCACGCAGTCGAAGGCCGAGACGCGGTCGGAGGCGACCAGGAGGAGTTTGTCGCCCAGGTCGTAGAGGTCGCGCACCTTGCCGCGGCGGAGAAGCTTGAGGCCGGGGATGGAGGAGTAATCCAGGGGATTGGGCATAAGGTTGACGGAATCCTTTATAAACGGCGCTTGGCCCCGGACGGGGGGCGCCCCCCCGGGGGGGGGGGCGGGGGGGGGGGGGGTGGGGGGGGGTGGGGGGGTCTCGCGGTTATTGCCACTCTATCGTTCCGGGCGGCTTGGAGGTGATGTCGTAGACTACGCGGTTGACGCCGCGGACCTCGGAGACGATGCGGCTGGAGGCGCGCGCGAGCAGGTCGTGGGGAAGCGGGCTCCAATCCGCGGTCATCCCGTCGGTGCTCTGCACCGAGCGCAGGGCGATGACCTGGTCGTGGGTGCGCTCATCGCCCATGACGCCCACGGTCTTGACCGGGAGCAGGACGGCGAAGGCCTGCCACACCTTGTCGTAATGCCCGCGGGAGCGCAGCTCTTCCTGAAAAATGGCGTCGGCGCGGCGCAACAGGTCGAGACTCTCCTTGGTCACCGATCCCAGGATGCGCACGGCGAGCCCGGGGCCCGGGAAGGGGTGGCGGCCGAGCAGGGTTTCGGGCAAGTCCAGCTCTGCGCCCAGGCGCCGCACCTCGTCCTTAAATAGCGCGCGCAGGGGCTCGACGAGCTCGAGCTTCATGCGCTTGGGCAGGCCGCCGACGTTGTGGTGGCTCTTGATGAGCGCGGAGGGGCCGTGGACGCTCAGGGATTCGATGACGTCGGGGTAGAGCGTGCCTTGGGCCAGGAAGCGGGCCCCGCGGATGCGCTTCGCCTCGCCCTCGAACACCGAGATGAAGGAGCGGCCGATGATCTTCCTCTTGCGCTCCGGGTCCCGGACCCCGGCCAGGCGGCGCAGGAAGAGCGCGGAGGCATCCGCGATCTTGACCTTCACGCCCAGGCGGCCGAAGGCTTCCCGGACGAATTCGCGGTCGCCCAGGCGGCCGAGCCCGGTGTCTACGTAGATGCAGGAAAGGTTCTTTCCCACGGCGCGGGCCAGCAGGGCCGCGGTCACCGAGGAGTCCACGCCGCCCGAAAGAGCGCAGACCACGCGACCCTCCCCGACCTGCGCCCGGATGCGGCGCACCGAGTCTTCCAGGAAGGAAGACATGGTCCAGCGCTCCTCGTGGCCGCAGATGCGCCGCGCGAAATTCTCCAGGAGCCGGGCTCCCTCGGGGGTGTGGGCCACCTCGGGATGGAACTGCACCCCGTACCAGCGCTTCTCCCGGTCGCCGATGGCGGCGTAGGGCGCGGCGTCGGTGCGCGCGAGAACTTTGAAGCCGTTGCCCAGGCGCTCGGCCCCGTCTCCGTGGCTCATCCAGACCTTGAGCGTGCGCGAGAGGCCCGCAAAGAGCGGGTCCTCCCCCGTCACCGAGACCTCGGCATGGCCGTATTCGCGCTTCTTGGCGCGCGTCACGCGGCCTCCATGCAGGAGCGCCAGGAGCTGCATGCCGTAGCATATCCCCAAGATGGGCAGGCCGGACTCCAAGAGGCCTTCCGGGAGCCTCGGCGCGCCGCGGGAGGATACGCTGGCCGGTCCGCCCGATAGGATGACCCCGGCGGGTTTCTTGGCCAGCACGGCACGGATATCGGCGGTGCAGGGGAGTATCTCGGCGTACACCTCCAGCTCGCGCAGCCTGCGCGCGATGAGCTGGGTATACTGGGACCCGAAATCGATGATGATTATCGGACATCTCGATGAATCCCGTGGATTTATCGAGATGTCCTCATTGGAGAACGGCATCAAAACTTACCCATCCCGATGCCCTGCGCCTTCTGGAAGAGCTTGCCCTCGGTGCGGATGGAGGGGGCGATGATGATCTCGGTGAGCTGCATCTCCTTGATCGTCGAGGCGCCGACCGCGCCCATGCAGGTCTTGAGCGCTCCGACGAGGTTGTGCGAGCCGTCGTCGGTGCGCGAGGGGCCGAAGAGCACCTCCTCGAGGGTCCCGGTCACGCCGACTTTGATGCGCGTGCCGCGGGGGAGGTTCGAGTGGGGGGTGGCCATGCCCCAATGGAAGCCCTGCCCAGGGGCCTCCTTGGTGCGGGCGAAGGCCGAGCCCACCATGACCGCGTCCGCGCCGCAGGCGAAGGCCTTGCAGATGTCCCCGCCCGTGCTCATGCCCCCGTCGGTGATGATGGGGACGTAGCGCGAGGAGCGCTTGAAGAGGAAGTCGCGCGCCGCGGAGCAGTCCACCGTGGCCGTGACCTGCGGGACGCCGAGCCCGAGCACGCCGCGCGTGGTGCAGGCCGCGCCCGGGCCCACGCCCACGAGGATGCCGGCCGCGCCCGCCTCCATGAGGTCGAGGGCGACCGGGTAGGTCACGCAGTTGCCCACGACCACGGGCATCTTGGACTTCCTGCAGAACTTCGCGATGTCGAAGGGCTTGTACTTGGTCGCCTGGTGGCGCACCGTGGTCACCGTGGACTGGATGAAGAATAGGTCGCAGCCCGCCTCCTCGGCGATCGCCCCGTACTTCTCCGCGTTCTGGGGGATGGTGCTCACCGCGCAGGGGACCTTGGCTTTCTTGATCTCTTCGATCCGCTTGGCGATGAGGTGCTCCTTGGGCGGCTCGCGGTAGAGGTCCTGGACCAGGCGCGTGGCCTCCTCGATGCCGGCGCCCGCGATCTGGAGCGCCACCTCGCGCGGCTTCTCGTAGCGGGTGCTGATGCCGTCGAGGTTGAGCACGCCCAGGCCGCCCGACTTGCCCATGGCCACGGCGAATCTCGCGTCCACGACCCCGTCCATGGCCGAGGCCAGGAAAGGGATGGCGAGCCTCACGCCGCCGATGGAGACGGAGGTGTCCACCTCCTCCGGGTTCACGGTCATCTCGCCGGGAGCCAAAGCGATCTCGTCGAATCCGTAGCAGCGGCGGGCTTCACGGTCGCGGCCTATGAAAACCGGCATCTAGACACCTCCCGGCGGAAATTGGAAACCCGCGCGGCGTTCTTCTGGGTCCGATGAGCGCCGGCGGGGAGGTTGAAATTCTTCGGCATTCAGCAACCTGCGAATCAAATGTTAACAAATTTCCGGCCCGCTCCTCAAATAGGGGACCGGCCTGCCCTCGGATCGTCCTTGGGGG
>CAYHRV010000019.1:0-23571 GCA_964359165.1 uncultured Elusimicrobia bacterium
TCGAAGACCGGGGCCAAGACAGTCCCGTTGCCGATGTAGAAATTGGCGTAGCTGGCGGGCAGGCGCGACCCGTCCTGGGCCAGGACCGGCTCGGGCATGGGCAGGGGCTCCACGCTCAGGCGGAGTCCTCCCGGCTTGGCGCTGCGCAGAAGCTCGAAGTTCTCCTTCAAGGGGCCGTGGTTGGGGTCGAGGGTCCGCTCTTCCAGCGCGCAGAGCACGGTGTCCGGGGAGACGAAACGGGCGATGTCGTCGATGTGGCCGTCGGTGTCGTCGCCGGCCACCCCCTCCTTGAGCCATAGCACTTCCTCGGCGCCGAGATGGCCGCGCAAGGCGTCCTCGAGCTCGCCGCGCCCCAGAGACGGGTTGCGGTTCTTGTGGAGCAGGCACTGTTCCGTGGTCATGACCACGCCCTTGCCGTTGACGTCGAAGGACCCCCCCTCCATCACGATCCCGGGCTTGAAGCGCGTCGCGCGGGTCTCGGCCAGGATGAGATCGGGGATGAGCGCGTCCTTCTTGAGCTCCTCGTATTTCCCCCCCCAGGCGTTGAATATCCAGTGGACCATGGCCAGCCGCTTTTCGAGCGGGTGGGTCAGGAAGGTCGGGCCGTAATCGCGTATCCAGACATCAGCGTAATCGGCGAGGAGGAAGCGGATCCGCGAGAGGTCCGCGCCCAAGGAGCTGAGCAGGGCCCCGGCGCGAGCCCGCATCGCCTCGTTGAGCACGAGGAGCCGGACCTCCTCGGTCTTGTGGATCTGCGCGGCGATGCGCGCGAAAGTCCTCTCGACTTGCGGAAGCACCCCTTCGAAAGTGACCGGGTCATGGGGCCAGGAGAGCCAGATGGCCTCATGCGGCTCCCATTCCGCCGGCATGCGGAAGCCCAGGGACTTGGGGGTGCGCCGGTCCTCTTGCCGGGTGCTGGGGGCGCTCATCGGGTCAGGAGGGAATAGCTCTTGGGCCTGCGGTTGCGCATGAACCCCCAGCCCTCGCGCACCCGGCGGTTGGCGGCCAGGTCGACTCGGGCGAGGAGCACGACCTCGCGGGTCTGGGAGGCTTGGGAAAGGACGTTGCCGAAGGCGTCGCTCACGAAAGAGCTTCCCCAGAAGCGGAGCTTCCCCTCGCGGCCCACGCGGTTGACCGCGGCCACATGCACGGAGTTGGCGATGGCGTGCGAACGCTGTATCGTGGTCCACGCCGAGAGCCAGTCCCCCTCCTTGGGCGCATGTCCTTGGATGCGGCCGATGGCCGTGGGGTAGAAGAGTATCTGCGCGCCCTTGAGGGCGCAGGCCCGGGCGGCTTCCGGGAACCATTGGTCGTAGCAGATGAGCACGGAGAAGTCCGCGTAGCGCGTCTTGAAGACCTTGAAGCCGAGGTCCCCGGGCCGGAAGTAATCCTTCTCATAGAACAGCGGGTCGTGCGGGATGTGGACCTTCCGGTAGGCGCCCAGGAGGCGGCCGTCGGCGTCGATCACCGCGGCGGAGTTGTAGAGCCGCCCTTGTCGCGCGCGCTCGAAGAGAGGGAGTATGACCACGACTTTCAATTCCGCGGCCAAGCGGGAGAAGGCCCGCGTGGAGGGGCCGGGGATGGATTCGGTCAGGTGCTTGGCGGGCCGCCGGGAGGCCTGCGGGAAGTAGCGCGAGCGATAGAGCTCGGGCAGGCATACGATGCGCGCCCCGCGGCGCGCCGCGCTCCGTACCTGGCGCAAGGCAGTCTCGAGGTTGCCGTCGAGGTCTTCCGTCGGCGAGGACTGGATCAATCCTAAAGTGAGCACGGCAGATTATATCCTTTGGTTCCCGATAGGCGCAACGCGCCTCGGTCCGATGATGTGGAATTATAAAAGATAGACTCCATAGAGTATTAATGTAATTTAATAATAATATATGATATTATAATAATAACAAACAATAATATATGATATATAACAGACAATATTGGAGATTGCGGCTTGACATTTCATCCGGTACCGATTATAATCGGCCAAAGGAATCTTTTGATAAAACGGAACCGTGCCCCTGGGACGAGCATCCTCCCGTGGGGAGGATGCTGAAGAGAGGAAGTTCTCAATAAAACGACATAGAGCCCCTAGAACGAGCATCCTCCCGCGGGGAGGATGCTGATTTCACGTGAAAACAATCGCATGGCAGAGATAATCACTGTAGCTAATCAAAAGGGTGGTGTTGGGAAAACGACTACCGCCATCAATCTGGCTGCGGCCCTTGCCTGCTTTGGACAGGAAACATTGCTTATCGATCTCGATCCTCAGGGAAATGCGAGTTCTGGTTTAGGTGTTTCGCCTGATTCTGAAGAAAATGGGACATATCAATCATTGTTTGGAATAACAGAACCAGAAAAGACCATCAAGAACACTGGTCTTGAAATGCTTGATTTAATGCCATCTAATGGCGATATGATATCGGCTGAAATAGATCTTTGTGACCAGGTTTCACGTGAAAACAAGCTTAAAGATGCTATTTCAAAGCTCTCTGGTTTGTATAAATTCATTATAATAGATTGTCCGCCTTCTCTTGGTTTATTGACTATAAATGCTCTCTCCGCCTCCAGCAGTGTCATAATTCCGATTCAGAGCGAATACTACGCTCTTGAAGGTTTGGCTAATTTCGTCCGTACCGTAGAGCGGGTTCGGACAACGATAAATCCCAAGCTTGTGATAGAAGGGGTCGTCATAACTATGTTCGACCCAAGGATAACACTGTCCCAGCAGGTCCATCAGGAGCTCAAGAAATCTTTTTCCGAAGTGCTTTTCAAAACGCCTATTCCCCGGTCTATTCGGCTGGCGGAGGCTCCTAGTCATGGAAAGTCCGTCCTGCAATATGATCCACGGTCAAAGGGAAGTCAGGCATATCTTGCGGTGGCCGGTGAATTCCTCGCAAGAAGAGGTTGGGAAGTGGTGAGGTTAGATTGATATGAGACAAGCACTAGGGCGTGGACTCGAAGCTCTGCTTCCAAAGAAGCCTGCAACGGATAGGGTCGGTTCATCAGAAGAGGGGGGGGTGTCTAAGAAGATCCCCATCAAATCGATCCGACCCAATCGCCTCCAGCCCAGGAAGAATTTCGACCCCGAGAGCTTGAGCGGTCTAGCTCAGACGATCAAAGAGCATGGTCTTGCCCAGCCGATCCTGGTCTCATTGGAGGGGGAGGGCAAGTATGAATTGATCGCCGGAGAGCGGCGGCTGAGAGCGACGGAGCTCGCCGGATTTTCCAGCATCGATGCCGTCATCATGGATCGGATCCTAGATGACAAGCAGCGCCTGACCCTGGCTCTCATTGAGAACATACAGCGCGATGACCTTAATTCGATCGAGGAAGCCCATAGCTACAAGGCGCTGATAGATAAGCATGGGATAAGCCAGACCCAACTCTCACAGTTCCTAGGTAAGTCTCGGTCCACGATTTCCAATACCCTGCGTCTTCTCGATCTTTCCGATGATGTTCAGAAGGCCCTGCAATTCGGCCAGATAACTGAAGGTCATGCCAGGGCTCTGTTGGGAGTGACGAACCTCATCGAGCGAGACAAATTGTTCAAGAAGGCGATGGAGGGGGGACTTTCGGTTAGGGAGGTGGAGAATCTCGCGCGTGTCATCGAGGCCGGCAACACGCTCCAGGCCGCCGCCGGCCTTGAGCGTCGAAAGAAGCAGAAGCCCGCGGACATTCGGGCTGTCGAACAACAGCTAACGCAGTCTCTAGGGATGAAAGTCGAGATCCGTTCGAAACCGGATGGGAAGAGAGGGGCGGTCATCGTCCATTTCTATAATCTATCCGACTTCGACAAGCTCCTCGGGAAACTTAAATAATGCATATAATTAAACAACTATTTGTAATTTCACTGTTTGTTTTATTAATCGGTGTCCAGTCCTTCGCCCAGAGGGCGTCCCGATCGAGGGTGGAGCCTGATGTGACAGACGAGGAAGATCTTCCAACCACGGACGCGGACGCCGAGCCGTCCCCCGGTCCAGTCGTCCTCTCGTTGGAGGAGAACATCAACGAATTCGGCCGGTTCGCGGACGGCGGTTCGGATTCGAATTGGTACATCGGTTTCAACAACGCTTGGATCGTCAAGCTCCCGCCCGCGCCTGAGGGGGAATACTCCCGGGCCTTCATGGGCGCGAAGATCGGACGCGCGAAGGCTCAGCCCGTCACCGACCGGCCTTGGGAGCGGGTGGTGATCTCAGGGAAGGTCTACATGGGCATCTCCCAGAGGCCGGCCTTCTCATCGGAGCAGAGCTTCTTCCTCGCGGAGACCTCCGACATCCCCATCGAGCCGGACTCCAGCGTGCACATGCCCGGCACCGGACGCTCCCAATGGTTCTGGGTCGAGGTCCCCGTGGGCCATGTCTCTTTCTCCAAGCCGAACTACCTGGTCATCTGGTCTCCCAGCCGCGAGTTCCGCGACGCGGCCCATTCCCCGATACTCGCCGGCATGGAGGCGTCGAAAGGGGAGGAGTCCGAGGAACCCGTAGCCTGGAACAACCACTCCATCCAGGGAGTGCCGCCGCGCGGTGAACAGGGCTCGCTCCAGGTCCCCATCAGCAACATCAAGCCCGCGCTGGCCTTGAAACTCACCTCCTCCGAGGGACGGAAAGTGACCGTCGACGAGTTCTCTTTGCGGCCGTCGCAAGCCGGTCTCCTGGCCCGGTTCTCGGTGGAGGGCAGGAACGTCGAAATGGCGTGGGTCGAGATGTCCCAAGACGAGCTGGAATGGCAGAGGATATCCGGCTATCTGCGCACGCCTCCCTTCGTGTTCACGCTTCCCCGCAAGCTCATCCCCCAGCGGGGGGCCTATCTGCGCGCTAAGGCGAGCGACGACATGGCCGTGGAAGGGAGCAGCCGGATCGTATTCGTCCCCGGGGGGCCGCGTGAATAGGCCTATATCGCGACAAACGCTCTCGCGTTTCTCGCGATATAGGGGGTTTGGTCCGGCTCTTCCGACGCACCGGCCCAGGGGCTTGCGCGTCGGGGTCGTCGGAGCCACGGGATTGGTCGGACGCGTGCTCCTGGACTCTCTCCAGGAGCGCCGCTTCCCCGTGGGTGAGCTCACCCCCTTCGGTTCCGGCCGCTCCGCGGCCGAGGTTCGCTTCAAGGGCCGCGGCATCCCTTGCCGCGGAGCTTCCATGGCCGCCCTCTCCTCCTGCGATCTGGTGTTCCTGGTGTCCAGCGACGAGGTGGCTAAGGAGTATGGTCTGGAGCTCGCCCGAGCCGGGGTCTGGGTCATCGACGACTCCTCCGCCTTCCGTCTGGATAAGCGGGTGCCGCTCGTCATCCCGGAGGTCAACGGCCGGGACCTCTCTCCTAAGAAGCGCCTCATCGCCGGCCCCAATTGCACCATGACAGGCGCGGCTCTCGCCGGGGCGGCCCTGCTGAAGTCCGGCCGTTTGCGCGCCGTGCGCGTCGCTTCCTATCAGGCCGTGTCCGGGGCCGGGAAAGCCGCTCTCTCGGAGTTCTTCGGCCAAGCGCGCGCCTTGGCTCCGAAGGCGGGGGGGGAAACCCTCATCGAGAGTCCGCGCCTGCCCAAGCCCGCGGCCCTGCCCCGGGCCATCGCCTTCAATGTCTTTCCCCAGGTCGGCTCCTTCGACGCGGCGGGACACTCGGGGGAAGAATGGAAAGTCCGCGAGGAGCTCAAGAAGGTGTGGGGCCTGCCGCGTCTGGCGGTGAGCGTCACCGCGGTCCGAGTGCCCGTCATTAGGGGCCACTCCCTGGCCCTATGGCTGGAATTCGAGCGGCGCATGAGCCCCGAAAGAGCGCGCGCCTTGCTCAGGCATGCTCCCGGGGTGCGCCTGTGGAAAGAGGGGGATTATCCGACCCCGGCCGACGCCTCGGGGACCGCGCCGGCGCATGTGGGCCGCGTCCGGAAAGGCTCTTCGGAGAAGGAGATCGCCCTTTGGGTGGTTTCCGACAATCTGCTCAAGGGCGCGGCTTTGAATTCCATCCAGATCGCCGAAGCCCTTCTTAGGAAGGGCTGGCTGAAAGCCCGTTATGCGCCCAGAGCTCCGATGGGAATGACTGCGACGTCATCAGGGCGGACATAGCCGTAGCCCGAGCCGACGATTACCGCGAGCGCGCTGGGCTTGCCGCGCTTGGAGATGTCCACACGCCGCGAAAACTTGAGCAAGTTCGCAGCTCCCTCATCGGCCATTCCGGAACCAAGCTTTATCTCGAAGGCGGCCCAGCGGCCATCGGCCGTTTCCACGATGGCATCCACCTCCAGGCCGGTATTGTCCCGATATTGGAGCACTTGCGCATCGGCGGCCTGGGCATAGACCCGGAGGTCGCGGATAACGAGTGATTCGTACAAGAAGCCCAGCAGATTGAGGTCTTTCAAAAGCTGTTCGGGGTCGGCTCGCAACGCGGCCACTGCCAGCGACGGGTCTGCGAAAAGTCGCTTCGGCGCGCTTCTGACCCTGGACTTTGAGCGCAGATGAGGCGCCCAAGGAGGCAGGTCCTCGACGATCATCAGTCGGCCGAGCGCGTCGAGATATTCCTGCGCCGTGTGCTCATTGATGGGCCCTTCACCCCCGCCCGTGTCGGCCGCGAGCGTCGCCACCGACGCGTAGGTGGCTTGGTTGCGGGCCAGCGAACGCAGCAAGCGGCCCACCCTTTCGGGGTCATGGCGCCGTTCCCCAACGCGCCCTATGTCGACGCGGCGGATCTCTTCGAGATAGTCCCGTACGGCCTGTAGAGATTCACCCGAGCTGCGATCAAGCAGGCCAGGCCATCCTCCCACCGCGACGCGTTCCGCAATCCCCGTAATCGTAAGGCCGGACTCCGGACTCCGGGAAACCTTTCCATGGAGCACATCTTTCAGCGAAACCGCGCCCGTGGAGTGGCCGGTCTCGGTTAGTGTCATAGGCCGCATCCGAAGGCGAGTAAGCCGTCCCGCGCCTCCGTGCCGCGTGACCTCATCGGAGGGAACGGCGGATCCGGTGAGGATGAACTGGCCCGGTTTGGCGCGGTCGTCCACCGCCCGGCGGATATGATTCCAGATCGCGGGCTCCACCTGCCATTCATCGATGAGCCGCGGCGTCTTCCCTCCAAGCACCAACGCAGGGTCAATGGAGATCGCTTGGCGCGCGGCCGCGTCCACATCGAGAAGCACTTCACTGGCCGCGACCTGCCTCGCCGTGGCGGTCTTGCCGCATGCCTTCGGTCCCTCAATGACCACCGCGCCCGTGGAAGCGAGTTTTCGGGCCAATTCAGATTCGACGATGCGCTTTTTATAGGCCATATGCGTAAATGGGATACCTTTATATTAGCATATTTGCAACTGTTTCATTATCATAAAAGCATCGTTTTCGTACTGTGAAAAGCAACTCCAGTTCTTCCATAAATAGGAATAGCCCGGATTTCTGTCACAGAAAAGTATAGACGCGTAAGAGTCAGGATTGTCTAGGAGGGGAGAACCGGGCCTTGAGGGCTCCGGCGATCATCAGGCCTAGTCCCACCCATGAGAGCGTAAAGGCGAGCAGGCCCGGGCCGATGGGGTTCGGGTTCGGATCCTTGAGCAGGCCCACCTTGGCGGCCAGGATGATCAGGATGAGCGGAAGATAGGCCACGGCGGTGACGATGAGTCCCGCGCGGAAGAGCTTGGAGGCCAGGAGCCGCTTGAGCATGGTCCTAGTGCTCTGACCCGGACATAATGACTGTTTTGGCCGCGCGATTTCCGGAGCGAGCCGAAGCGACGGGAGGCGAGCAGGCCTGAAGGCCTGTAAGCCGAGCGGCGCAAAGGCGCAGCCCGAAAGCGCGCGGCCCGCCTCTGAGGGGAAAGCGCATAATAAACCGATCGTTTCCCTCCGATGGCGGGAGGCCCGATATCGGGAGATCGCGTCGTTGCTCGTCCCTCAGATAGCTCAAGCTATCCTCGGTCCTCTCGCCTAGCGCTCTCCTCAATCTCGGGCCTCCAAAAAGGTCATTATGTCCGGGTCAGAGCACTAGCGGCGCGCCAGGCGCCGCGTATCGCTCGAGAAGAACTTCAGGGTCCCGTCGCTCCCCTTCTGTAGGGTTATCCGGGCGTCCCCCAGAGCGATGCCCAAGGGCTTGTCGTTGGTGAGAGCGGACTCGGGCACGGGCCAGGCCTTGGAGCTCAGACCGTTCTCATTGATGAAAAGCAGGCTGTGCGTCTTCGCGAATTCGTTCGTCTGGGGGTCCATGTCCGTCCCGAAGAGCACCCAGAACTCCTTGTTCCCGGACCGGAAGACGAAGGACTCCCGTTTGACCGCGTCGAGCACGGCGCCCGTCTTCATCTTATGGCTCGGACCCTGGGTAGCCCCCGCGGGCGTGACCTGCAGGGTGCTCCCGCGCACCGGGCTGAAGATATTGACGGACACCTTGAAGCGGTAAGAGACCCCGGGCTCCACCTCCACGACCACCCCCTCTCCCCGCAGGGAGTTGAGGTCCTCGATGCGGCGCGCGATCAGCCTGTCCTTGTTCTGGAAGGTCAGATAGAGCACCTCGAACTTGGGGTCGGCCGCGGCGCTCACGTTCCAGATCGTGCCGCCGAGTTGGAGAGTCATGAGGTCCCTGTGGGAGTCCAGGCGTTCCGAGAGGGTGAAGGAGCCGAGGGGGGCTCCCAAGGACCCAAGATCCGGCGTGAATATCTCAGGCTTCACGAGCACCGGCTCCCGGGGCGCTTCCACCGGGACTATCTCCGGCGGCTGAGGGGCGTCCGGATTCAGGATAGGAAGGGTGATGAGGCCCTCGGAGGAGTAGAACCCCTGTTCGGAGATATCCCGGATGTCTTCGGGCTCGACGGCAGCGGACAGAGAAGGCGCTGAGGCGAGAGCGAGGGGAAGAAGGAGGGTTTTATAACTCTTCATTTGGACACCGCCGCGGGCTCTTGGGAGCCCGCGAGGGCCGCGGCGCCGCCCCCGGCCCGGTAGGGGTCGTCGGCCAGGTCGATGAGGTAGAGCGCGGGCGCGATGTTCTTCTGGAAGGTCGAATCGATGACGCCGGCCCCCGGGTAGAAGCCTCCGGCCCACATGGAGGCCGGGGTCAGCTCGAAGGTGAAGGAGAATATCTTCTTGGCGCCCCAGGACCAGTCGGTGGTGTCCCCGCTGGCGATGTAGAGGTCGGAGGACTGCTCGGGGGTGTAGCCGGTCATCTCGGCCATCTTCTGCGCCATGGCCTGATAGGCCCTCAGGGCGCGCCCATCGGAGATGGGGTCGTTGGTGTGTCCCCAAGGATAGAGGATGAGCTCGCTGAAAGTGTGGTAGGAGAGCAGTATCTTGAGGTTGGGGTGGGCTTCGACGAAGTCCCGCACCGCCCGCGACTCCGGCTCGGAGAAGGCCGAGGGGCCGCGGTAGGTGTCGTCGCCGGGGCTCGTGGAGGCTCCGCCCCCGCCCCACTTGTAGCCGTAGTTGCGGTTGAGGTCCACGCCCACGCTGCCGTCGGTGTTCTTGCGCAGGTTCTTGCGCTGCCAGCGGTAGCGGCCCGTCTCGATGTCGAACTCGACCCCGTCGGGGTTGACGAGGGGGATGATGAAGATGTCCCGCGTCGCGAGCAGGCCGCGCACCTCGGGTTTTCCCCGGTTCTCGGCGAGCCAACGCGCGAGCTTGAGCGCCGTTTCCGTGGACAGGTGTTCCCGGGCGTGGTGGGTGGCCAGGAAGACGATGCCGGGCTTGGAGCTGGGCTCCGCGCCCTTGGCGTCGGAGTTCAGCCGCAGGGCGATGATGTCTTTCCCCTGCACGCTCTTGCCGATGGAGAAGACGCTGGCCAGGTCCGGCTGGGAGGCGCCGATGGCGTTGATCTCCGATAGGGTCTCGGAATAGTTGTGGAACACGGCGTCCGGCCGGGGGAAATCCTCGGGGCCGAAGCTGCGCAGGGAGACCTGCTTCTCGATGCGGATGCCCGCCTCCTGGAGTTTGCGGATGGCCTGCGCGGTGGCGATGCCGCCCACCTTCGATCCCTCCACCCTCTCGATGGAGACTCCGGCCCCGGCCACGATGTTGCGCTGTTCGCGGCCGGCGGCTTCCACCTCGACCCACGAGCGGTCGTCGCCGTCCAGGAGAGAGGAGGGCTTGAGGGCCTTGGCCTTCTTCGTCACGGCCTTGACGGCTTCGGGCCGGGACCACGATTCCCCGGAGGGGGAGTCGCCGGCCTGGGCGCGGGAAAAGGCCAGGGCCGCGAGCCCGGCGGCCAGGGATAGAAAAACCGTCCGCAATGTCTTTGAACGCATGTCGGATTACCTCACTTGCGACAGGATGCGCTGCGCGTCGGATTCCAGCCGGCGGGCGGACGATTCGGCTCCCTCGGATTCCCGCTCCACGTCCCAGGACTCGAAATTGAAGCCGGCGCGGCGCAGGTCGAAGGCGGCCCAGCGGGCCTCATCGGAGAGCCAGCGCGCGTCCGAGGCCAGGCGGTTCGCCGCGCGCGATAGGTTCATGGCCGGGGAGACGAGCTCCGGGTCCTTCTCCGTGATCGAGCGCTGGATGCGGGCCGCGTCGTCGGCCGTGCGCCCGACGCGCTGATGGAAGTCCCGCAAGTCCCAGACCAGGCGCTGGACTTCGTTCCTAAGGAAGGGGTCTTGGCGGTCGCCTCGGCCGCCGTCGTTGCGCGAGGCGTTCTGCGCCCGGCGGCGCACGTCGGAGACCGTGCTCTTCAGGCGCGAGGCTTCCCAGGCCATGGAATCCGCCTCTCCCGCGGCCCGGTGGAGGTCGGAGGCATGCCGGGCGTCCTTGGACCGCGATTGGAGGGCCCTCTGTTCGCGGATGTCCCGGGTGAAATCCCCTAGTGAATCCTCGAAAGATAGGGTCTGCGCGGCACAGGGCAGATTCCAAATGAGTGAAACGGCAGAGAGCAGGATGATCCGGCGCATGGGGTCTCCAGACATCGCGGGCATTATTATAGGACTATAGCCCAAAGGGGTCAATGAAGCCAGGGCTCGATAGGCCCGCGTCCGCTGGGCCCAAGGGCCCATGATGTAAACCACGGGCTAGGGCGTTTTTTTGAAAGTTACCGGCAGGTCCGAGCGGGGGATGATGACGATGTGATACGGGGAGGTGGGCACTCCTCCATCGGCCTTGCGCTCCACCAGCCGATAGGCGACCCAAATCCGCGGCCCTTGCTTGTGGACTGAAGCGATCTCGACGGCCTTCCCCTCGGCGTCCGAGAATACCGCCAAAGCCGTCTCCTTCGAGAAATCGACGGAGGGGATGGGCTGTCCGGAGCCCAGGCCGTTCCAGAGCGAGGACCAGGAGTCGGCGTCCTTCACCGCGAACCCCCCCTGCTTGTTCCCGCCGGTCCCGGTCCAAGAACGGGTCCAGCCCAGGTCCATCGGCTTTTCCTCCACCCGGGGAAGGGAGGAGGGGGCGGCGGGGACGGGAGCGGTCATGCGCGCGCGGGTGACCTCTGGAGCATCGGTGGAGAGCCTCAGCGGCTCCGGGGAGGCCTCCTTCAGCTTGCCTCCGGCCAG
Organism: uncultured Elusimicrobia bacterium; assembly: GCA_964359165.1. GTDB lineage: Bacteria > Elusimicrobiota > Elusimicrobia > UBA1565 > UBA1565 > CAYHRV01. The sequence continues at coordinate 11,420 of CAYHRV010000019.1, forward strand.
GGCGATGCTGTCCGCCGAGGCGGCGAGCTCGGAGTCCGCCTTCCCGGCCCGCCGCTCGTCTTCCAACGGCCTGGACTCCGAGGCGGAGGCGAGGAGTTTCGGTTTCTCCAGGCCGATTACGGGAACCAGCGGGAGGGAGTTCTCCCGGCGGTTGTTGATGCCGGAGAGTTGGGAGGCCATCTGGCGGACCGCGGCCATGGCCTCCTTCTTGGACATGGGCCGGTCCGGCAGAGCCTCCAACGCCTGCCGCGCGGCGGGCTGGGGGGGGGGAGCGTTCTTGGGCAATATCTGGTGGATGCCCATGCGGGCCTTCTCTTCCTGAAGGTAGTTCTGGAGTTCATCGTTGGAGGCGATTGGGGCGTCGGCTCCCGCGGCGAGACTCCTGGACTTCGCGTCTCGCGCGACGGGGGCAAGGCCGCCATCCGAGGAACGCGCGGCTCCCCCGGCGCCGGGCAATGGGACCTCCGCCGGCGGCTTGAAGCCCCGGATAGCGACAGAGGCCGCATCACCTTCGTCCGCGATGCCGAGCGGAGCGCCGGGCGCGTGAACAGTCTTCTCCCCGATGCGGCTCTTATGCGAGAGCGCTTCCTCCATGGGGGCGGATTTATCCGCCGCTTTCTGCAGGGAGGCTTCGCTCCAAGACGACTCGTACTCCACGCGCATGCGCTGGAAGCGGACCTCGCGGTAGGCGATCAGGGTGACCAATATCCCCGTGGCGGCGAAAGCCGCCATGCGCGCGGGTCCCGTCGGCAACCAGGATAGGGAGAAGGCTTCCCGCGGGGCGGCGGCGCGGCGGTTGAGCCGTTGGAGGAAGCCCGTGGGCAGGGGCTTCCTAGGCAGGGAAGACACGAGTTTGGAAACGGTCCGGAGTCCTTCCAAGTGGGCGGCGCAGTCCGCGCAGGAGCGCAGATGTTCGTCGACGCGGCCGCGCTCCTCTTCGGAGAGCGCCCCGTCCAGATAGGGGGAGAGAGAGTCTTTGGGATGTTCCATGGTCAGCCGTCCGCCGGCGCTCCTTGCTTCAATCGCTCCCGCAGGGTCTCCCGGGCCCGCGAGAGCCTGGATTTAACCGTCCCTTCCGGCACGCCCAAAGAGTGCGCGATCTGTTCGTACGAGAAGCCCTCGAGCTCGCGGAGCACGACCACGGCCCGGCTCTCCTCATCGAGGCTCAGCAGGGCTTTCTGGACCCGTTCCCCGGTCTCGGCCTTCTCCAGGTCCGAGTCCAGGGGCGGGTCATCGGCCTTGAAGGCCTCCTCGTGTTCGTCCTCGTCCTTTCCGAAGAACTTGTCGAGCGGGAGCAGCTGCCAGATCTTCCGGCGCTTCTCCGCGCGCACGCGGTTCTTCCACGCGTTCACCGTGATGCGGAACACCCAGGTCGACGCCTCCGCCTCCGCGCGGAACCCGGGGAGCGCCCTGAGCGCCCTGAGCAAGGCATCCTGGGCCAGGTCCTCGGCATCCGACGGGTTGCCGGTGAGCCTCAGAGCAAGATTGTAGACGCGCTCCGCGTGTTGGACGAAGAACGCCTCCGCTTCCGGGGTGTTAGACACCCGCGCCCGCCCCGGCGTTCCAGGTCACCTCGGCTTCTCCGAGGGACATTCCGGGACCGAGTCGTCGTAGGTCATGACGTAATCTTTCTCGGAGAGGCGGGGGGTGACCTTGACTCCTCCGCCCAGCCAGCCTTTAGCGGCCGAGATCAGGCCGTTGCGCAGTCCGGCCTCCTCCGCGCTCCGGTAGGCCGAAAGAAGGTCGGCCAGGCTCCCGGCCCGGGCCTCGATGCGCGAGCGGGAGTGGGGGTCCGGCTTGCTGGCCGCGGCATAGGCGGCCAAATCCTTGAGAAGTTCCGAGCGTTCGTTCTTGAGGGCGGTCTGCAGGGATTTGAGCCTTTCCATGACGGCATAGGCCTGCAGGCCGTGTCCGCCCATGAGCCTGAGCTTCCAGCATTGGTAGAGCTTCGTCGACAAGCCCAGGGAGATCGTCTTCATGGGAGGCTGGAGCACCGTTCTCTCCACCGTCTCGTAGTCGGGGGTGCGCGATTCCAGGACGCTGAGCAGGGGCTCCATGGCCGGGTCGGCCGGGACCTGGGGGAGACGGCCCGCCGAGGAGGGGTCGGTCCCGGCATGGAGGAGCGCGGGGATCAGGAGTTGGCAGAGTATCGCGCGCATTGCCATGCCCATGGTCGGGTAGGGGGATTACCGCTTGAGGAAGCCTTTCTCGGCCAGGCTTTTAAGGAGGCTGTCGAAAGCGTGAGCGACTTCCTGAAGCTCGTCGGAATCGCGCAGGTGGAAGCCCAGCTTCACCGGTTCGCCTCGGGCGACCTTGAGCATGTCCTGGGTCAAGCGGTGAAGGGGGCCTGCCAGGCGCTGGGAGTAGAGCAGGGTGAAGAAGACGCCCAGGATGAGGTTGACGGCCAGGGAGATCGCCAGGGCCGGAAGGACGATCTGCACGCGGTTGAACATCACCGGATGCGTCCCGGCCTCCGGGACCACGAAGAAGAAATCGCCCGCGGCCTTCTGGTCGGCCATCGCGAGGAAGAAGAGGATGCAGCCTCCGGTGATGAGCGTGGCCAGCACGGCCCAGGCGGCCATGCGGAGCATGAGCTGGACCTGGAACCGCGGCTCGATCAATAATTTACTGCGTTTCTCTGAACTCATGGCTTTCCCCCGCGGCGTCCTCCGGCGGAGAACCGGCGGCGCAGGGTTCGGGCGGCCAGGGGCGGGACGAAGCCCTCGATGCGCGCTCCGAGCCGCGCGACCTCCTTGACGATGGAGGAGGACAGGTAGGTGTAGCGCTCATCCGGCATGAGGAAGAGGGTCTCCGCCTCGCGGTGGAGGCGGCTGTTCATGGAGGCGAGCTGGAACTCGTACTCGAGGTCGCTGACCGCGCGCAGGCCGCGGATGAGGACGCGGGCGTCGCGGGCCTTGAGATAGTCCACCAGAAGGCCCGAGAAGGTGTCCACCTCCACCTGCGGGATGCCCCGCACGCAGTCTCGCAGCATGCTCACCCGCTCCCGGACGTCGAAGGTGTGGCTTTTGGACGGATTATCCGAGACGGCGACGATGACGCGGTCGAAGAGCCGGCGGGCCCTGCGGATGATGTCCAGATGCCCGCGGGTGACCGGGTCGAAGCTGCCGGGATAGACGGCGATGCGTTTCATGGAGTCCTGCGCACTTTATCAATAAAGCGTCTCGCCCGGCAAGAAATTGCTATAAATTAAAGGATGACCGCGTTCATCCTAGGCGGCGCCCGGACGGCTTTTTCGACCTGGTCGCGCGGCCGGCGCGGCGACGGCGGAGAGGGGGGAGCCCTGTCCGAACACGATCCCCTCGACCTCGGCGCTCGCGCGCTCAAGGCGGCCCTGGAGCGCGCGGCGGTCCCCGGGCCTTCGCTGGAGCGCGTGGTCTTCGCGAACATGTACCAAGCCGGCGCGCACGCCTGCTACGGAGCGCGCTATGTAGGGCTCTGGGCCGGAGCCCCGGAGAGCGCCCCCTGCCTGACCCTCTCCATGGCCTGCGGCGGAGGCCTGCACGCCCTCATCGAGGCCGCCGAGGACGTAGAGACAGGGGAGGCGGAGTTGGTGGGGACGGGCGGCACGGACTGCGCTAGCCGCCTGCGGCGCGAGGTCTTCATCCCCTCCTTTAAGGATATCGCCTGCGGTAAGACCATCGCCGAGACCGCCGATGAGGCGGCCCGGGAGGGTGGGCTCTCCCGCCGGGACATGGACGCCTGGGCCCTGGAGAGCCACCGCCGCGCCCTGAAGGCCCGCGCGCGAGGCTTTTTCGCCGAGGAGATCGTGCCCGTGGACTCCGCGATCGAGGACGACCATATCCTCATGGATCCGACTCCTGAGCATTTCGCCTCCTCCAAGTCCGTGGCTGGAAGCGTTTCCGAGGCCAACACGCACGGACTCGTCGACGGGGCTTCCGCCCTTGTCGTGGGCTCGGAAAGGGCGGCCAAGGGGAAGAAGCCGCTGGGGCGGATACTCGCCGGCGCCTACGAGGCCGTGCCTCCGGAGCGCATGGCTTACGCCTCGGTCGGGGCCGTACGGAAAGCTTTGACAAAGGCCGGGCTCAAGCCCGGCGATGTGGACCTCTACGAGATCAACGAGACTTTCTGCGCCCAGACGCTCCTCGATATGGCCGAACTGGGCGCGCCGGCCGACAAGGTGAACGTCAACGGCGGCGCGGCGGCGATCGGACACCCCTTCTCCGCCACCGGCTGCCGGCTGGTCCTGACCCTGCTCCTCGAGTTGCGCCGCAGGGGCGCGCGCTACGGGGTGGCCGCCATCAGCGTGGGGGGAGGGCAGGGAGTGGCCGTGGTCCTGGAGGCACTGAACACATGAACGTCACACGCATTCTCGCGAGCATTTTCGAATTGGGCCTGACCGTTCTCATGGCCGTGCTGGTCGTCTACGCCACCCTCCGGGCGCTCATCCGCTCCAACACGGACTTCAACGAGGACAAGGAGTTGGCGAAGGGGAACGTGGCCGTGGGAATCCTGGTCGCCTCCCTGCTCATCGCCTCGGCCAACATCATGTATCAGGCCTTCGAGCCCGTGGCCGCGATGATCCGAAGGCACCTCTCCCCCGGGATCGCGTCCGGCGGCGACCCCTGGAAGCTGGCTTTGACGGCCGCGGGCAACCTCGTGCTGGCCTTCGTGGTGGTCGTGGCGACCATGTCCTTCTCCCTGAGGGTCTTCGGCCGCCTCACCCGCTCCAAGGGGATGCGCGCGGGCAAGGAGTTGGAGAAAGGCAACGTCGCGGTGGGCATACTCCTGGCCGCGGTGGTCTTCATCGTCTCGCTCTTCGTGGGCGAGGGGGTCAAGGCGCTCTCGAAGGCCATCATGCCCCGGCCCTCCTCGGGCATGATGCGCGTGATGGAATGACTCGTCCTGGCCGCCGTTTCGTTTGAAACGGCGGCCAGGACGCGGACTTTTGATCACTCTTCTCCATATATCGAGTAATTGACCTATAAATCAATTACCTGATATATGGTTTTCGGTCAGGCTTCTGGAAAATATTCGTCCAGAAATTCGCGCGGGGTCCGTATGTCGATGTCCCTGAACTTCCCCAAAGGACGGATGTCTTTCATGTTGCCGGTGATCAGAACATCGGCCTCAGCGGCCAGGGCGCACTCCAGAATCCTGTTGTCGCTGTTCTCGGCCGCGATGACATTCACCTTGACCTTGGGCTGGACCGTCTTGGCGATCTCTTTCACCGCTTCCAGCGAGGCGCGGATTTGCTCGAGGGAGAATCCGATCTTGGGTCTGCCCAGAACCTCCTCCATTTCGGAAAGGATGAAGGGGGAAACGAAAAGGCGTATCTTGCCTTCCGCGGCAAGAATCAGGATCCTCGCCGCCACGCCTCGGGGAGAGACCGCGGCGGAAACAAGGATGTTTGTGTCGGCGACGATCCGCACGGTGTTTTGTTAGGCGCGATGGGAGCGGCGGACATCGTCCACGATTCCTTCGATGTCTTCTTCCTTCAGGCCGGTCTCCATGGTTCTTTGAGCGCCATAGGTCTGGACCGCTTCCCACTTCCTTTTCCATAAAAAGGCCCTCAAGGCGTCGCGGAAGAGTTCGGACCGGCTTCGTCCCTCGGCTTTGGCGATCCTATCAGCCACGCGCAGGAGTTTGGGCGGCAGGGTAATGGTGACGGGCTGGGCGATGCGCTGCATTGGGCTCACCTCGCTATGTCAGTGTATGACACTATCATATTAACATGAGAAGCCCCATATTTCAAGGGGGTGCGAGCCGCGCTGAACGCGACATGATGCTGTCGCGGGCGCGGCTATCTCTGCAGGAAATCCACGGCGGGGTCGTCGGAGCGGAACCAGCCCGAGGCCCCGGGCACCGTGGTCTTGAGCCACCATTCGGTCTTGGGGTCCGAGAGCGTGGTGAAGAGTTCCTGGGCGGCCTCGCTTAGGCATTCGCCCTCGTAGATCCGCGCGCCTCGCCGCAGGAAGCAGGCGCCTTGCGGGCGATAGGCCAATATCTCCAGAGCCTCGCCCTCCAGAAGAAAGACTTTGGACTTTTCGGAGGGCCCGGAGTGTTCGGCCTGCCGCAGAGGGCGGGATTCTCCCAGATCCCGCAGGGGAGCCTCCATGGCCTTGCGGGCGCGCAGTATCCCGGGGGCCAGGGTCCTCACGATGGAACCCTCTACTGTCAGTGGTCTTCCCTTCCTCAGAGGATGAGAACGCGCCGGTTCGGCCGGCGAGCTTGGCTCCGGATAAAGGGTCAGGGAGTCCGAGGTTCCGCTGAACACCGGCCGAGGGGTCCCCTCGCCGGGCCAGCCCTCATAGCTGAAGGAGGCCGCCGGCGCATCCGCCGGCACGGCCGGTTTCTCCTGTTTCAAAGGCCGGAGAGCGCGCTCCTGCGGCGTCTCATAGCGTCCAGGGGTCGGCGCGGCGAGGAAATCAGCCGCCGCTTGGATACGGACCGCGTACTGCCGGTATTCCTCCCGCCCTTGCGGGGCGAAGCGCGGGTCCTGGTGCATGGCCGAGGCCAAGGCGGCCAGGGGTCCTGCCGCGGAGGCGTCGCCGATCTTGGCCAGGGCCTCCGCCGCCTCGGCCAGCGTATGGGGCTTCTGCTGAGTCCTCAGGGCCCGGATAAGGGCGTCGACCGAGCCCGGGTCCCTGAGCTCGCCCAGGAGGCGGGCCGCTTCGACCGCGCAGAGGGGATCCTCCAGCGCGATGGAGCGAAGGGCGTGAAGCTCGCCCGGCTCCATCTCGGAAAGACTTGTTTTTTTCGCGGCCAACGCCTCCACCGCGCGACGCCGGGCCTCGCTTCCCTTTTTGAAATAACCGGCCAGCTTGAAAAGCTCGCGCCGGGTGCGGGACTTCGAGAGGGCCAGTGCGCGCAGGGCATGCGTCGCCGAATCGAGCCGGTGGCCCTCGGGGGCCGGTCCATGGCGCTTGGCGAGCCTGAGCATGAGCCCGGCGTCGTCGGCGCCGACGCGCGAAAGCTGGAGCAAGGCTTCCCGCGCGAGCAGTTCCCCGGTGGAAGAGTCCTTTAGGACGGCTTCGGCCGGAGCCCGGCACGCGGGAGCGTCCAAGCGCAGGGAGCAGGCAGCCTGAAGGGCGGCCGAACGGAGGCCCGGGTCCTCGCGTCCGTCCAGGGCGGTCTCCTTGAGGGCGGGGTAGGAGCCCGGTTCACCGATGAGCCCCAGCAGGGACGCGGCGTAGAGGCGGACCTTGATGAGCCTGCGCCGGTCGCAGAGATAGGAAGACAACGCGGGGGCCGCGCCCGGGCCGAGCTCGCGGATCCGGGCGGCAAGGTCGCGGAGCTTGTCCTCGAGGCCCCGCGCCTCCAAAGGGTCGGCCTTCCTCTGCCTGGAGGCGACCTCCTCCATCGTCCGGAGGATGGACTCCGCGCCCGGAGGCGCGGCCTGGGCCGCCCAGGCCGCCGGCCGGAGGAGCGGGCCTGGGCAGAACAGGAGAACGAGGATTAGCTTCATGTTCACTAGGATGCGCCAGTCTCCAACCCGATACCGCGCATTTTAAGCTTAAGGGCTAACATAATCCAAAATATTTTTCAGATACGATCTCCGTTGGATCTATTTCGCTCAACTTCTTCGCCGCCGGCAGATCCGAGTATTCCTTCAATAATGCATTCCTTTGCCTAATGAACTTATCTCGCTGCTCGGCACAACTGGGCGCCATCGACGCAATCTCCTCTTTTGAGTACGATTCCGAGTACGTTGGCTCCGCGCGAACGATATCCGCATAAAAAGTCGCGCAATCCTTGCCAATAGCCCGGTCGTCGTGTCTAAACGACCGCATCAGGTCCTTGAACTTTACGTCGAATTCGATTTCTCGAATCTCCGCCGCTTCGGGGGAAACTCCACGAAGCTCTTCGGCCCAGAACGCGGTGGGCTCAAAGTGATTTTCCTCTCCTTTCCATCCATCATGGACTTCACGAAATCGAGAACGGTTTGCGCTCACATAAGCAGCGCACTTAGACACTATTTCTTTGAGATCTTCCCTATGAGGGGATGACCGGCTGAGCGCGCCGATCTTTTCTTCGGCGCGGTATATGTTAATTATTTCACCGCTCGTGCGCGCTTTCTTTTCGGTCAGGGTCTTTACGATATCAAGCGCCTTGACTGCGTCAGAATACAAAGCCTTGATTTTATCGTGCGGAGTGGATCCGAATTGAGAGCCGGGATCTGCTGAGGCATGGCAGATAAGCGCTATAAAAAGTGCGCCGAATACTGGATATCGGTTCATTGATAGACTCGAATTGTTTTAACGCCGCGTTCTTCGAGTATCGCCAAATCTATGTCTTTGTAGATATGAATGCTTCCCTTGATGTCCTTATACTTGGGGTCGTCAGACTGAATTGTCCCAAACTCTTTCTTTATGTCGTTATAAATACGAATTGACATTATGTGTTCCGCGATCGACGCACTAGTCCAAAGACGATTTGTTTCCAGATGGCCTATAATCACGCCGAGAAAACCAGCAGCGGCAGCGATGGCAAGGAAGACAAATATGTTCTTCGTCATTTCAATTCATCGATCTCATGCGCCGAAAACGCCAAGCCTGAACAGCGGCGGCCACGAAGCCAAATCTTACGGGCCGCCGGCCGTTCAAGCCAATGGTTAGACCGAGGACAGGTGCCCGCAACTCCGTTTGCCGTCACCATCGCTCCAGATCTTTTCTTTAAAAAAAATAACGTCATGGCTGACAAAGCCGTTTCCATTTCGATAGCACAAACATTGCGATCGCCCATCCAAGAAATAAAAACGTGTTTCTGGCACCAACTTCAGCTCTTACCCAGTTCTCTTCCCATTTGGTTTGGGGGGCGGTTTTCACCCATTCCGGATTAATAATTCGGAACGGAAACCGCTGATTCACTAGCTCTTGAACGGTCGGATTTATGTTCGAAATTCCATTGTGAAATCGGTTCGGTACGTGTATAGCGGTCCGCAATCCTAGCAATGCAAATCCCACCGATAGCACGATTGCAGTGAAGGCAAACGTCACTGTTCGTTTCATTACTGCTTCGGTCTAACGAAGCTGTAGAAAAATCTCCGCCGATCTCAGATTCTCTATCCTATTCTTCCTTTGCACGAATACACTCAAGATTTCCTCATTGCGAGGGATTTTTCTACAGCTTCAACGCTTCGCTGATTCCCGACCGCTTTCGTATCGAATCACAAAGAGCTTGAGGGAATATGGATTCAATAACATGCGGGTCTCTCCGAATCGCATCAGCGTCGACAATATTCGTCACTTCAAATTGAGACTTGTTCATCGCCGCCAGACGCACTGCGCCCTGCTTAGACTCCTTTCCGCCCTCTCGAATTAAAACCCACGCGTAGTACTTAGGAAAAGCAATCCCCGTTTGCGTCGGGCCTTTTCGAAGCAACTCAAAGTCAACCTGGACCACTCCACTCCTGCCTGTCTGGAAGTACTTATTCAAATCGCGCTGCAAGAACGCGTTGAAATCCTTTGAATCAGGAACATTCGCCTGGATGTGGGAATCAGTAATTGGATTGCACCCAAACATATTGAGTGCGAGGCTGAAGACCACAATCGCAAAAATTTGCTGTTTCATAGTCTGCGGAAGTCAACGGACCGCTCTGCCGAGCGCGCTACTGGCGCTTCTTCCTGGCGCGCATCGGCAGAAGCGCTTGGTTAGCGAGATCATCCAATTTCCCAACCACCACACCAACCGCATTGGCTAGAAGATAACTTACTATCACATAAAAAATAAATGAGTAGAGATGTCCTTTGATGCCAGGAACGGGACCAAATTCATGAATTGGAACGATATCGTCGCCAAAAATAAAATGAACTGGAGAAAAATAAACGTCGTTGATGTAGAGTGCGATACCAAATAATGCATCACCAAAGCCCAATAAGAGCAACACAATAACGGCTAGGACCGGCATTGCAAATATTAGGAATATAAAAAACTTAAAAAAGCGATTCGCCGAACGATTTAGAAAGATTCTCATTGGCCTTCCCAAATGCTCGCTAACTATAGAGTCTACTGAACTGTGTGGCACGGACGGCGGAAGATATCATACCACGAAATCTTTATTTACCGTCAGAGAAACCCTCTTCGGCAGGACGCCCTGGAGCGGTGATATGCGGCGGAGTCGGTCCGTGTATCACAGTCCGGCGCCCGATCTTTCCTCCAAACCCAGCCCCATGCGGTCGGTCGGGCCCCTCGGGCCGCCTTCAGCGCCGCTCGGGTTCGCCGTTGACGGAGAAGTAGCGGGCCTGGGGGTGGTGGAAGACCAGGGCGGAGACGCTGGCCTCCGGCTCCATCATAAGACCCTCGGTGAGGACGACCCCGATGTGCCTCTGGGGCTCGAGCAGGGAGAATAGCTGGCGCTGATCCTCGAGCGCCGGGCAGGCGGGGTAGCCGAAGCTCACGCGCAGGCCGCGATAGCGGGCCTGGAACTTCTCGCGCAGGGTCATGCCCACCGGGTCCGGGATGCCCCACATGCTGCGCAGGCGGTCGTGCAGGAGCTCGGCGAAGGCTTCGGCGCTCTCGATGGCCACGGCCTGCAGAGCGAAGGACTTGAGGTACTCTCCCTTGTCCCGGTAGGCCTCGGAGAGCTCCCGGATGTCCCGGCCGCAGGTCACCACGAAGAGGGCCACGTAATCCATGCGGCCCAGGCTCTTGGGCGCGACGAAATCCGAGAGGCAGAGGAGCTCGCGCCCGGTCTGTCTCGGGAAGGTGAAGGAGCCTTCCTCGCGCCCTCCCTCGTGCGGGGAGCTGTAGAGGCGCAGGGTCTCTCCCTCCGACTGCGCGGCGAAGAAGCGCACCACGGCGGAGGGGTGGATGAGCCCCTTGTCGATGATCTCCTCCTGGAGGGCGTGGATCTGCCGGAAGAGCTCGACGGCCTTGGGGTGGTTCTCGGCCAGCAGGCGCTCCGGCTGGCCCTTGAGCCCGAGGTGCTTGCCGTAGAGCATGATGGGGTTGATGTACTTGAAGACCTCCTCGACGGGAAAATCCCGCAGGACGTGCAGTTTGAGGTCCGGGGGCGAGGGGATGTCGATGGAGTGGTCGATGACCGTCGCCCGGGCCGGGTGGGGAGCCGGGGCCGGGGTCGTGTCGGGCCGGGAGATTTCCGTCTGCTTCCTGCGGTTCTCCTCGATGAGCTCGGTCCGGCGCTCGGGGGCCTGGAGCCCGTTGGCTAGGTTGAGGCCGGTCATGGCGTCCTTGGCGTAGAGCACGGGCGCCCCGTAGGCGGGGGCGATGCGCGAGGCGGTGAACTTCGCCGAGAGCGCGGCTCCGCCCACCAGCAGGGGCGCCTCGAGCCCGGCCGTCTTCATGTCCTCGGCCGTGGCCACCATCTGTTGGGCGGATTTGACCAGCAAGCCGGAGAGTCCGATGAGGTCCGGCTTCTCCTTGCGCGCGGCCGCGATGAGGGCGTCAGGCGCGACCTTGATGCCCAGGTCCACGACCTCGTAGCCGTTGTTTTTGAGGATGATGTGCACCAGGTTCTTGCCGATGTCGTGAACGTCGCCTTTGACCGTGGCGAGCAGGATCTTCCCGCGGGAGGTCGCGGCGCTCTTGTCCATGTGCGGTTCCAGGAAGGAGACCGCCTCCTTCATGACCTCGGCGGACTGGAGCACCTCGGCTACGATCATCTCGTTGGCCCCGAAGAGGCGGCCTACCTCGTCCATCCCCTTCATCAGCGGGCCGTTGACGATGTCGAGCGCGCTCCGCCCCTCCAGGAGCGTTTTTAAGTCGTCGAGGAGCCCGGACTTCGAGCCTTCCACCACGCTGCGCTCGACGCGCTTCTCCGGAGGGAGCTTCTTTCTTTCGTCTTCAGCCGGCTTCTCCTTGACCTGCCGGAAATGCGCCGCGAACTCGGCGATGGGGTCGGTTCCGGACGAGGGAGTATCCTGCGGGCCTTTCCAGCGCAGGAGCGTGTCGCATAGACGCTTCTCGGCTTCCGGGAGCGTCGAGTAGCGCGCGAGCTTCTCGGAGTTGACGATGGCCAGGTCGAGGCCCGCCTGCACGCAATATTGCATGAAGACGGAGTTGAGCACCTCCCGCCCGGCCGCGGGAAGCCCGAAGGAAACATTCGAGACGCCGAGCACGGTCTTGCAGCGGGGAAAGGCGGCCTTGATGAGCCGCACTCCCTCGATGGTCTCCACGGCCGAGCCGAAGTAGTTCTTGTCCCCGGTCGCGCA
>CAYHRV010000020.1:0-23046 GCA_964359165.1 uncultured Elusimicrobia bacterium
CGGGGCAAAAGCCCCTCGGCCAAATTGACTCAGTTATTGTTTGACAGGCCCTTAGTCCCGGTCCGGCCTATCGGGCCGGTCTCCGATGCGGTCATGGCGCCGCCGCGTGGATTCCCGGCGGTCGGCCGAGTGGTTGTAGACGAGCACCATAGCCGCCAGACGCGCGTCCACGGAGGAGCCCGGGGCCGGAGTGATGCTCCAGCGGTCGAGGAACCAATGCTCGCTCTTGTAGGCGGCCACGGGCGTCCCGGAAGGGGAGTCGAGCGTGAAGCCTCCCTGGAGATAGCCGATCTCCCCGGTCTTGGCCACGGTCTTCCCCGAGGCGTCCTTGACCTCGAAGGAGCGCTCGCCGTCCCAGCCCGCGTCGGAGCGGATGATCTCGCCGATGCGCTCGCCGGAACAGCCCGTCACGGTGACGGCCGTGCCCTCGGCCATGTTCTTCTCCTGCGATTTTCCGACCACGGTCCCACGGGCGTCCGTGTACGAGTATCCGTCGGATCCACCCTTGATCACGCCCTGAGCATCGTCTCCTGATTTTACGTCGTAGGTCACGGCCCAGGTGAAGGCCCGTCCTTCCAGGCGGATGGGTCCGGACAACGGCATGGCCGCGCACGAGGACTCGGCCTCCGGGGTGTTCTCCGGAGCCTGCGCCGCGGCAGGCCGGACGGCCGGGGCTTCGATCCCGGAGAGGGCTTCCTTGAACTCCCGTAGGGAGGGAAGCTCCTGGGCTGAGAGCAGACCGGTCTGAGTCAACGGCACGAGCAGGGAACAGCCTATTGCGAGTCGCTTCATGGGAGCCTCCTTGGATCGGCCGCTTCAGCGCGGTCCGATAGCGCCAGTATGCGTCCGCGCCGGGAGTGACGCAACGAGCGAAGGGCCTTCTCGGGAGGCCGTCCTAGGGCCCAGGATGTGGGTGACGTTCAGCCGCGCGGGGCCGGTTGCCGGCTGGACCAGAGTTCGCCGGCGCGCCGCCCTCGCTCGGCCGCCCGGACGGCGTCATCCTCTCGCCCGGCTTCGCGGTAGAGCTCGGAGAGGACTTCCCAGGCCCTGTCCCAGACCGGGTCCAACTCGGTTTGGCGCTCCAGCCGCTCGATCGCCTCGGGGATGCGTCCGAGCTTGCGCAGGGCGATGCCCTCCTGGAAATGGACCTGCACATAGTCCGGCGCGAGGGCGCGGACCTTGCGGTACTGCTCCACCGCCTCCGCGGCCCTATCCGGCATGTCGTTGAGGACATTCCCTTTGAAGTATTGTCCCATCACATAGCTCGGCGCTCCGGGCGCCTGACTGTCGTAATAGGATAAAGCCTTATCCCAATCCTTTCCTTTGGAATAGAAGATGGCGATGTTGTGCCGGATATCGGAGATGAACCAGGCCGCGGGCCAGCCCGCGGCCAGCAGGGCCGCGGTCAAGACCAGGCACGAGAGGGCTCTCCTGCCGCCTCCCAGGGGCAGGGGAAGGGCGTAGACCTGCCCGTCGGCGCGCGTTCGCGCCCCGGCGACGCATATCCCGGCGAAAAGATACCAGAGCGCGCCGGGCCCCGGGAATCTCAGCGAGATGCCGGCCAGGGCCGGCAGCAGGCCCGCAAGCACCGAGGCCAGGAAAGCCGAGGAGTAACCGGGACCTTCCGTACTCTGTTCGGGGCGACGGCAGGCGCCCCGGCCCGCCTGAAGGACGCTCAGGCAGAGCCAGAGCCACAATCCTAAAGCCGGCAGACCCCCCTCGGCCCATTGCTCCAAGAGTTCGCTCTCCGGGTGGTCCGTCTCCGTGTTGTGCTTGTGTTCGGAGAGGATGATTTCCTCTCTGCGGAAAGCGGGGTAATGGACCCAGAAGGAGCCCGGTCCATAGCCGAGGACGGGACGGCGGGCGATCATCGCGGCCGTCCCCTTCCAAGTCTGTATTTTGAAACTGTCATCAAGAGCGGATGCGCCGGGGACGCGGGGGAAAGGCTTGGCGAGCGATAGGAAGAGGATGGCGCAGAGGCCCAAGAGGCTCAGAACGGTGTTCCGACCCCGTTTGTCGACTTGTTTCCACGCCAGGGCGGCGAAAGAGAGGAGGCCTACGAGCAGGGGCAAGGAGCGCTCATGGGCGCCGGTCCAAGCCGAGGAGGCCGCGACAAGCAGGAGGAGAACGGCGGCCGAGGCCCGCATGCCCGGGTGCAGCCGGAGGTCCAGAGCCGCGGCCAAGCAGAGCGGCCCGCAGAGGCCCAGATAATCGTTGAGGAAGGTCGGGTTCCCGAAGGTCGAGAAGACTCTCTCTCCGAAGGCTCCGCGCCAGATCAACGGGTCGAGCCCCAGGCGTTGGAGGAACGCATAGAAGGCTACGGCCGAACATCCGCCCGCGGCGATGAGAGCGGCCTTGCGCGCGTCGGCGCGGGTAAAGCTCAGGGCTCCCAGCGCCAGGCAGGCCAGGAAGGCTTCCTGCTGGAGGAAACCGTGCAAGGAGGCGCTCCGGTGCCCGGCAAAGGCGAAGCGGGCCGCGTTCCAGGCCATGAGGAGGACGGCGGGGACCAACGCCCCGGCGACCTCGATGGGTATCTCGACGCGGCCTTCCTCCAGTGTCCCCGCCAGCCAGAGCGCCAGCGCGGTCAGGGCTCCTATCTGGAGCAGGGTGATCTTGACCGTGGCGGAATCGTAGGTTCGGAGGTAGAACGCGAGGGGGAGGGCGACTATAAGGAATAGCAAGGTGGAACGGAGAAGGGAACGCCAAGTAAATAGTCCGAGGATTTCGTTCATTGAGGCCTCCCACCGATTCCGGAAGCGGGCATAGGGCAGACGAACTGGTCTTGTTGGGAACAGGATTGACTGATGATGCCCGGCCCGATGAGGGAGAGGCAGAGCAAGGCCGCGCTCACCCCCAGGGCCATGGCCATGGAGGGCGCTTCCGACCAAGGCCAGTCCGGCCAGGGTTCTGAAGCGGAGTCGGGAACGGGCGGTCGCTCTTGAGGGTGGACCAAGGCCACCTTCAATTCCTCCAGGGCCGGAGCTTCGTCCAAAGAAGGGAGAGTCCTGAGCATGCCTTGCCAAGCGGCGGCCTCATCGCGGCAGCGCGGGCAAGCTTCTATATGTCCGCTGACCCAGCGGGCCTGGGAAGGTGCCAGTCGACCGTCCGCGTAGAGGTCCCAGATATTCTCCAGCATGAGACAGATCATCCTTCCGCCTCCTCGCGCAGCATTTCCCGCATCATCCGCCGGGCGCGGAAGAGCTTGCCCGCCACGCTGCCCACGGGCCAGCCGAGCGTCCGGGCCGCCTCTTCATAAGGAAGCCCCTCGACATCAACCAGATTCATGCAGGCCCTCAAGTCAGGGGGGAGCCGGGACAAGGCCCGGCTTATCTGGGTTTTGAGGTCGATTTTCGCGAGCTCGGCCTCGGGACAGTCCGCGGCTTCCGGCAGGGTCGAAGGGCGCGGATCATCGTCCTCGCGCGGAACCGGGTCCAGGGGGACCTCGCGCAGGCGCGAACGCGTTCTGCGCTCGTTGAGATAGACCCTATAGATCAGGCGATGCAGCCAAGCGCCGAAATCCCGCCTGGGGTCGTAGAGGTCGGCTTTCTTCAAGGCCCGCAGGAAGGATTCCTGGACCAGGTCGCAGGCGTCGGCGGCGTTCCCGCACAGGCGCAGGGCGCTGGAGTACGCCTTATCGGCGTGCAGGGCGATGAGGCGGTCCAAGGGCCGGGAGGGTGTCTCGCTCATTACGGGCACGCCTATTCTACACCGCGAGGGAGCGAAAAAATACGACTCATAGCCGCATTCCTGAGGATCTTGCTGGAACGGGGTTCTACTCGCCGCGCGGCGAGTGCCGGGGAGGCGGGGTGAAATGATAAAATGCAGGGAGAATTATGGAATACCAAGTCCGAAATAGCCTTTCTGGGGTCTTGTCCCGAACCCTTATCCTAGCCGTGCTGTCACTTTGGGCGGCACTGCCCGCTCACGCCGAAACCCAGTCGAGGAAACCCATGGAAGAACACGCCAAGCCCTCCAAATCCGAACTCAAGAAAAAGCTGACCCCGCTCCAGTATCAGGTGACGCAGGAGGAGGGGACGGAGCCTCCTTTCAAGAACGAGTATTGGGACAACAAGAAGGCGGGCATCTATGTCGACGTGGTCTCCGGGGAACCGCTTTTCAGCTCGCTCGACAAGTACGACTCGGGCACCGGCTGGCCGAGCTTCGTGCGCCCCTTGTCGCCTGAGAATGTGGTCGAGAAGATCGACCGCGGCCTCTTCCGCAGCCGGGTCGAGGTGCGTTCCAAGGGCGCCGACTCCCATCTAGGACATGTCTTCCCGGACGGGCCCGAGCCCACCGGCATGCGCTACTGCATGAACTCGGCCTCCATGCGCTTCGTCCCCGCCGAGAAGCTCGAGGCCGAGGGCTATGGGCGTTTCGCCGTCCTTTTCGCCAAGGGGAAAACCCCCGCGGCCAAGAAGACGGAGACCGCCGCTTTCGCCGGCGGCTGTTTCTGGGGCGTGGAGGAGATCGTGCGCAAACTCCCGGGCGTGGCCAAGACCGAGGTGGGCTACACGGGCGGCGCGACCGAAGCACCGGCCTATGAGGACATCAAGACCGGGGCGACCGGCCACGCGGAGGCGGTACAGGTCGTCTTCGATCCGGAGAGGATCTCCTACGAGGAGCTTCTGGGCTATTTCTTCCGTCTGCACGACCCGACCACGCTCAACCGCCAGGGCAACGACGAGGGCACGCAGTATCGTTCCGTCATTTTCTATCACGACGAAGTCCAGCGCAAGACCGCGGAGAAGGTCAAGGAGCGCGTGGAGAAGTCCGGGAAATGGAAGGGCTCTTTGACGACCCAGATCGTCCGCGCCGGCCGTTTCTGGACCGCCGAGGAATACCACCAGAAATATCTTCTAAAAAACCCCGGCGGCTACACCTGCCACTTCCTCCGATAGGGGTCAGACGTTGACTTTCGGACCGAATTTCCTTCGTCAACGACGCGAGGGGGTGGAACTCGGTCCGAAAGTCAACGTCTGACCCCAAGAAGGCGGATCAGGATGGCTTTTTGGGCGTGGAGGCGGTTCTCGGCTTCGTCGAAGATGACGGAGTTGGGCGAGTCGGCCACTTCGTCGGTGACTTCTTCACCCCGGTGGGCGGGCAGGCAGTGCATGAAGAGCGAGTCCTTCCTCCCGGTCAGGGCCATGAGCTCGGCGTTGATCTGGTAGGGGGCGAATATCTTCACGCGCGCGGCGTGCTCGGCCTCCTGGCCCATGCTGGCCCAGACGTCGGTATAAAGCACGTCCGCGCCGCGCACGGCTTCCAGCTTATTGGAAAGCTCCACCTTGGCCCCCGTCTTCTTCCCTATAGCCCTAGCCGCGGCCACGGCTTTGGCGGAGGGCTCGTAGCCCTTGGGCGTCACGCAGACCACGCTCACGCCCAGCGCGGCCCCGCCGAAGAGCAGGCTGTGGGTCACGTTGTTCCCGTCGCCCACATACGCCAGGGTGAGGCCCTCCAGCCTGCCCCTTTTCTCGAGCAGCGTCATGTAGTCCGCCACGGCCTGGCAGGGGTGGGAGTAGTCGGAGAGTCCGTTGATGACCGGGACGCTCGAATGGCGGGCCAGGTCCAGGATGTCGGAGTGCTTGTAGACCCGGGCCATGATGCCGTCGAGGTAGCGGGATAGGACCCGGGCGGTGTCCGCCACGGTCTCGCCGCGGCCGAGCTGGAGCTCGCTGCCGGAGAGGTGCAGGGCGTGGCCCCCCAACTGGCGCATGGCGGTCTCAAAGGAGACGCGGGTGCGCGTCGAGCTTTTCTGGAAGATCATGCCGAGGTTCTTGCCTTTGAGCAGGTCGTGCGTCTTGCCCGCCTTGCGCTCCTTCTTGAGCTTGAGGGCGAGCTTGAGCCAATCCGTTAGCTCCTCGGTGGAGACGTCCTCGAGGGTGACGAGGTCCTTGCGCTTGGCCCGGGTCACTTGAGCGTCCTCTCAAGGAGAGAGACGGCCCAGTCGATCTCCTTGGCGGAGATGGTCAGGGGCGGGGCCAGGCGGATGACGTGCTCATGGGTCTCCTTGCAGAGCATGCCCTCGCGCAGGAGCGCCTCGCAATAGCGGCGCGCGCCGCCGGCCGAGGCATGGAGCTCGATGCCCACGATGAGCCCGCGGCCGCGGACCTCCTTGATGTGGGGGCTCTCGATCTTGCGCAGGCGGCCGACCAAGCGCTCGCCGAGCGTGCGGGAGCGTTCGACGAGCTTCTCCGCCTTGAGCGTCTTGAGCGCGGCGCGGCCCACGGCGCAGGCCAGGGGATTGGCGCCGAAGGTGCTCCCATGGTCCCCGGGCTTGTAGACCCCCATCACTTCCCTCGATGCCAGGGTCGCGGAGACCGGCATCACCCCGCCGCCGAGCGCCTTGCCCAGGATGAGCACATCGGGCCGGACGCCTTCATGCTCGAAGGCGAACATCCTGCCGGTGCGCCCCAGACCGGTTTGTATCTCGTCGAACATGAGGAGTATGCCCGCATCGTCGCAGATGCGGCGGACCTCGCGGAAATAGCCCGGGGGAGGCACGAGTATGCCCGCTTCGCACTGGATGGGCTCGGCCAGGAAGGCCACCGTATCCGGTCCGATCGCCTGGCGCAGGGCTTGGGCGTCCCCGTAGGGGACGATCTTGAATCCCGGGGTGAAGGGTCCGAAGTCCCGGCGGTACTGCGCCTCGGTCGAGAAGCTGATCAAGGAGATGGTCCGGCCGTGGAAATTATTAGCGCAGGCGATGATCTCGGCCTTCTCTTGCGCCAGGCCTTTCCTCATACAGCCCCATTTGCGGGCGGTCTTGATCGCGGTCTCCACCGCTTCCGCCCCGGAGTTCATTAGAAGGGCCATCTCGAAGCCGGAGAGCTCGCAGAGTTCCTTGAGGAAAGGGCCGATCTGGTCGTTGTGGAAGGCGCGCGAGGTGAGGGTGACCTTCTTGGCCTGCTCGACCAAGGCTCGGATGATCTTGGGGTGCCGGTGCCCGTGGTTGAGCGCGGAGTAGGAGCTGAGCATGTCGAGGTACTTGCGGCCTTCCGGGTCCTTGACCCAGGAGCCCTTGGCCTCGGAGATGACCACGGGCAGGGGATGATAATTATGAGCCCCATACCGCTCGGACAACTCTATAAACTCGGCGGACCTGCCGGCGGACCTACTGGCAGATCCCCGCGGGGTGGCCCCGGCAGACCCCCCACGGGGGCCTGCCCGTTCGGGGGCGTTATTCTTTATGTTCATAAGGTCCCTTCCTTCTATTTCCTGCCTTTGAGCCGTGACGCCGTCTTCCTAACCATCTCATAGAGCGCCTCTCCGCGCTCCTTGAGTTCGTAAGTCACCCGCACCGAGGGCTTGTTGATCTTGATGAGTCGGGAGAGGTCGATGGGGGTCCCGATGAGCACCAGGTCGCAGGGCGTGGCGTTGATCGTGCGCGCGAGCTCGGCCATCTGCTTGTCCCCGTATCCCATGGCCGGGAGCACGTCCTTGACGTGCCGGTAGGTCTCGAAGACTTTCCGGATCGAGCCCTTGGCGTAGGGCCGGGGATCGACGATCTCCTTGGCCCCGGCCCGCTGGGCCGCCACATGGCCCGCTCCGTAGGACATCCCGCCGTGGGTGAGGGTGGGTCCGTCCTCGATGACCAGCACGCGCTTGCCCTTGACCGCGGCCGGGTCGCTCACCGTGACCGGGGACTCGGCGCGGAGTATGACCGCGCGCGGGTTCACCTTGCGGATGTTGCGCTCCACCGCGGACACGGTCGGCGGGGTGGTAGTGTCCACCTTGTTGACGATGACCAGGTCCGCCATGCGCAGATTGGCCTCCCCGGGATAGTACGAGAGCTCGTGGCCCGGCCGATGGGGGTCGGTGACGACCACGAAGAGGTCCGGTTCGAAGAAGGGCATGTCGTTGTTGCCCCCGTCCCAGAGCACGACGTCGGCCTCCTCCTCGGCGCAGCGCAGGATCTTCTCGTAGTCCACGCCCGCGAAAAGGACTGTGCCCGCGTTGATGTGGGGCTCGTATTCCTCGCGTTCCTCGATGGTGCAGTGATGCAGGTCGAGGTCCTTGAGCGCGCCGAAGCGCTGGCAGACCTGGCGGGTGAGGTCCCCGTAGGGCATGGGATGGCGCACCACCGCGACCTTCTTGCCCAGGTCCTTGAGGTACTCGCTCACCTTGCGGGTGGTCTGGCTCTTGCCCGCGCCGGTGCGCACCGCGCCCACCGCGATGACGGGCTTTCGGGAGGGGATCACCGTTCGCTTCCAGCCCATGAGGGTGAAGTCGGCGCCCGCGGCGTTGACGAGCGAGGCCTTGTGCATGACGTCCATGTGGCTCAAGTCCGAGTAGGCGAGGATGACCTCGTCGACATGATGGCGCTCGATGAGCTCGGCGACCTTGTCCTCCGACTCGATGGGGATGCCCTTGGGGTAGCGGGGTCCGGCGAGTTGCCTCGGGTAGACCCGCCCTGCGATGTCCGGGATCTGCGCCGCGGTGAAGGCCACGACGCGGCAGTCGGAGCGCTGTTTCCAGAACACGTTGAAGTCGTGGAAGTCGCGGCCCGCCGCGCCCATGATGAGGATGTTCCTGAGGGGTTTGTCTGTCATGAGAGGCTCCTATGATGTCCGTTGCTAGAGTACGATTTTTATCAGGGGCCGGGGAAGGACGGAAGTCCCACCTTCTCTGTATCCAGCAGAGCAACGACTCCGCCAGGAGCCGGTGTCAGACTTGAACTTATTGAACTCATGGTTCTTGCGGAAAAATTGACGAGCAGGTTAAGAAACGCGATAATGAGGGAAATGGAGAATTCGTCGCACAGTCCGTCTCCCGCGCGGGAATCGCCCCTATTGTCCTGGGCGTGCGCGATCGCGGCCGCGACGGCCTCGCTGGCGCTCGTCGGGAAGCTGCTGGATGTCCAGGCGTTGGCGAGCGGCCTCCCCTCCAGCATCCCGATGGCGCCCTCGACGGCCTGCGCCTTCCTCTGCCTGGCCGCGGCGCTGCACCCGGGGCTTCCCTGGCGCGACTCTCTTCGCGCGCGGTTCGGCCTGCTGGCGCCGGTATTCCTCATCCCCATCCCGGACTTGGTGGGAGTGGCGGCTTGGTATTTTAAAAGCGGGGGGGATGCCGGTACCCCGGGCCTTTTCGACCCATGGACGCGGGTCTGGATCATGTCCCCTCTGACGGCGGGCCTTTTCTTCATCCTGGGCGCCTGCGCCGCGGCCGGCTTGGCGCGCGGACGAGGGACGCCCTCCCCGGCGGCCGCCTGGGGGGCGGCTTTCGCAGCGGCGTTTTCCACCGTCGTCCTGATCGGCTATGTCTACCGGGTCCCGCTGTTCTACGGGGGGCGCGTCATCCCGATGGCGGCGACCACGGCCGCCTGTTTCCTCGCCCTCTCCGCCGCCCTGCTCGCCGAGACCGGGCGGGGGCTCCGGCCCTGGAGACTCTTCGAAGGGGATTCTCCGGCGCCGCGGATGATGCGTTCCTTCCTTCCGCTCTTCGCCGGGTTCATCCTCCTGATGGGTTTCTTGAGCAGCCGCTCGAGCGTCGTGAGCAGTCCGTTGGCCGCGGCCCTCATCCTGCTGGTGAGCCTGCCCTGCATGGCCTGGATGGTGGCCCGGGTCAGCGCGGGTCTGGGCGCGGCCATCGAGACCGCCGAGCGGCGCCTGGGGGAGAGCGAGGCGCTCAACCGCGAATTGATCGAGCATCTTCCGCAGATCATCTTCGTCAAAGACCGGAACTTGAACTACCTATTCTGCAACCGGGTCCTGGCCGAGAAACTGGGCATAGAATCCAAGGATATCGTAGGTAAGGATGATTTTCGTTTCTTCTCCAGGGAGGCGGCCGAGAAATACCGGGCGGATGACCGCGAGATAATGGAGGAGGGCCGGATCAAGGACATCGAGGAAGAATACGAGGCGGCCGGGCGCAAGCGCTGGGTGCATACTCTCAAGGTCCCATTCCGTGACGGACGGGGGGAGATCGTCGGAGTGCTGGGGATAGCCGACGACATCACCGGCCGCAAGCTGGCGGAAGCCGCCTTGCGCGAGAGCGAACTCCAGCTCCAGGTGATCCTGGAAGCCACCGCCGACGGGATCCTGGCCGTGAACAACGAGGGCCGGACCCTCAAGACCAATCGGCGCTTCGCCGAGCTATGGAGGATCCCCGCCGAGATATTGGAGACCGGCGACGACCAGGCCCTGCTCGATCACGTGGTGGGCCAATTGGCCGAGCCGGAAGCGTTCCTGAGGAAAGTCCGATCGCTCTACGGCTCGGCCACGATCGATCTGGACACCGTGCTTTTCAAGGACGGCCGGATCTTCGAACGCTACTCCTCTCCGCTCTTGGAGAACGGCCTCGTCAGCGGCCGGGTATGGTCTTTCCGAGACATCACGGAGTCCAAGCTCCATGAGGCCGCCGCCGTCGCCGGCGATGAGCGGGTCAGGCTCCTGCTGGATTCCACCGGGGAGGGAATCTACGGCACCGACATCGAAGGCAACTGCACTCTGGTCAACAAGTCCTGCCTGAGGATGTTGGGCTACGATAGGGCCGAGGAGCTCTTGGGGCGCTTCATGCACGATGTGATGCATCACAGCCTTCCTGACGGGACGCCCCTGCCGGCGCGCTCCTGCCCCATCTATCAGGCCTTCCGCGAGAGCCGTTCGATCCACATCTCCGAAGGAGTGTTCTGGCGCAAGGACGGGTCCCCCATCCCGGTCGAGGCCTGGTCCTATCCTATATTCAAGGAGGGCAAGCCGATAGGCGCGGTCGCAACCTTCGTCGATATCACCGAACGCAAGCGAGCCGCCGAGTCGCTGGCCAAGTCCGAGGAGAAGCTGCGCCAATCCCAGAGGATGGAGTCCGTGGGCCGCCTGGCCGGGGGGGTGGCGCACGATTTTAACAACATTCTGACCGCCATCACGGGCTACGCCGGCTTCGCCCTGGAGGGCCTGCCCGAGGGCGACCGGAGGCGGGAGGACCTCAAGGAGGTCCTGACCGCGGCCGAGAGGGCCGCCCGGCTCACCCGACAGCTCCTGGCCTTCAGCCGCAAGCAGATACTCGATCCCGAGGTGCTGGATATCAACGCGAGCGTGAGCGGGATCGTGGGCATGCTCAAGCGGCTCATCGGCGAGGACATCCGGCTCGAGACCCGGCTCTCCGCCCGGCCGTGCCTGGCCAAGCTGGACTCCGGGCAGGTCGAGCAGGTGATCCTCAATCTCGCGGTCAACGCGCGCGACGCGATGCCCAAGGGCGGGACGCTGACCTTCGAGACCGGGGTCGTCGTTCCCGCCGGCGACTTCTCCTCGAAACATCCGGACATGCCCGCGGGCCCCTTGGTGTTCTTGAGCGTGCGCGACACGGGCTGCGGCATGAGCGAGGAGGTCAAGTCTCATCTTTTCGAGCCGTTCTTCACCACGAAGGAGAAGGGGAAGGGGACGGGCCTGGGATTGTCCATGGTGTACGGGATCGTCAAGCAGAGCGGCGGCGAGATAGAGGTGGAGAGCGCGCCGGGAGAAGGCACGGCCTTCCGCATCTATTTCCCGCAGATCGACGCTTCAGGGGGCGAAGAGGACGGCGATGAGGCCCAGGCCGCCGTGCCCGCGGGCGATGAGACGGTCCTATTGGTCGAGGATGAGGAAACGATCCGGCGGCTCGTGGAGCGCGCCCTGAGCGCCGGCGGGTATTCGGTATTGGCCGCCGCCGACGGGCGGGAGGCGCTTGAAGCGCTGGAGCGGCACGGGAAGCCCGTCGATCTGCTGATCACGGACGTGGTGATGCCGGGGATGAGCGGGCGGGAGCTGGCCCGGGCGGTCGCCTCCAAGGGCATGGCGCGCAGGACCCTCTTCGTCTCCGGATTCACGGATAACGCCATCGTCCGCGACGGCGTCCTGGAACCCGGCTTGGCTTTCCTGTTCAAGCCCTTCGCCCCGGAGGCCTTGCTGCGCAAGATGCGGGAAGTCCTCGACGGTCCGGCCGAGCAAGCCCGCCCCTAAAGCGGCTATTTCTTGTAGTTGCCGAAGGACTTGCTGAGGCTCAGGCTCATGGGCCAGGCGCCGTGCAGGAATTGCCGGGCGGTGGTGCGCGCGATGGCCCCGCCGAAAGGGCTCACCAGATTGATCCCCAGCGACCAGTCGCGATAGACCACGTCCACGCCCGGGATGGGGAAATACACCGTGTCGATCGAGCTGTTGACGGAGAAATGCGTGGTCGAGTCCGTTTGGACGATTCCGTTGAGGTATTCCACCTCCCGCAGGGTCGAGTTCCCGACCTGGCGGGATCTCGGCAGGAAGACCTCGTAGATGTGCGGCGAGAGGATGAAGTGCTCGCCCAGCTCGTACTCCGCGACGGCGCCCAGCACGGCGCCCATCCAGGTGACGGTCAGGTTCCGGTCGACGGAGCCGTGGAGGCGGTAGCTTTTCCCGGTCCCGGACTCCGTGCCGGTGAAATCGTACTCGTTCTTCAGGTTCCGGGCGAAGGATTGGCTGAACACCGGGCCGCCGAAGAGCGTCACGGGCGGACGGTCCCGGCGGTCGCGCCAGAAGGTGTAGGTCGGGCCGAAGCTCTCGCCCAGGGTGGTGATGGAGCCGCCGCTCTTCAGGGTCCCGGCGTAGAGCGCGGGCCCGGTCAACCCGGTGAAGTCCGCGTCCATGAGCCGGTCGTGAGGCGTGCCGCTCTCCGCGGTCGGGGAGGTGAACATGTGGTTGGTCAGGGCGATGGCGTAGACGCCCCAGCCGCCCGAGAAGCGGCGGCTGTAGCCGAAATTGAGGCTGGCTCCCTGGAGTTTGATAGGCGTGGCCGTGACCTGGTCATAGGCGGGGGAGACGGTGAGCTTCCAGTTGCCGGGCTCGCCCCGGGCCATGGGCATGGGCACGTTGAACATCTGGCTGGCCGTGACCGCGTTGCTCGCGTCGTAATGGCGCAGGATGTAGTTGTAGACATACGGGGTGACCGCGGCCCCTGCCGGTCCGGGCGCGAGGAGCAGGGACGCGCCGAGGATGATTACGGTTCTCGCGATGGATGGGCCGCGCCGCATGGATGACATTCTATGTTTTTTGCGTCCCGGGCCGAAACGATGCTATATTAACGCGCACATGGGACCGATCCAGCGAGGGCGGATGGGAGGCTCGATTTCAGCGGCGGGCCGTCCCTCGCTCTTGCGCGCGGGGCGGGTCTGGGCCTTCTTCGCGATGTGCGGCCTCTTCGGCGCCCTAGGGACCGCCGCCTTCTCGGTCGGAGCCGCGAAGGACTCTCCCGCCTCCTCCTCCGCGCCCGCCGCCAATCCCATCCAGGCGGAGATGGCCGTGCGCCGGGCCGCCGAAGCCCCGACATCCCTCCTCGAGCGCTCTCTTTCCTTCTTCGGGCTTTTCGCCCTGCTCGGCTTGTGCTGGCTGATGTCGACCGACCGCAGGAAGATCGACTGGAGGCTCGTCGCCTGGGGCATGGCGCTCCAACTGCTCTTCGGCGTCATCGTCCTCAAGACCGCTCCGGGGCTCTGGTTCTTCTCAAAGCTCAACGACGGGGCCTTGGCCCTCCTCGGGTTCACTCAGGAGGGGGTCAAGTTCCTCTTCAGCTCTTTCCTGACGGGGCAGATCGAGGGACCGATGGTCAACTTCGCCTTCAACGTCCTGCCGACCATCATCTTCGTCTCCTCCCTGATGACGGTCGGCTACTATCTGGGCGTCATGCAGTGGATCGTCGATCTCATCGCCATCGTCATGCACAAGACCATGAGGACCTCCGGAGCGGAGACGCTCTCGACGGCGGCCAACATCTTCGTCGGCCAGACCGAGGCCCCGCTCGTGGTCAAACCTTATATCGCGGAGATGACGAACTCGGAGCTCATGGCGGTCATGGTCGGGGGTTTCGCCAACACGGCGGGCGGCGTGCTGGCCGCCTACGTCGGGATGCTGCACCAATACTTCCCGGACATCGCGGGGCATCTGATCGCTCAATCGGTGATGTCCGCCCCCGCCGCCCTCGTCTGCGCCAAGATCGCCATGCCCGAGACCCTCACGCCCAAGACCCTGGGCCACGTCAAGATGGGCCGTGAGAAGATCGACGCCAATGTGATCGACGCGGCGGCGCGCGGCGCGTCGGAGGGCCTCTCCCTGGCCTTCAACGTCGCGGCGATGCTGCTCGCCTTCATCGCCCTGATCGCGATGCTCAACGCCCTCATCCGGATCGCGGGCGCCTTGGCCGGCTACCCCCAACTCAGCCTCGAGATGATCCTGGCCCTCGCCGGCTGGCCGATCGCCCGCCTCATGGGCGTCCCCACCCAGGATTGCTGGACGGTCGGCAAGCTCATCGGCGTCAAGACCGTCCTCAACGAGTTCGTCGCCTATCTTCAGCTGACCGACATCCTCAAGACCGGTCAGCCGCTGACCCACCGCTCCATCGTGATCGTCAGCTACGCGCTCTCGGGCTTCGCGAATTTCTCCTCGATCGCCATCCAGATCGGGGGCATATCGGGCATCGCGCCGACGCGGCGCCACGACCTCGCCAAGCTCGGACTCAAGGCGATGGCCGTCGGCGCCATCGCGACCTTCATGACCGCCACCATCGCCGGGATACTCATACCCTAGGGACGCAAAGGAAATCTATGAATAATCTGTTCGCCACCAAGCCGCTCTCGCTCCTGCTCGAAGAGATGAAGGGAGAGAACCGCCTGCGCCGCGTCCTGGGCCCGACGCATTTGACGAGCCTCGGGGTCGGCGCCATCATCGGCACCGGCATCTTCGTCCTGACCGGCGTGGCGGCCCACGACAAGACGGGGCCGGCCCTGGTCCTCTCTTTCGTGGTCGCGGGCATCGCCTGCATCTTCGCCGCCCTCTGCTACGCGGAGTTCGCCTCGATGGTCCCCGTGGCCGGCTCCGCCTACACCTACGCCTACGCCACCTTGGGCGAGCTCTTCGCCTGGATCATCGGCTGGGACCTGGTGCTCGAGTATACCGTGGCCTCCTCGGCCGTCGCCCACGGCTGGTCCCACTATTTCCAGGACTTCATCGGCATCTTCGGCGTGCACGTCCCGCCGCTGCTGGGAAAGGCCCCCTTCGACTTCAATCCGGCCACCGGCATGCTGATGGCCACGGGGAGCATGTTCGACCTGCCGGCCATCGTCATCACCGCGATCATCGCCTTCATCCTGGTCCGGGGCATCCAGGAGAGCGCCACCTTCAACACCGCGATGGTCATCACGAAGGTCATCATCGTGCTCTTCGTCATCATCGTGGGCGCTTTCTACGTCGATCCGAAGAACTGGTTCCCCTTCGCGCCCTACGGCTATACGGGCGTGAGCTTCTTCGGGCACACGCTCCTGGGCCAGACCGGCGCCGGAGGGGAGCCCTTGGGGGTGCTCGCCGGCTCGGCCATGATCTTCTTCGCCTACATCGGCTTCGACTCCGTCTCCACGCACGCGGAGGAGGCCGTGAACCCGCAGAAGGACGTGCCCATCGGCATCATCGCCTCGCTCATCCTCTGCACGGTCCTCTACATCCTGGTGGCGGGAGTGCTGACCGGGATGGTGCCCTATGGACAGATCAACATCGACGCCCCGGTCTCCGACGCCTTCCGCCAGGCGGGCCTGCCGTGGGCGCAGTTCCTCATCTCCCTGGGGGCCATCGCGGGCATCACCTCGGTGCTCCTGGTCATGATGCTCTCCCAGCCCAGGGTGTTCCTGGCCATGGCGCGCGACGGTCTGGTGCCGGAGAGCTTCTTCGGCGCGGTCCATGAGAAGTACCGCACGCCCTATAAGTCGACCATCCTCACCGGCTTCGTGGTCGCGCTCATGGCGGCGTTCATCCCCCTGCGCATCCTGGCCGAGCTCGTCAACATCGGGACGCTCCTCGCCTTCGTCATCGTCTGCGGGGCCGTGCTCATCATGCGCAAGACCAACCCCGACGCCCATCGGCCTTTCCGCTGCCCGTGCTCGCCCTTCGTCCCGATCGCGGGCATCGCCACCTGCCTTCTGCTCATGTTCTCGCTGCCCGTCGAGAACTGGTGGCGGCTCGGGATCTGGCTGGCCTTGGGGCTGGCCATCTACTGGTTCTACGGGCGCCATCACAGCGTCCTGGCCAAGTCCCGCGCTTCCGCCTCCGCACGGTCTTGAGCGAGTTCAAGCGGGAGCTGGGGCTCCTGGACTCGACGATGATCGTCGTCGGCTCCATGATAGGTTCCGGCATCTTCATCGTCAGCGCCGACATCGCGCGCACCGTGGGAGGCGGCGGCTGGCTCCTGGCCGCGTGGCTCATCACGGGAGCGCTCACCCTGGCCGCCGCCCTGAGCTATGGGGAGCTCGCGGGGATGATGCCGCAGGCCGGCGGGCAGTACGTCTATCTGCGCGAGGCGTATAACCCGCTGGTCGGCTTCCTCTACGGCTGGACCTTGTTCCTGGTCATACAGACCGGCACCATCGCCGCGGTCTGCGTGGCCTTCGCCAAATACACGGCGGTGCTTCTCCCCTGGTTCGGCGAGACGAACGTCCTTTTCACCCTGGGCCCGCTCGAAGTGTCCTCCGCCCAGCTCCTCGCCATCGCCCTCCTGTGCTTGCTCACCGGCGTCAACCTGCGGGGGCTCAGGGGCGGCAAGGCCATCCAGAACGCCTTCACCCTCGCCAAGGCGGCCGCGCTGGCCGGGCTCATCCTCCTGGGGCTCACGGTAGGCCGGGACCCGGAGGTCTGGCGCGCCAATCTCGCGGGCTTCTGGGACGCGAGCTGGCTGCGCGCGGGCGAGGGCGGGGCGCTCTCCGCCCGCCCCCTGGGCGGCTTGCTCCTCCTCGCGGCGCTGGGCGTTTCGCAGGTCGGCTCCCTCTTCTCCGCGGACGCCTGGAACAACATCACCTTCACCGCCGGGGAGGTCCGCGAGCCTCAGCGCAACATCCCGCTCAGCCTCATCCTCGGCACGGGCATCGTCATCTCGCTCTACCTGCTCGTCAACCTCGCCTATCTCAGCGTGCTCCCCCTGGCCGGGAGCCCCGACGCCGCCGACACGCTGGGACGCGGCATCCAGTTCGCGGCCAACGACCGGGTGGCGACGGCCGCGGCCGAACGCATCTTCGGCGGCCCCGCGGCCGCGCTCATGGCGCTCCTGATCATGGTCTCCACCTTCGGCTGCGCCAATGGGATCATCCTCGCGGGAGCGCGCGTGTATTACGCGATGGCCAAGGACGGGTTGTTCTTCAGCAAGGCCGCGGAGCTCAACGCCGGTTCGGTGCCCGGCAACGCGCTCCTCTGGCAGGCGGCGTGGTCCGCGGTGCTCTGCCTATCGGGCACCTACGGCGACCTGCTCGATTACGTGGTGTTCGCCGTGCTCCTCTTCTACATCCTGACGGTGGGGGGGATATTCCTCTTGCGGCGCGACAAGCCGGACGCGCCGCGGCCCTACCGCGTCTGGGGGTATCCGCTCGTCCCGGCCCTCTACATCGCCGCCGCGTCGGCCATCAGCCTCGACCTGCTGGTCTTTAAGCCGCTCTACACCTGGCCGGGCATCTTCATCGTCCTGCTCGGCATCCCCGTCTACTTCCTTTGGCGCCGTCCCGCGGAGCCGGCAGGCTAGGGAGCGGCTTGTTTGGAGAGCTCGTCGAGATGGGCCCGGGCTTCGAGGACGTCGCCGCCGAAGTCGCTCTTGGGATGGGCTTTCTCGAAGGCGTCGAGCCGCTCCCGCCCTTCCTGGAGTTTGCCCTGCAAGATGAGTTCCGCCGCCTCGGCCAGTTCCGCGCGTTCCTTCAATAGCTGGGCCTTCACCTTGTCGGAGACCCCGCTCTTCCAGTAGATCTCGCCCGCGGCGGCGTCCTTCTGCGGCGCGCCGCGCACCGCGGCCACCGAGCCCGTGCGCACCCTGCGGTAGCGGCCCTCGACCGCGGACTTCTCCAGGGCGTCCTTCCAATGCTTGAACCATTGCCCGAGTTTCGGCTTGGCCTTCTTGGCCGGCTTAGACACGGCGCTCGGCGCCGAATCCGTCTGCTGGGAAGCGGCAGGAGCGGCGAACAGAAGGATCAGAAAAAGGGACTTCATGGCGGTGTTCCTCCCTATAAAAGAACAACAACTTGAGAAAGGTATGATAGCACTTGCCGAGCTCCGCTGGTCGTCCGGGCCTATCTCCGCCGCGAGGCGGCCCAGCCTAGAGCGGCCAAGACCACAGGGGCCTGCAAGGCGAGTTCCGCGGCTCGCGGGCCGCGGAACTCGCCGGATACAGCGCCCAGGAGGAGCGAGAGCGAGAGGCCGCCGTAGTAATCCGCCGGGGCCGGGCCGATCCAGGAGCGGAACCACGCGACTTGCCCGGGCTTGAAGCGAGGGGTCCCGTAGGCGGGGTTCAAGACGAACCAGAGGAAGTCCCAGACCACGGCGAGCTGGAAGAAGACGGAGAGCACGCGGGCCTCGCGCTCCCAGGAGAAGCCGTCCAGGAGAGGCCCATGCAGGAAGAGCAGGATCAGGGAGAGCAGGCTGGCGTGGTAGCCGGTCATCGGCTTCCCATTGGTCAGGCGCAGGTACCAGGGCGGACCCCAGCGCCAGGTGGGAAGCTTTTCCGCCCAGCCGTGTGCGCCCTCGATCTCGATCTCCAGCAAGGCCAAGAGAAGGGCGAGCAAGGATTGGTAGGCGGCTTGGGAAAGGCATGAAAGGAACGGTTCGGAGCTCACGGATCGGAGTCTATTACATATCCGACGGGTGGACAAAGGACATTCGGTGGCCATACTGTTGCATAACATCTAATAGATATATAAGTAATAGGAAAAAATACGACGCGCACGCGCCGGGAATCCTAGGGATTCCCGGCATGGGCGGGTCGGAGGTTCTAATGCTCGAGATAAGATTCCATGGCCGCGGCGGGCAAGGGACCGTCATCGCGGCCAAGATCCTGGCCGAGACCGTGCTCCGTTCCGGGCGCGGGGAGTGCATGGCCATCCCGGAGTTCGGCGTCGAACGCCGGGGAGCGCCGGTGGTGGCCTACGCCCGCATCTCCAAGGAGCCCATACGCTTGAGGACGCGCATCTACGAGCCCGACGCGGTCGTGCTCCTCGACCCGACCCTGCTGGCCGGAGTGGACGTCACGCGGGGGCTCAAGAAGGGGGGGCTGCTCCTCATCAACGCGGAGTCGCTCGCACCCCGCAAGGGTTGGGAGCAGTTCAAGCTGAGGGCCGTGCCGGCCAAGCGCATCGCGCTGGGCAACGGCCTGGGCTCGCCCGCGAGCCCCATCGTGAACACCGCGGTCTGCGGGGCGCTCTGCGCCGAGCTGGACCTGTGCGAATTCGGGGCGCTCGAGAGCGCCATCGGCGACTGCGTTCCGGTCAAGATCGAAGCCAACGTCAAAGCCGCTCGCGAAGCCTATGAATACTGCCGGAACTTGGAGGGAGCCCATGCCGCGTCTTGACTGCGACCCGCTGGTCCTGCCCCAGGTGCTCAACGGGGACCGCTCCATGAGCGAGAACCTGACCGGGAACTGGCGCAGCATACGCCCCGTCATCGACGAGGCCCGCTGCACCGGGTGCCTCATCTGCTGGAAGTTCTGCCCGGAAGCGTGCGTGCACATCGTCGCGGGCAAGAAGGAGCCGGTCATCGACATGCAGTACTGCAAGGGCTGCGGCATCTGCGCCGAGGAGTGCCCGCCCAAGTGCATCGCCATTCAGGAGGAATCCGCCCTCCAGGGAGCCGCGCGATGAAGGGGGCGTTGAAGGGAGGCAAGCAGGTCCTCATGGGCAACCACGCCGTGGCCGTGGGCGCGGCCCTCTCCCGCGCGCAGGTCGTGGCCGCCTACCCGATCACGCCGCAGACCCAGGTCGTGGAGCTTCTGGCCGAGATGCACGCCGAGGGGAGCTTCACCGGCCGCTTCATGCGCGTGGAGTCCGAGCACTCGGCCATGGCCGCGCTCATCGGCGCCTCCACCGCCGGGGCCAGGACCTTCACGGCCTCCTCCTCGCAGGGGCTGGCCTACATGCACGAGATGCTCCATTGGGCCGCAGGGGCGCGCCTGCCCATCGTGATGGCCAACGTCAACCGGGCCCTGGGCGCGCCGTGGATACTCTGGACGGACCAGACAGATTCCCTCTCCCAGCGCGACACGGGCTGGATGCAGGTCTACTGCGCCTCCAATCAAGAGGTGCTCGATTCCGTCATCATGTCCTACAAGGTCTCGGAGCGGCTGATGGTGCCCACCATGGTGGTGCTCGACGGCTTCATCCTCTCCCACACCTACGAGCCCATCGAGGTCCCGGAACAGGAGGCGGTGGACCGCTTCCTTCCCGCGCTGAAAGCGCGCGACCCGCTCATGACCTCCCGGCCGCGGACCTACGGGTCCCTGCCCACGCCCAAGGACTTCTTCCGCCTGCGGCGCAGGCTGGCCGCGGACATGGACTCGGCCTTGGGCGTTATCGAGGAGGTCGGAGCGGAGTTCGGCAAGGCCTTCGGCCGCTCCTACGGCCTCTTCGAGGCCTACCGGTGCGAGGACGCCGAGGCCGTGCTGGTGACCTCCGGGAGCGCGGCCCAGACCGCGCTGGAGGCCGTCGATGAACTGCGCAAGCAGGGACGCAAGGCCGGGAACCTGCGCATGCGCGTCTTCCGGCCCTTTCCGGCCGAGGCCCTGCGCCGCTTCGTCAAGCCCGAGGTCCCGCTGATTGTGGTGGACCGGAACTTCTCCCAGGGACAGCAGGGCATCTTCTGCGAGGAGCTTCAGGCCGCGCTCTTCCCGCTCAAGCGCCGCCCGCCCGTCTACGGGGCGGTGGCCGGCCTGGGCGGAGGCGACATCACCGTGGAACTGCTCAAGGAGACCTGGCTGGACGCGGCCGCGGGCAAGCTTAAGCCCGGGGAGCCGGCCTGGGTGGAGGACTCCCGGTAATGAAACCCACGCTCCCTCTTCCCGAGTTGATGTCTCCCGGGCACCTGGCTTGCCAGGGCTGCGGCGGGACGCTGGCCATGCGCTACGCGCTCAAGGGGCTGGGCCCGGACACGGCCTTCGTGGTCCCGGCCTGCTGTTGGACCATCATCGCCGGACCCGTCCCCCGCTCCTCGCTGAGCATACCGCTCCTGCATTGCCCCTTCGCCTCGGCCGCGGCCACGGCCGCCGGGCTAAAGGCCGGCCTGCTCGCGCGCGGCGACAGCGTGACCCAGGTGGTGGCCTGGGCCGGCGACGGCGGGACCATCGACATCGGCATCCAGGCGCTCTCCGGGGCGGCGGACCGCGACGAGGACATCCTCTACGTCTGCTACGACAACGAGGCGTACATGAACACCGGCATCCAACGCAGCGGGGGGACTCCGCGCCACGCCTGGACCATGACCACGCCCGGGGCGTCGGGCAGTCCGATGACCAAGAAGGACATAGATGCCATCGTGCAGGCTCATAAGGTCCCCTACCAGGCCACGGCCACCGTCGCCTACCCCGAGGACATGGTGCGCAAGTTCCAGAAGGCGAGGGAGATCAAGGGCTTCCGCTTCATCCATGTCCTCTCCCCCTGCCCGCCGGGCTGGAAATACGACCCGAAGGATTCGGTGAAGCTTTCCCGGCTCGCGGTGCAGACCGGACTCTTCCCGCTCTATGAGATCGAGCGGGGCGCCTTCCGCCTGAACATCCCCGTCTCCCGGCGCAAGCCCGTCAGCGAGTTCCTCAAGACGCAGGGACGCTTCAAGGGGCTTTCCTCCGAGGACGAGGCGGCCTTGCAGGAGCAGGTGAACGCGGCCTGGGCCCATACCGAGACCCGCAGTAAAGAGGGTAAGTGAGGTATTGCCTCGACTGCGGGGACTGCCGCGTGGCGGTGGACCTCGACGAGGGCTCCAATTTCCTCTGCGAACGCCGCCGGGCCGCGCTCGGCGGAGAGATGCTCGGGCGGCTCGTCTGCCCGAGCCTGATTATCCCTGACTTATCTGGAGATCATCACCCATGTCAGAGTCCATTGCCGTAGAACCAACGATCCGCTCTCCCTTCCGCCTGCGCGAGAGGTCCAATATATTTCTCCAGGCGGAGCGGATCTCCCCCGAGGGGGTCGAACTTCGCGAGGAATTCGACCTGGCCTACCGCACGCTCTGCGCCATCCTCTATAATTTCGTCCCGACCTCGGGACATCCCGGGGGCAGCATCTCCTCCGGAGCCGTGGCCCAGAGCCTGATGTTCGGCGCTCTGGACTACGACTTCGCCCAGCCGGAGGCCGCCGGGGCCGACGTGCTGTGCTACGCCGCGGGGCATAAGGCCATGGGCCTCTACGCCCTCTGGGCCCTGCGCGACGAGGCCGTGCGCATCGGCGCACCGGATCTGCTCGCGCGGGCCGGCCGGAGGCTGCGCTTGGAGGACCTGCTGGGATTTAGGCGCAACCCGACCCAGCCCACGCCTCTTTTCAGGAAGTTCCAGGTCAAGGCGCTCGACGGCCATCCGACGCCCATGACGCCCTTCGTCCCCTTCGCCACCGGAGCGAGCGGCGTGGGCATGGGGGCGGCCCTGGGCTGGGCCATGGCCGCGTGGGACGCCTACGGGCCCTCGGCCCCCAAAGTGCATATCATCGAGGGCGAGGGCGGACTCACCCCCGGGCGCGCGCACGAGGCGATCTCGGCGGCGGCCACCATGGGGCTTGAGAACGCGGTGGTCCACCTCGACTGGAACCAGGCGTCCATCGACTCCGAGAGGGTCTGCGCCGAGGGCGCCCAGGCCGGGGACTACGTCCAATGGGACCCCATGGAGCTCTTCTACCTGCACGGCTGGAACGTGGTGAGCGTGCACGACGGCTTCGACTTCCGGCTCATCCTCGGGGCCCAGCGCGCGGCCGCGTCCATGGGCAACGGGCTCCCCACGGCCGTGGTCTATCGGACGGTCAAGGGGAGGCGCTACGGCATCGAGGGCCGCTCCTCGCACGGGGCGGGGCACGCCTTCTGCTCGGAGGGCTACCGCAAGGCGCTGGAACCCTTCGAGGAGCGCTTCGCCGTCCGCTTCCCCGCCGGGCCCTGCGACGCCAAATCCCTCGACGCGGTGGAGGCCCTGTACTACGAGACGCTCCTGACCCTGCGCAAGGGCTTGGAAGGCCGCCGGGACATGGTGGGTTTCCTGGCCAAGGAGACGGCCGAGTCGGCCCGCCGGTTCTCCGCCAAGGGGTTGAAGCCGCGCGCCGAGGCTCCGCGCCTCGATTTCCTGGCC
>CAYHRV010000021.1:0-9223 GCA_964359165.1 uncultured Elusimicrobia bacterium
CCCCGCGTCGCGGCGGTAGTCCATGGGAGTGGTCCCGGCGTGGCAGGACTTCCCCGTGATGAGCGCCTCGAACCACGAGATGGCCTGCACCCCGCTGACGACCCCGAGATCCATGCCGGCGCGCTTGAGGATGGGCCCCTGCTCGATGTGGCATTCCACATACGCGTGGGGGTGCATGGCTCGCACGGGGTCCGAGCCCAGGAAGCCGATCTTCCTCAATTCCTCTTTGACGCTGAGTCCCGCTTGGTCCTTGAGGGCGTAGGCGTCCTCGAGGCGGATCCTCCCGGTGGCCACGGCCGAGCCGAGCATGTCCACGCCGAAGCGGCAGCCTTCCTCATCGGTGAAGAACGCGGCGACCAAGGGCCTGCGCGTGGCGACCTTATGGGCGTCGAGCGCGCGCACGACCTCGAGGGCTCCGAGCACCCCGAGACAGCCGTCAAAAGCCCCGGCCGTGGGGACCGAATCGATGTGCGAGCCGGTCATCACCGGCCTGAGCCCCGGCTCCAGTCCTTCCCGCCGGCCGTACACGTTGCCGACGCGGTCCACCCGGACCTTGAGCCCGGCCTGCTTGAACCACTTGACCACCAGCCGCCGGCCTTCCCCGTCCGCGGAGGTGAGGGCGAGCCGGTTGACGCCGGTGAGGCCGGTGCGTTCGTCCCGGTAGGCGCCGACCTTTCCCAGTTCCCGGATGGAACCGTAAAGGCGCTTGGCGTCGATGTCGGGCGTCAGAGTCTTCGCCATAATCTCTTAGACTGCTCCTTGGCCCGAGCCAGGACCCTTTCCTCGTCGACCGTGGTCGAGCGGCGGCGCTCGAGGATGAGGCGTCCGTTGGCGATGACGCTCTCCACGTGCGCCCGGCTGTAGCCATACATCATGTGCGCGGACCAGTTTGCCGGGGCCACCGGGGTCGGGGATGGGTAGTCGAGCACGACCAGATTGTTCTCCCCGTCGCCGGAGAAGCCGTTGGAGGAGAGGTACTCATGAGCGGCTCGCAGCCTCCGGTAGCCCGCCAGGGGCGAGAGGCCTCCCACCGGCCCCGCCCCCACATAGGCGGCGCGGGCCGAGGCCGGGGCGTCGGAGTGCATCCCGTCGGTCCCGACGAGGATGCGTTCCCCCAGACCGCGCGGGTCGAAAAGGCCGACGTTGTTGTTCTGATTGCTCTCCGCGTTCTGCGCGACCCAGGCGCGGGACTTAGCGACGAGGCGGCGCTCCGCCGCGTCCAGATGCAGGCAGTGGGCGAGGAGGGTCTTGGGTGAGTCGAGCAGGCCCGCCTCATGGAAACGGCGGATGACTCTCTTGCCGTAGCGGCGCAGAGAGTCCTGCTGGTCACAGGGGTCCTCGGCGACGTGGACATGGAAGCCGGTCCCGTGCCGCTCAGCGCTCGATCGGGCGGCGGCGAGGACCTTGTCGTCGACCGTGAAGGAGGCGTGAAGCCCCAGCAGGCCTTGTCGCGCGGCAAGGTAGGACTCGGTCTCCGCCAGGCCCTCGCGCCAGCGTCTCTCTCCATCGCGCACGGAGAGCTCGTAGCAGAGAAGGTGCGAAAGGCCGACCTCCTCCAGAGCCTCGGCGATGACATGCAGACTGCCGGACACGGCATTGGGCGAGGCGTGGTGGTCGATGATGAAGGTCGTGCCGCAGCGCGCGGCCTCCACGCCGCAGGCCAGGGCCGAGGCGCGGACCATGGCGAGGTCGAGCTTCTTGTCCAGGTTCCACCACACGAACTTGAGCAGCTCGGAAAAATCCCGGGGCGCCTTGCGCGGAGCCGGCATGCCGCGTGCGAGCGCGGAGTAGATGTGGTGGTGGCCGACCACGAAGGACTTGGTGACGATGCGGCCGCGGCAATCGAGGACCTTTCCCCCCTTAGGGATCGCCGCGGGGAAGCGCAGCCCTCCCTCGGGGCCCGGTGAGACCTCGATGTGCGTGCGGCGGACCTTCAAGGTCCGCCAATCAATGAAATCCGCGTCCTTGAGATAGATCGGCATGTCGTTGCGTTCGTTATCAGGCTGCGGGCGGGCAAGAGCGGCGCAGCTCGGCAGACGGGATATTATAATCCTCGTCCCCCCGCAGAGCAATAGACAGACCTCCGGAACGTGATATCGCAAATGCGATATCACGTTCCGGCCGTTCTGTTGGTTATTCCCAACTCGAACAGGACGCCATCGGAGGCGTTTTAATGTCGCGATTCCGCTTGGCCGCGACTACTTGCCATCCTCAAGCTCCTTTTCAAGCTCTTCAACGGTGGGCAGCACGCCCTTGAGGTTGGCCGGCAAAGACTCGACGATCTTGGTTTCCCAGCGCGCGATGCCGATCGGTTTTTGGATGCCGCGCAGAGCGTACTCGACTACCAGCTTATTTTTCGCTTTGACCAGGAGCAAGCCGATGGTCGGCTTGTCTTCCGGGTGGCGCAGCAGGTCATCGACGGCCGAGAGATACATATTGAGCTGGCCCAGGAACTTCGGTTTAAAAGGCACCGCCTTGAGCTCGATGACCACGTAGCAGCGCAGTCTGAGGTGGTAGAAGAGCAGATCCACGTAGAAATCATCGTCGCCTACTTCCAGGTGGACCTGCCTGCCGACGAAGGCGAAACCCGTTCCAAGTTCCAGCAAGAAGCGTTGAATGTGGTCCACCAGGGACTGTTCGATTTCCCGCTCGCGGCGCGTTTCGCCCGTCCCGAGGAAATCGAATAGATAGGGGTCCTTGAAGATCTGACCGGCCATGTCCGACTGAGCCGATGGGAGTATGGCCTTGAAATTACTCAGCGCCTTCCCGTACCGCTCGTGGGCGCGACCCTCGATTTGCAGGGTCAGGATCGGCTGGGACCAGCCGTTTCGCAGGGTCTCCTGGGCATACCAAAGCCGCGTTTTCTCGTCGTCGAGGTGTTCAAGAAGAGCGATATTCTGCCGCCAGGGCAATTGTGCAACGACCCGTTGCACAATTGCGATGTCGGGCCAGGCGGCGGCAAAGGCCCGCATGTACTTGAGATTCCTCGGCGAGAATCCCTTCATGTCGGGGTATGCCTCGCGAAGATCATGGGAGAGCCGGTCGATCACCTTCGAGCCCCATCCTTTCAGGTCTTGGCGCTCAAGGATGGCGCGGCCGATGTCCCAGTACAGGACGATCATGGCGGTGTTGGCGGCAAATACGACGCGCTGCCTCTCGTGCCCGATCCGCTCTTTAAGAGCGGAGAGCATTTCCGAGTAGCCGCGCGGCATGTCTGAGGAGGGTAAGGCGATGGGGAAGACGGCCTCTTCCCTCGAACGGCCGCGGACCCGCCTTGCCTTTTCAACACTCATGTGTATCCATGCCCCAGGTACGGATGAACCCGCAGAAAGTTCCCTGCCCGGCTAGGATGCGAACATCCTGGCGCGGCTCGTTCCGGCCGATCCCCCGGACCGCGAGGAACGCGAAAGCGCTCATCGCGGCCCGGGGCCATTGTTATATAATGGCGCACATGGCTTCCAGGCGGCGAGGCTGCGTCGGGACCTCTGTGCCCCGCAAGGAAGGGCCGGCCAAGCTCTGCGGCCTGGCCCAGTACGTCGACGACTACGCGCTTCCCGGCTGCCTCTACGGGGCCACGCTCCGCTCCGGCATCGCCTTCGGCGCGATCAAGAGCATAGTCTTCGACCCCGCTTTCCCCTGGTCCGAATGCGTCGTGGTCACGGCCAAGGATATCCCGGGCAAGAACTGCGTCGCGCTCATCGAGGACGACCAGCCGCTCCTCGCCGAGGGCGTCGTCCGCCATCCCATGGAGCCCATCCTCCTGGTGGGCCACGCGTCCCGGGCCAAGGCTTATGAAGCCATCAAGCACATCCGCGTGGAGTACGAGGCGGCCGAGCCGGTGCTGAGCATCGAGGATTCCCTGGCCCTCAAAGGAGTCCTCCGGTCTCCGGACAACAGCTTCAAGAACATACTCATCTCCAAGGGCGACATCCGCGACGGCTTCGAGGCCGCCGAGATCGTCGTAGAAGGGGAGTACCGCGTCCCCCACCAGGAGCACGCCTACATCGAGAACAACGCGGTGCTTTCCTACTTCGACGGGAAGGGGACGCTGGTGGTCGTGGGCTCCATCCAATGCCCCTATTACGTGCGCAAATCCTTGTCCAAGGCCTTCGGCCTTCCGCCCGAGGAGGTCCGAGTCGTCCAGGCCGCCACAGGCGGGGGCTTCGGAGGCAAGGAGGATTTCCCCTCCATGCTGGCCGGGCACTGCGCCCTGCTCACCTGGAAGTCCAGGCGCCCGGTCAAGCTCGTCTACGACCGCCAGGAGGACATGGAAGCCACCACCAAGCGCCATCCCGCGCGCATCCGGCACAAGACCGGGCTCACCCGGCACGGGAAACTGCTGGCCCAAGACATCGAGGTGGTCATGGACGCGGGAGCGTACATGACTCTCTCCCCGGTGGTGCTCTCGCGCGGGGCCATACACGCCGCCGGGCCCTACGACTGCCCGAACGTGCGCATAATCGCCAAGGCCGCGGCCACCCATACCCCGCCCAACGGCGCCTTCCGGGGCTTCGGCGCGCCCCAGACCCTCTACGCGGCGGAGCTCCAGATGGAGCGCATCGCCCGGAAGATGGACATCGACGGCCTGACCCTGCGCCGCCTCAACGTGATCAAGGAAGGCGGGTCCACGGCGACCGGACAAGTCCTGCGCGTGAGCGTGGGAGCCTCCGAGGTCCTGGAACGGGCCGCGGCCAAGTCCCACTACGTCCGCAAGCGCATCGAATACGCGCGGCACAACCGCGACCCCAAGAAGCGGGTCTGGAAGGGCATCGGCCTCTCCCTCTGCCATCACGGCAGCGGGTTCACCGGCAGCGGCGAGGTCTTCCTTGCCAGCCGGGCGGGGGTGGCCTTGACCCGCGAGGGGGGATTGACGGTGCTCGCGGCCTCCACCGAGATAGGCCAGGGGACCAACACCCTGCTCGCCCAGATCGCGGCGGACGCCCTCGGCGTCCCCTATGAGCGCGTGGAGGTCGAGAACCCGGACACGAGCAAGGTGCCCGACAGCGGGCCCACGGTGGCCAGCCGTACCTGCATGATCGTGGGCAAGCTCATCGAGCGCTCGGCCAAGGCCCTGAGGGCGGACCTCGAGCGCGCGGGCTGTCCCTTCCCCGCCGATCCCAAGGCCCTCCTGCGGGCCGCGCAGCGGCTCTGCGGCGCGGCTCCCCGCAAGGACTACATCTCCCAATACGAGAAACCCGAGGAGATACAGTGGGACGACGCCTCCTACCGCGGCGACGCCTACGGCGCCTTCGCCTATGAGGCCATGGCCGTGGACCTCGAGGTGGACAAGGTCTCCTTCGAGGTCCGCCTCCGGGAGATCACCGCGGCCGTGGAGCTAGGCAAAGCGGTCAACCCCCTCTTGGCCGAGGGCCAGATCATCGGTGGCACGGCCCAGGCCTTGGGCTACGCCCTCTTCGAGCGGCCCCATTTCAAGGACGGCTTCATGCGCAACGCCCAGCTCACCAATTATATTTTGCCGACCTCCGCGGACACGCCCCGCATGAAGATAGAGCTCCTCGAAAAACCCTACACGCACGGCCCCTTCGGAGCGAAGGGGATCGGCGAACTGCCCATGGACGCTCCCGCTCCCGCGGTCGCGGCCGCGGTGCTCAACGCGACCGGGGCCATGGTCTGCCATCTCCCCATACTCCCCGAGGACATCATGGACGCCCGGTGATCTCTTTTACGGTCAACAAGAAGCGCGTGGCGTACCGGGGGCCGGCGTTCAAGCGCCTCATCGACGTCCTGCGCGAGGACCTCTCCCTCACCGGCGCCAAGGAAGGCTGCGGCGAGGGGGAGTGCGGCTCCTGCACCGTGCTCCTAGACGGCGAACCGGTCTGCTCCTGCCTCGTGCCGGTCTGCCAGGCGGCGGGCGCGCGGGTGGAGACCGTCGAGTCCCTGGGAAAGCCCCAGAAGCTCTCCCGGCTCCAGGAATCCTTCCAAAAGAAGGGAGGCGCGCAGTGCGGCATCTGCACCCCGGGGATGCTCATGACCGCCACCGCGCACCTGCGCAAGGGACTCCCCTCCGGCCGTGAAGCGATCCAAGAGGCGTTGGCGGGCAATCTCTGCCGCTGCACCGGGTACCAGCACATCGTGGACTCGGTGGCCGACGCGGCCAAGAACGAGATCGCGCCGGGACCGGCCCGGCGGGCGAAGAGGCGCGGTGCGCGGCGATAGCCTCTCCATGCGCGTGCTCAGGCCCCGGAGCCCCCGGGAGGCCCTCAGGGCCTACGCGCGGGAGCCCAAGGCCCTCCCCCTGGCGGGCGGAACCGACCTGATGGTGCTCTGGAACGCCGGCCTGCTCAACGGCCGGTGCATGCTCGACCTCTCGCGGCTTGCCGAGTGGAAGAAGATATCCTTCACCAAGACGGGCGCGCGCATCGGAGCCTTGGTCACGCACGCCCGGCTGCGCGAGCATCCCCTCATCCTGCGCCATTTCCCCCTGCTCGCCCAGGCCTGCGCCGTCGTCGGCGCCTCCCAGATACAGAACCGCGGCACTCTCGGCGGGAACATCGCCAACGCCTCCCCCGCGGGAGACACCTTCCCGCCCCTGGCGGTGTATGAAGCCCGGGTGATCCTCGCCTCCGCCGAAGGAAGGCGGACGCTCCCCCTGCGGGAGGTGTTCGCGGGAGTCAAGAAGACGGCGCTCTCCCCCGGGGAACTCATCGAGGCGGTGGAGCTTCCCTTCCCCCCGGCCGCGCCGCGCAGGCAGGTCTTTCGCAAGGTCGGCCAGCGCCGGGCCCAGACCATCTCCAAGACCGTGGCCGCCGGCCTGCTCTGGATGAGGCGGGATGGGACCGTATCCGAACTCCGCTTCGCCTTGGGCTCCATGGCCCCCACGGTGCGCCGCCTGAGCGCGGT
The DNA here is from genome assembly GCA_964359165.1 of uncultured Elusimicrobia bacterium. Taxonomy (GTDB): domain Bacteria; phylum Elusimicrobiota; class Elusimicrobia; order UBA1565; family UBA1565; genus CAYHRV01. The sequence goes on from CAYHRV010000021.1 coordinate 6,862, forward strand.
GGAAGCTTTCATGAAGGGGAAAAAGGCGGAGGTTACGGTCATCGAGGAAGCCCTCCGCCTCCTCGAGCGGGATGTGGCCCCCATCGACGACATCCGCTCCACGGCACGCTACCGGCTGGGCGTCTCCCGCAATATCCTTCGAGATTTCTTGGGCTGAATGCCAACCGACCAAAATCCGGGGAATTTCCCTTGGAAATTTCCCGGATTTTGGGAGAAGATCTGCTGGATTTTGACGGCCGTCGTCTTCGTCTTCCTCCTTTCGTGGCCTATCGTGGCTTACGATTCGGATGTCTGGATGCATCTGACCGCGGGCCGCGAGATATGGAATAACGGCATCCCCACGACGACTTTCTTCTCTTTCCTGGACCCTCCGCGTCCCTGGATGGATTACCATTGGCTTTTCCAGACATTGGTCTACGGCGCCTACGACGCCGCGGGCTATCCCGGCCTGGTGATCCTGCGCGCCCTCCTCCATCTGGCTTTCATGGGCGCCCTTTTGTCTTTCCTTTTCAGCCGTCCCTTGCGGGCCCCCTCCGGCTATCTGGCCGCGGTGTACCTCCTCTTCCTCTTCGCCTTCCTCCCGCGAAGCCTGGTCATCCGCCCCCACATGCTCACATATCTATTCATCGTCCTCTTCCTCCACGCCCTCGAGTCGCGCAAGCTGCTCCTCGGGCTCCCGGTCCTGGCCGTGCTCTGGTACAACGCGCATGGGGTCAGCTATCCGGCGATGTTCGCGATCCTGGGGGCCTATACAGTCGAAGACCTGTGGGATAGGGCAACGGAAAAGTTCAAAGGAAAAAGGAATTCCCTCATAAGAACGGAGCGGCCGCTTCACAGCGGCCGCTGGTGGGTACTCTGCTTCTCGGCAATTTTCCTAACGCCCTACGGGGCAGGGTTGCTCACCCTGCCCTTCCTCCCATTATCCCACACGCAGGGGTTCATCCAGGAATCCATTCCCGCCCGGCTCTCGGACTTCTTCGCTTTCCATTTCCAGGGGAGCTTTCCTCCCCGGACTCTCCTCAACCTCATCCTGTTGCTGGCCGCGGGCTCGGCCCTGGCCTCCGCCGCCGGAGCCAAGAGGAGGCTCTCCCACTGGCTCCTGCTCCTGGCCGGAGCCCTCATGCTCAGCCGGGGCAGCCGCCTCCTCTATGAATTCTGCCTCCTCGCCCTGCCCACCCTGCGCGAGAATCCACTCTGGACCAGTCCCGTTGTTGAAAAACCAGCCGGCCGCTTGCGCGCGGCCGCCCTTGGCGCGGCCGTCACTTTGGCCGCGGCCCAGCTCTGGGCCCAATTCCAACCCCGCCCGGCTTATCCCTGGTCGCGCCGCTATCTTCCCCAGGGGGTGGCCGCGTTCCTCGACCGCGTCCCTCCCGGAGCGAGAGTATTGAATTTCCCTGTGACAGGGGCGTATCTCTCCTGGGCCCTCTATCCGCGCCACCGCATCGCCTCAGACCTAAATATCTGGCACGCGTTCACTCCCACGGACCTCCTCGACATCCGTTCGGCCTTCGCTTCTCCCGAGGGACTGGGACGCATGCTCGATAGATATCGACCGGATTTCATCAGCGCCCCGCTGGAGGGGCGCCACATGCCGGCGCTCCTCTCCCGCTTTCCCGACTACTCGCTTGTCTTTTTCGACGACGCGGACGCCCTCTACGCGGACCGGCTCAAGCACCCGGACATCGCCCGGGATTGGTCCCCCGGAGCCGACCCCTTCGAGCCGGAATCCTTCGATCCTGTTTCTCCCAAAAATAGGCCTGCGTCGCCCGGGACTCCCCCCGCGTGGCTTTCGCGAATGATCGAAGTAGACCCCCACTCCTCCACCACTCGCCTCATGGCCGCGCAGTCGCTCTCGCGCCAAGGCGCCTTCGCCGCCGCGCTCTCCCAGACCCAAGCCGCGGCGGAGGACTATCCGGAACTCCCCTCCGCACGCTGGGCTCAGGGAGACGCACTCCTGGCCTTGGGCCGTTACCGGGACGCGGCCTCGGAACTCCGCCAGGCCTTGCGGCGGGCCGAGGAGTCCTCCCGCGCGCCCATCCGGCGGAGCCTGGCCCGCGCGCATCTTGGGCTGGGCGACGCTCACGCGGCCTACGCCGAATTGAGCGCCGCGGTGGACATGGACGCCCCGGACGCCTCCCCACGGGACCTTTTCCATCTGGCCCTCCTCGCCTTGCGGGCGGGAAAGGACGCGGACGCCCGCTGGCTGATGCGCCGTCTCTATGGGGACGCGGAAGCGGGATGGGCGGAGGCCATGCGCAAGGATATGGGCCGCTGGGGACCCCAACCAAGACCCCCAGGCATCCGTTAAGAATGGCCGGGGGTCTTCGTTTACTTTAGCCGCCGGGGCCTCCGAGAGGAGGCC
>CAYHRV010000021.1:9233-19718 GCA_964359165.1 uncultured Elusimicrobia bacterium
CCACCCAATAACTACATTATTCCCACCCCCCCCGCTCACCCTCTGTGGCCCCCCCTGTGCCCCCCCCGGCCGAGATCATTATTTGAAGGCGAGGCGTTTCTTCGCGGCCTGCTTGCGGATGGCCCCGAGCAGGGCGCCGTCGAGGGTTGGCCCGGCGCCCAGCACCTGAGCCTTCTCCTTGGCCGCGACGAATCTGCGGCGCTCGTCGCCAAGTTTGCGCAGGCGTTCCTGGATGCGCTTGCGCTCCCCCTCCTTGGCCTTGAGCGCGCCTTCGAGCTCCTTGTCGCTCATCTTGCCCATCTCGCCGGGGAGCTCCTCGCGCTTGAGGTCGGAGACGCTCACTTTTCCCGAAGAAAGCTCGCTGACCGCGTCGGCCTCCGCCGCGGCGGCCGCGTACTGGGGAGCCGCCTTGAAGAGCGAGCGCTCCACCGACGACCCGGCCATGGCGAAGAGCGAGGCGTTGGAGTCCTGCCTAAGACGCCGTTCCCTCAGCTTGGCGCCGCGCGCGCCCATGGGCACGAAGGTGTCGTTGAGGTCTCGGCCGAGTTTTTCGATCTCCGCGTCCTGGGGGGCCGAGATGGAGGCGGTCTGTATGCTCTGGTCGATGTTGAAATATTCGCCGCCCCCGAGCCGCGCCCCCTCCTCCCACTGGGTCATCGCCCCTTCCCGGCGGCCCCCGCAGAATATCGTGTTGACCACGACGCCTTTGCGCAGGGCCAAGGGCAGGGCCTCGCGAAAATCCACCGGCCCCTGCGTGAAGGGCTCGTTGCCCGCGATGAACACGGTCCGATAGACGTCCGGGCGGCCGCTCCATTGCAGGGAGCCGAGCGCGTCTTTTATGACGGCCCCGGCGTATTCGGAGCCGCCGTTGGTCTTCAGGGCGAAGAGATGCTCAGAGACCTTGTCGAGGTCCGCGGTGAAGGGCAGGACCTGGCGGATGAAGTTCTCCCCGGCGCTCAGCGAGTCGTTGCCGTACTCGTAGAGCGCCACCTGCACCGTGGGATTATTCCCCTCGCGTTCGGACGAAGCGAGCTCGTTGACGACTTTCCAGAGCTGGGCCTTGGCCTGGTTGATGAGCCCGTCCATGCTGCTGGAGGTGTCGAGCAGGAGGGCGACCTGGACCAGCGGCTTGGAGGAGGAGGCTCTCGCCGGCGTGGACCCGGAGGAGGGGGACACCTCCGGATCCGAAACGCCGATGCGGGCCTGGCTCCAGGTGCGCTTGAGCTCCGCCCCTCCGGCCGCGAGGATCCGGCCGGTCTCCACTTCGATCACCCGGGCGTTGACCTCGGTCTTCCCGCTCTGGAGGTCGTTGAGCGTGCCCGAGACCAAGGAGGCGACACCGAGCACCTTGCCGAGCTTCTTGGTGGTCTCGGCGTCGATGACCCCCGTGGACTCGAGCTTCATCTCCTCGAGGACTTTCTTCAGGAGGCTGCGCTCGATGACCTCGACCTTCCCGGTCTGTGCGAGATGCGTGGTCAGGCGCTCCTGGACGACGAAGGACCCCTCCCCCAGCACCCCTCCCGGGTAGGGGAAGTCCAGCACGGCCACCTTCTTATTGGGCTCGTCCTTGAGGCCCTTGGCCAGCTTCTTGGCCAGCTTCTCGATGGGCTCGGCGGAAGCCGGCGCGCTCAAAAGGCAGGCGGCCAGCAACGCGGCGAAGAATCGTACGGTGCGCTTCACGGCGAACTTGGCTGCGGTTTCCATTTTCATGACCCCCTGTACGGCTTCCATGGGGATTGGACCCCGGGCCGACCGGGAAAGTTCCCGGTCCGCCCGCGGGTCATGGCGTCGGGCGAATCAGGCGAGCCGGGAAAGCACGATGACGAAAAGGAGGATGTCAGCCACGGCCGGCAGGACGATGTCTCGGAGGGTGGAGGGCTCCCCCCCTTTATAAAGGAAGAGACCCCGGCGCCCGAGGAAGAAGAGGAAGATGGCGGAGATGGCCCAGGCGCGGATGACGCCGGCCTTGGCGCCGGAGACGAGCAGGATGGGGCAGATCAGGACCAAGGCGGCCAAGGCGCCCAGCAAGGGGACATAGAAAGCAAGGGAGAGCGTCCGCCGCCGGGAGGCGGGCGGGGTGCTCATTTCGGAAGCTCGCCCGTCTCGAACATCTTCCCGGCCGGGACGATGCGGATGCGGTCCTTGGAGATTCCGAGCCGAGTATTGGCCCAAAGCGCGTCGCGCTTGAGGATGGGCTCCTTATCCTCCATCTGGTAGTCCTGGGCGCCCTTGCCGAACACCGGGCTCTCATCGGCGATCTGGGCGGCGATGCCCGCCGCGGCTTGGGAGCTCGTCACCACCACGAACCGCATCCCCTCGGTCCGGATATGCGCGCGCAGGGCGGCGTTGATCTCGGGGCAGGTCACCGCGTCCACGGATTTGAGATAGGAGTCCAGGTAGCCCGGCGCCATGCCGTAGTAGGCGTCGTCGAGTTTCCAGGCCAGGACTTTCTCCGCGGAATCCGCGATGCCCAGGTAGAGGGACCTGGCCTTGTTCTTAGAACGCGCGCACTGCTCCTCGCTGAGCCCGGCGCGGAGGAATTCATCAAGCTCATAGACGGCCCCCCGCAGGACATGGGCGGCGTGGGCGTGGGCCACGGGCCTGAGCCAAAGGCTGAAATATTGGTGCCGCCTCGGGGTATTGGGAGGCTGGAAGAGATATTCCGGCCTGCCTTCGAAGTGCTCGATGTAGGAATAGTCGCCGTAATTATAGCCCCGCTCCTCTCGGATGAGCTGATAGAGCCGGGCGAAATCGTCCCGGTGGGCGCCGAGCCAGAGATTTCCCACGTAAAGCGGCCAGAAATCCTTATCCTTGCGCGAGACGGAGAGCGGGGCCGCTCCGTGCAGGCCCGTGGAGATGGCGTTGGGCATGGCCACGATGAGCACGCTCCGTCCGCGCGCGGGCAGGGGGGGAGGGGCCGGACGCCAGGAGAAGGGCTGGACCCCCTGGGGCGCGGGCTTGAACGCGGCGGAGAGCCTCTCCCCCACGGCCTTGTCCGTGGAACTCACGCCCACGATGAGATTCTCCGGGCGGTAATGGGCGGCGTAGAAGCGCAAGAGCGCCTCGCGGTCGACGGCCTCCAACCCTTTCTCCGCCATCTGCGGATGGGCGTAGCTCGTCCCCTCATGGACGACATTGTCGAGCGTGAGGAGGCCCAGCATCTCGATGCGCTCGAAACGGAGAGCCGAACGCAGTCCCTGCAGGGTCTCCGCGCGCACCCGGTCGAGCTCCTTGGGGTCGAAGAGAGGCCGGTTGAACATGGGCCCGATGACCTTCTCCACGTACTCGTCGAGGGCGGGCCTGGGCACGACGAAGGAGAACACCGTCGCCTCCTTGGACACGCTCACCGTCGGATAGGCCCCCCCGCCCCAGGGGCGAGAGAGCTCGGCCAAGCGCTCCTTGGTCACCGGAGACTTGTCCTCGCCGAAGGACCCCTGGATGAGGAGGCTTCCGGTCAATTGCGCCAGACCCTCCAAGCCGGCCGGGTCCTGCGCGGAGCCCGCTTTGACCATCACCTTGATCTGGAGCAGAGGAGAAGGCGAGTCCAGTGTCACGAGCCGGGGCGCTTGGGAGGCCGGGATCAGGGAGAAGCCTAACTGAGCGGAGACCGGAAAAGGGAAAACAGCGATAAGAAGAAGGAAGGACAGCTTCACGGTCGGGCTCCTGGGGATTCGAAAGCCATGGTAACGACAGCGCGGTTCTCGGCCTTGAGATAGGTCTTCGCGAAGCGCTCCACGTCTTCCGGAGTGAGAGCTTCCACGGCCGCCACCAGCTTATCGAGCACTTCGGTGTCGCGCCCGAACCGGTAATACCACGCGAAATCCGAGGCGATCTCCTCCGGGCTCTTGAACCGAGAGAGCATGTCGTAGCGGTATTTGGCCCTTAGCACCTCGAGGAGCCGCACCGATTCGCCATCCTGCGCGAAACGGGATAGGGCGTCCACGCCCCGGACGATCTCTCCGGCGGTCTCCTCGAAATAGGCCTTCCCCTTGGCGGCGTATCTATCCTTGAAGAGCTCGGCGGCGAGCACCATGAGCCGGGGCTCGACGCTCTCCATTCCCCTGGAGCCCTCGTCGAGGGAGAGTTCGCTGACCATCCGCGTGTCGTAGCGCAGGCGCTTATAGAGCGGGGCCGCTTGGGAAACGAGCAGTTCGCCCAGAAGCTGCATCACCCCGGACTCGGGCGTGCCGGGACGGAAGGCAGGGGTCCGGTAAGCCACGCGCAGTTGGGGCGCCACGTCCGCGTCCCAGGAGACATGGGCCTTCTGCTCTTTGCGGGGCGGCACCGGGAACGGCCGCGCCGGAGGCGGCTCCTTGGCCTCCCAATCCTTGTAACGCTCCGACACCGCGGAAAACACCTCTTCGGGCTTCACGTCCCCGGTGACGATAAGCGCGCAATTGCCCGGGCGGTAGTATTCGTCATAGAAGCGCCGGGCCGCCTCGTAGTGGGCGGGCATGTCCAGTACGTCCTCGTAGAAGCCCATGGTCGTGTGCCCATACGGGTGCCCCGGAAACATTAAGGAATAGAGCTTCTCCTCCATCTTGAAGGAGGGGAAGCTCGCCCCCCGGCGGTATTCGCCCAGAACGGCTCCGGTCTCGGTCTTGAAGGTCTTTTCGTCGAAATCCAGCTTCTTGAAGCGGGCGGATTCCAAGTCCGCGAGATCGCGCAGATTCGAGGTGAAGGTGAGGGGATGGTAGTAGGTGACGTCGAACCAGGTCCAGGCGTTGTTATGCGCCCCCATGCGCCGGATCGCCTCGTCATAGCCGCCCTCCACGCCGCCCATGCGGTGCCGGAAGAGTATGTGCTCGAAGAGGTGGGCGAGGCCGGTGCGTCCCTTCTCCGCCTCCTTGCCGGAGCCGGCGAGGACCAGCGTATTGAAGCTCAGCACTTCCTTGAACTCAGGGGTCTCGATGACCACCACGTCGAGCCCATTGGGCAGGGTGCGCTTGGTCACCGCGTACGGAAAGGTCTTTTCCCCGGCCGAAGCGCCGGAGGCGGCCAGGGCTAGCGCTGCGACCGCGGCATGACAGAGGAGCAGCGCCGGTGTTTTCATTGCTGGGCATTCTAGAATTTTTGAACTCGCCCGCAAAAGGATATAATAGAGGGGAATCCTATGGAGGCGACTTCCATGCAAAAGACCAAGCGGACGTTGAAAACCGTCTCCAAATCCTCCGGCATCACCGGGACCTATGTCTACGACAAGGATTCCGACAGCGTGGTGAAGATCTCCGACCGCATCCCCTCCGTCGCCTCCAAAAAAGGCTCGGGCTCATCTATGCCCGACATGGGGCCCTGCGGCAAGCCGACCTCCGAGTGCGGAGGCGGCTCCTGCATGAGCGGCGGCGGTTTCGACTGAGCCCCAGCTCAATGCGAACGCTTATGCGTTTGCATTGAGTTCGTTCTCTTGGGAAGCCACAGCGCGGCCACCAGAAGCAGAGCCAGCAGCGTCACCGCGAGAGTCCAGAAGGGGCGGAGCCTCTGCGTGAATGTCGCGGCCGGTCCGGCCGCCGCCCCCTTCCCGGCGGTGAACGACGCCCCGGGCACGGCGTGAGAAGGGAGCGATCTCTTCGCCCCGGGCGCGGGAGGAGAGAAGAGCCTGCCCCCGGCCTGGGCCGAGCTGGACTGCGCCGAATACTGCGTCGGAGCCAGAGCCGCCGCCTGTTGGATGTCGTCTCTCTTTCCCGCGTCATCCCCGGCCCCTTCCCGCGCGTACGCCCGCGCCGCATAGGCCTTGGCGGACGCCGGGTCAGCTTCCAAGGCCCGTGAAGCGCTCCGCGCCGCCTCCGCGTATTTCCCCTGCTGGAGCTGGGTCCACGCCAAAGTCTCGAACATCTTCGGGTTCTTCGGGGCCCGCTTGAGCGCCTCCTGCGCGGCGATCTCAGCTTCCTCATAGAACCCCAATCGCAGAAGAGCCTGGGCGGCCAGATGGCGGGATGCCGCGTCGTCGTCGTCGCGCAAAGCGGCCTTCTCCGCGTAGTCCAGCGCCCCTTGCGCGTCCCCCGCCTGGAGCCTGGACTCGGCCGCGCCGAGCAGGATGGACAACTCATTGGGCAAAGGGACCGGCGTCCAGACCGGAGGAGGAGGCAGTCTCAGGTCCGAGGGGACGAAGGCATCCGGCCGGACCGGATCGGTAGGGACCTGAGAAGAGGGTTCAACCGTGGCCGGAGGTGGAGAGGGTTTTGGAGAGTCTTCACCGCTCCGCGCCGGCGCATGCGCCGGCGGCTTGCGCACCGGGATCGTATTCCCCACGGCCGGGACCCCTTTCTTCGAGTTCGCGTAGCCCGGCGGACGCCCGTAGGCCACCTCCGGCGCGGTGTTCGGGGGTTTTATTTCCCGCTCGGCGGTGGGAAGGGAGAAACCCACGGCGGTTCCTTCTCCGCCCGCGCCCATGAGGAATTTTCCGTGGTCCCGCTTGAACCGGGTCTGAAGCGTCAGGTACTCCAGCTTCTTGCGCTTATAGAGCTCCCCCGCCGCCTCCATGTCCTTGAGCGCGGCGATGTAATCCTCCCTGGCCTTGAGATACTCCTCCAACGCTCGCCCACTCCCCAGGGAGCCGGAGGCTCCGCGCAGCCCATCGCTGGCTTCGTTCATGCGTTCCTCGGCCTGTTGGAGTATGCCCTTGGCCGCGGCCATGGAGCCCAGCGCGGAATTGAGATCGTTTCCAGCCTGGACCACGACCTGTTGGCCCAACCCCTCCGCGGCCCGGACAAAGGCGGGCGCAGCGCCAAGGACTCCCAAGGCCAATACCATCCAGTATCCCCCCCACGGGGGGATGCTCGTCCAGGGGGCAAACTGCCGTTTCATAAGGAGTTTCCTTTTTCAGTTCTTATCTAGTAGGTTAACGCCCGGACGCCCATCCGTCAAGGGAGTCAGGCGACTTGGAAGGGGGAGGGATCGGATAGGAACCGCTCGGCTTCGTCGAGGCCCTGCTCGAAGGCGGCGCGGCACTCGGCTCGGTCGAACTTGAACACCCGCACCCTCAGCGGGCGCAAGGGAGTGAACTCGAAGAAGCGCAAGCCCAGCGGACGCGCGCGGGGGCGCAGAACGGACAAGGAGTTGTCGACCTGGGCGCGCATGATGATGTTGATGAGCAGGCTGAGATAGCGGCGGATGGAACCGGCTTCTTCGGCCCCGGAAGGACGGCCGGCCACGTTGACGAATAGGAAATCCAGCGCCCCGCGGAAGAGGGGCGGCTCCAGGTCGGCGAAACAAGAGACATGGCCGTCCACGAAGAGGGAGTCCCCCACGCGCATGGGAGGGAAGATCACGGGGACCGCGATGGAAGCCAGGATGCGGTCGAGCAGGGGCCCTTCCCACGGGTCTCCCTCGGGAGAGAACGAGGACTGGACCATCCGCGCGTGGGTGATGTCCGCGGCCACGGGGTGGAACCAGCAGCGCTTGAGGGTCCGCGCCCTTTCCTCGTTGATGAAGCCGGCCAGGTACTCGCGCAGGGGCTCCTGGCGGAAGAGGCTCGGAGGCAGGAGCTTGGGCCCAAGGCGCATGAACGAGCGTCCGGGGACGTTGCGCCAGAACTCCTGGAGCAAATCGAGCGTGCCCTGGAAATAGGCGCAGCCGTTGATGCTCCCCGCGCTGCTGCCGACCACCGAGTCGAACTTGAACCCGCGCAGTTCCGCCAAGGCGTAGAGCACGCCGGCCTGCCAGCTCCCCAGGGCCGCTCCCCCGGAGAGGATGAGGGCCATGGGGCGGCTGCCCAGCGGCGCCTCCTCGAGGCCCGGCCCCGCGAAGCTCACGAGGCCGTATCCTTCGGGGTGTTCCAATTCTCGCCGGAGCGCGGGGAGGATACCTCCGCGTAGCGGACCGGGTTCGCGCTCAGCCACAGGTCGAGGCGGTCCCGCCCCGGATCGAGCGCCAGGATCGGCGTCTGGGCCTTGGGGGAGAGGAGCACCGGGTGGCCCCTGCGGCCCTCGCGGCGGGGGATCACGGCCAAGTCCCCCCCGGCTTCGGCCTCCGCGGCCGCGGCCGCCAGCGCGTCGAAGAGTTCCTTGTCCCAGAGCGGCATGTCCACATGAAAAACGAAGCCCCAGGATTCCAGGGGCGAACGCTTGAGGAGAGCCTGCAGGGAGGCGAGCGGCGCGGCATCCGGGTCCACCGGCACCCAGAGCGCCTCCGGATGGAGGGCGCGGCAGCGCTCGAGCCATTCCTCCTGGATCGATACCGCGATCTTATCCGGCGGGCAGACCGCCAACAGGAAATCCATGTGCCGGGCGAGCAGGGGCCGTCCCTCGTGCTCCATCCAAGCCTTGGGCCCGCCCATCCGCCTCCCCCGGCCGGCGGCGAGGAGATAGACCTGGGTGTTCATGTCCTGGCGAGCTGGAAGGCGGCGAGCAGCTCGTTGGCGATGGAGACCGCGATGATCTTGGGGTTCTTGCTCGAGACGGGAGCTCCGATGGGACAGCGCACCCTCTCTTCCCACAGGGACTCCACGGACTCGGCCCGGTCCTTATCCAGGCCGGACTTCAAGCGCGCCCGGAACACATCCGCCTTGTGCTCGGAGCCGATGAGCCCCAGGTAGCCGAGGCTTTGCCCCAGGAGGTGTTCGACGAGTAGATAATCGAGGTCGTGGCTGTGCGTGAAGACGCAGGCCGCGTCGTCGGCGCTCCACCGGCGGGAACGGGCGTAGTCCAGGGGCTCCGTACAGCGCACGCTCGCGTCCGGCGGGAAGTCCTCGGCCCGGGCCCACTCGGGGCGCGGGTCGACGACCCTCAGGCGCAAGGGCATGCCCGAGAGCACCTGGGCCACGGCCCGCCCCACATGCCCCGCGCCGAAGAGGACGACGGTGCGTTCGCGCGCCATGAGGTCGAAGAACACCTCCACGCGCCCGCCGCAGCACTGGCCCATCTCCTTGCATAGGACGTATTCCTTGAGGTGCGCCGCCTCTCCCCCGGAGGCCAGCATCGCGCGCGCGTGGGCGAGGACTTCCGCCTCGAAACGCCCGCCTCCCAAAGTGCCCGTGAAACCCTCGGCCGACACCCACATCTTCGCTCCGACGTCCTGGGGAGCCGAGCCCACGACCTTGACCAAGGTGCAGAGCACCCCGGGACGGGGGAGCCCCGCATCGAGATTCAGAGGTTTTGAGTCGGGCATGCGTACATTATAGCGAGTTTCCACGACGCTGTCCGAGGCAAGAAGCCGGGTCCAAAGTCCCGGAAATATGATTAAATGGCCGCATGATCGCGTTTTTAGCGCTTCTTTCCGCCTCGCTGAGCGTCCAGCCGGCGCGGGCGCAGGTCACCGATGACAGCGACCTCAGCGGCGGCCGATCCCCGGCCGCCGGCGTCCTTTGGGAAGAAAGCCGGGCCGAAGAGGCCTCCACTGTTTTCCGGGCTGAACAGATCGCCCCGCCTCCGGCGGGGCGATTGAGGAATGCCTCTATCGAAGGTATTTTCCTCCTCACCGGCCCGGAGGGCCGGGATGTGCCCGCGAGCCGGGCCAAGGCCCTGCTCGTGTCCGGCTCCAAACTCCTGGCTGAATCTCCCGTCGATGAGAACGGCGCCTGGGAACTCGCCGCGCCCCCGAACTTCTCGGGGAAGGCGGTGGTCCGCCTGCGCCTGGAGAACGCCGCCTGGTCCATCCAGGACGCGCGCAGCGGCAAGCCCTACTCCTGGGACGCGGCCGAGGTCCAGCTCCCGGCCGCCGGAGTCCGCCTGGGAACCTACCGGCCCGATCCCTCCTCGGAGAACGGGAAGATCGGCCTCATCCACCTCCAATTCCTCGAGGCATTCTCGCTCTTCGAACGGGCGGGCGTCGGTACCGATTGGTGGAAGGAACGCCTCGCGGTCAGCTATCCGGATTCCGCGGATTATTTCTCTCCCTGGGGCTTCGACCTCCACTTGACCCGGGCGGAGCAGTGGGACGTGAACCTCCATGAGTTCGGGCACGCGGTGATGGCCGCCGGCACCCGCTCCTACGGCGGGGGCGGCCAGCACAAGATCGACGAATGCTACAACGCGGGCCTGGCCTGGTCCGAGGGTTGGGCCACTTTCTTCGCCGGAGCCGCGCGCCTCTCCCCCTCGGACCCGGACGCGAAGTTCCAATACCTGGTGCCCCGCCGGGCGCCCATACGCCTGGAGAACGTGCCGGAAGACGTGTGCAAGGGGCCGACGAGCGAGTGGCGCGTGGCCGCCGGGCTCTGGGACCTGCATGACATGAACGTCGACGGCCGCGACGCCTCGGCCCTGGGTTTCGCCCGCATCTGGAAGGCGATCGCCGCCCAGCGCATGGGCGGCTTCGCCGACGCCTGGGGCTTCATCTCCGCCGGCTTGCCGCCGGACGCCCTCGCGGCCGGGACCGGGGCCCTGCGCCAGAACACCTTGCTCCCCGAAGCCGTCCGGCCCGCCCCGGCGCGTTCAGCCGTGGAACTCCTCAGCGTCCCCGCCTGGGATTGACGCTATCCCCGCTTCGGGCCAAAACCCCTAGGGTTTGTGGGGGAGCGGGGGGTATGCCAAACACTTGGGGGGATAGGTC
>CAYHRV010000021.1:19728-22575 GCA_964359165.1 uncultured Elusimicrobia bacterium
GACAAAACGCATGCGTTTTGTCGCGAGTCAGGTCTTATCCAGTCCACATCGGCTCGTCGGTCCCCGAGACGGCCTCCTGCTTGTGAGCGGCGGAACGCTTGAAATCCTCCTCCTTGGGCAGGTCGGGCATGTCCTTGGCCAGATAGAGGAGCATCCTCATCGCGGCGTCGGAGTGCTTGACGAGGGTCTGCGTGTCATAGCGGTTGGTGGTGGTGATGCTCTTGAGATAAGTCAGGACCCCGGTCAGCTCCCGATGGATGCTTCCGAGCGTCCAAAGGATGATGATCGCGACGAACGCGCCCACCAACAACATGTAGTCAGACATGGCACCCCCCTGGAGCCCCGATGGTCATCGTTCCAGCAATAGCAGCGCCGCGGACACGGCGGCCAGCGCGTGGAGCATGGGAGAGACCTCCCTGCGCCGCCCCGCGATGTGATACATCCCGACATGCGAAAGAAAACCCCAGAGTATGCCCTGCGTGATGGAAAAGGTCAGGGGGATGAGGGTGACGGTCAAGAATGCCGGGAGGGCGTCCTCGAGCTTTTCCACCGGGATCGAGGCCACGCTCCGGAACATGAGGGCGCCCACGAGGATGAGCACCGGCGCCGTGGCGAAGGCCGGCACCATCCCGGCCAGCGGGGCCAAGAAAAGGCAGGGCAGGAAGCAGAGCGCGGTGAACACGGCCGTGCGCCCCGTGCGGCCCCCCATCTCGATGCCGGCCGAGCTCTCGATATATGCGGTCCCCGAGGAGGTCCCGAGCAGTCCCGCGCCCAGGGTGGCCAGCGCGTCCACCACCAGACCCTGGCGGAGGTTCTTGGGCTCCCCGTCCTTGTCCAAGAGGCCGCAGGCCTGGGACACCCCGATGAAGGTCGAGATGGAGTCGAAGAGGTCCGTGAAGAAGATGGCGACGATGGCCGGGATGAAGGCCCATCTCAACGCCCCGAGCGGGTCCAAGCGCAGGAGCAGGGAGAAGTCCGGGACGCTCAGGAGGCTCTCGGGCGCGCGGACCAAGCCCAGCGCCCACCCCAGCGCGGTCGTCAACGCCATGCCCGCGAGGAAGGCGAAGGGGCTCTTGCGCCGGAGCAGCCACGCCATGACGCCGCAGCCGAGGACGGTCAGGGCGGCCTTGGCGTCGAGCCGGCCCAGGCGCACGAGCGTCGCCGGGTCCGCGACCACCAGTCCCGCGCTTTTCAAGCCGATGAAAGTGAGGAAGATGCCGATACCGGCCGCGGTCGCCGAGCGAAGCCCGCGCGGGATGGCCTTGGCCACGGCTTCGCGCACCGGGGTCACCGAGACCAGCAGGAAAGCGACGCCCGCCCAAAAGACGATTCCCAGGGCCGCGGGCCAGGGGACACCCCGGCCCAAGATCACGCTGTAGGCGAAGAAGGCGTTGAGCCCCATCCCGGGCGCCACGGCGAAAGGGAGCCCGGCGTAGAGTCCCATGAGCAGGGTCATCAGGAAGCAGAGGAGGACGGTGGCGGTCATCACCCCGGAAAAAGGCATGCCCGTGCCGGGCGTGGAGAGTATGGCCGGGTTGACCACCACGATGTAGACCATGGTGAAGAAAGTGGTCGCCCCCGCCGCGGCCTCGACGCGCAGGCCGTTCTCCCCCCGCGTCGACCCCGCGTCGCTCGAGCGCGCCGCGGGGGCCGGATGAAAGCTCTCTTTCATTCAGAGCGCTTCTTAGCGAGGGAGTCGAAGAGCGTCTTGAGCGCCGGATGGCTTACGATCACCGCTTGGATGTCCTCATAGAGGATGCGGTATACCCGGCAGGGCCCCTGAGCCACCGCCGTGGCCACACGGACCCCGTCGTGAAGAAGGGCCATCTCGCCGAAGACTTCTCCCTTCCCCAGGTCCGCCAAACTAGCGCCCGCGCTGCCCATCGTCTGGGCGATGGAGACCGTCCCCTCGCAGACCACGTAAACGTCCCGGCTCGAATCCCCCTGCTCGATGATGTGGTCATAGGGCGCGCATTGGAGGAGGGAACTCTTCGGGAAAAGCCCTTGGATGCCGGCGGCCTTCATGTCCTTGAACATCCCCTCCAGGCCCAGCGCCTTGCGTATGACCTCGGCGGCCGTGTTGTCAAGCTCGATCTTGGCGGGCATCACTCCTTCTCCACCGCGCGCGCAAGGGGCTGTACTTTCAATTCCACGCGGGACTCGGGCGACTCAAAGACGAGGCTCATCTTCCCCTCCTCCAGGCGCACTTGGGACTGCATCTGCAGGCTTTCGGGGGAATCGGGGACCAAGGACAGCCCGAATCCGAGATTGAATTGGAGCTCCACGATCCCGGGTTTTTCCGGGGCGGCCGCAGGGAGGGCGTTGAAGCTCCAGGAGATCCCCCTCTTGGCGTCCCGGACGACGTAGTTGCTCTGGGTGCCTTCGCTCATGAGATGCTTGGAGACAACGGAAACGCCCTGATGAGTCATGCGGAGCTCTATCCAATAATCCCGGCCCGAGACGCTCCGGCCTCCGTCGAACTCCGCTTCCCCCTTGGGCACGGCCCGCGCCTTCACGGGCGGGGCGGCACCCTGGGCCCAGGCCCCGCAGGTCCAAAAAAAGAGCAGCACGGCCGTCAACCTCAAGGCTGGTCTCATCGGGCCTCCGGTGGGCCTGTCAAACAATAACTGAGTCAATTTGGCCGAGGGGATTTTGCCCCGGGGCAAGGCGCGAAGAGCGCGCATACTTGAAAAGTATGTAAGCGATGAGCAACGCCGCCCTGGGGCAAAAGCCCCCGGCCCCTTCGGGGAGGGCCGATTTTGGGTGATTTCTTCGTTGCTCGTCGGTTACAATCCTGACTTGTGCGGTGATCTAAAATCAGTCGCGCTTCTCGACGAACGGCTCTTG
>CAYHRV010000022.1:0-22554 GCA_964359165.1 uncultured Elusimicrobia bacterium
AGGGGTCTAAGTCGGTGGGAGGTTGCGAAAAATCTGGCTATTCTTCAGGGCTGCCTTAGCGGCGGGAGCCGGTCTCGGCGTTCTGCAGGGACTCCGAGGAGACTCCCTCCTCGTCGATGCCGCGCTTGATGTTCAGCCGGCGCGGCGGCGGAGCGGCCGGAGGGGCGGCGCCGGAGAGCCGCAGGCTCTTGAAGATGCCCATCACGGCGCCGTCCTCGGAGAAGAGCCCCGCGGCCGAGGTGACGGCTTCCTTGCCGGCCATCTCCTTGAGAAAGGCCTGGAGGTCCGGGCGGGGGGCGTATTTGCCCAGCATCTTCTTGAAGTCGGGGGAGCGGACCATCTCCGAGATGAAGCGGCGCGCGTTCCTATCCTTGCGGTAGCGGGCCTCGATGGCGGCCAGGTCCCGGCTGGCCAGGAAGTCCCGCTTCCATTCCTGGATCACCTTGGAGTTGCGAAAGCGCGGGCTGTTCTTGACCGCGTAATAGATCTCCTCCGCCTTCTTGAGCGACGGGTCCGTCCTCGGGGCCGCGGCCTTGGGCGGCGGGGGAGGGCCCTCCTCGGGAACGACGGAAAAAAGGGCGCCGGAGGAGGGCGCGGGAAGAGGAACAGGCGTTTCGCGGCGGGGCGCGGGCCGCGGGGCCGGGGCCGCGGGCGCCGCGGCGAGGTTCAGTCCGCCCGACCCGTATTCAGCGGCCTTCTTCTGCTCCCGCAGATACCAGCCCCAGACTACCAGGCCGATGTCCGCGAGCACGATGACCAGCAGGAGGAGCGGTCCGGCCATGCTCGATGAGGCGGGAGATTTGGACATGCACACAAAGTATGTCTTCCCTCCGCGGACTTGTCAAGAATCGGAAACACCCAAAAGGTATAATTCCGAGGCAATGATCGAGCGTTTTTTTAGGTGTTTGGCCGCGGCTTTGGCGGGCCTCCTGTGCGCCGGGCAGGCCCGGGGAGCGGTATTCAACGACTTCCTGCCGGGCGCCAGGCCCATGGGCATGGGGATGGCGTACACGGCCGTGGCCGAGGGGACGGACGCGATGTTCTTCAATCCCGCGGGCCTGGCCGGGGCCGATTTCACGCAGGTGGGCGGCGGTATGGGCCGCATAGCCTCGGACCTGGGCCCGCTGAGTTTCTATGACGCGGCCTACTCCCGCCCCCTGCCCATCCTCCCGGGGGCGACCGTGGGCGCGGGCTTCTTCAGCGTGCGCCAGAGCAACACGGTGGACCCCGGCAGCCGGGGCCCGGACAAGGACGCTTTCCTGATGCATTTCTCCTATCCCCTCCGCCTCCCCCAGGTCTTCCTGCGTCACCCGCTCAAGCTCGGGGGGAATTTGAAGGTCCTCAGCGTGGACACCGGGACCCCGGGCTCCAAGCAGAAGTTCGGCCTCGGGCTCGACGCGGGGGCCTTGATCGATTCCGGAGAGGGCCTGAAGTTCGGCTTGTCGGTCACGGACTTCACCTCGGCCCTTGGGGTCCGCAACCCCTCCCTGAACACGGGCGTCTCCTACCGCCTCAAGCGCGGCTTGCTCCTGGCCGGCGACCTGCGGGTGCGTTCCCCGCGCATGGCGCAGTTCTTCCCCGGCCTGGAGGCCGAACTCCTCCATCAGCTCCTGAAGGTCCGCGTCGGCAAGGGCTTCCCGCTCGACGGCGCCAGCCAGGCCGCCTTCGGCCTTGGGATCAATTTCTCGCCGGTCTTCATCGACTTCGCCATGCTGGCGCCCTGGGAGGGGCTCAACCGGCCGGGCGGCGGCGCGCAGGTGAGCGCCGTCTATAAGTTCGGGGCGCCGGCCTTCTACGGCCGTTTCGTGGGAACGGCGGCGCGCCGGGCCGAGGACCTGCGCTCCGAGATCGCCGAGCTCGAGGACCGCAAGAAGAATTTCGACGCCCAAGCGAGCGCGGCCGAAGCCGATAGGACCGCGGTGGACGGGCAAGTGCAGACTCTCCAGGAGCGGCTCAAGAGCCTCCAGGACAAGGTGCGGGAGACGGAGTTCAAGCTGGAGCGGGCCGAATACGACCTCCTGCGCCAGTCCCAGGCGCCGCAGGCCGAGCCTCCCAAGCCGCCCCCGCCGGAGCCCAAGCCCAAACCCCCGCCGCCGGGCCCCGTCTTCCCCCGCAGGCACGCGGTGCGCGCCGGGGAGACACTGCGTTCCATCGCCAAGGAGCACTACGGCGACCCGACGCTCTGGGAACTCCTCTTCGAGGCCAATCCCGACAAGGTCGAGCGCGGCATGCCGGTCGAGGGCGCGGTCCTCGAGGTCCCCGCTCCGCACAAGCGGAGGCCCTGATGGCCGTGGTGGCCCTGCTCTGCCAGGACGAGGGGACACGGCGCGAACTCTCCCTCTCCATCGAGCAGATGGGCCACCGCGTGGCTCATTCCCTGGAACTGCCCCAGCTCCTGGAGACGGTTCGCCAACAGCTTCCGAGCCTGGTCGTCGCCTCGGAGGCCGGAGCCTCCTCTCTGGGGGAGAAAGTGCTCGCCGAGCTAGGCCGGGAGTCGCCCATGCTCCCGGTGCTCGTGGCGATCTCCCCACGCAGCGCCGCGCGCGCCGTGGAACTCCTGAGGCTGGGCGCCTACGAGGTGCTCTCCCCGCCCTGGACGCCGGAGAACCTCGCCGCCCCGTTCTCCAAGGCCCTCCGCTTCAAGGGCACGGCCTTCGAGGTCGCCCGCCCCTCCTCGGGCCAGGAGCGCCCTCCCCTGCTCCGTCCGGCGGCCGCGGTCATCGCCGCGGTCTTCCTGCTCCTCGTCGTCGGACGCCTGGCCTGGAAGGGCGCGCCCAAGGCCCCGCCCCCGGCGCCGCCGGTCCAGTGGGAGCTCCCCTACGCCCATCCCGCCGGCTTGGCTTTCGACGGGGAGTCCTTCTGGATCACGGACTGGTTCTCCCAGACGATCTATGTCCACGAGCGCCGGGGCCTGCGCGCGGTGCGGACCGTCCATCTCCCCGGCGAGGTGCCGGGCGCGGCGGCCTTCGCCGCGGGGGCGCTCTGGACCTCCTCGGGCAAGAAGCTCGTCAAGCACATGCTCGACGCCAAGCTCTCCGTCCTCTCCTCGGCGGAGGACGCGCACGGCCAGAGCGTGGGCCTGGCCTACGACGGGCTCTATCTGTGGACCTGCGACGCGAAGGCGGGGCGCCTGCATAAGCGCATCCTCGACGCGGATCTCACCGAGATCGCCTCCTACCGCTATCCCGGGACCCGGCCCGCGGCCTTGGCCTTCGACGGGAAGACGCTTTGGTCGGTGGACGCCGGGACCCGCGACCTCCTCGAGCACGACATCGCCGAGCCCGGGAAGATCCGGCGCCGGATCGCCCTGCCGGCCTACGGGGAGGGGGAGTGGAAGCCGGTGGGCCTGGCCTTCGACGGGGTCCGGTTCTGGACCGCCGCGGAGAACACCGCCAAGGCGGACAGGCTCGGCCGGGTCTTCATGCATCCCGTGGACCTGCGGTCCGGAGGGGCGAAGTGAGGGCCGCAGGCTCCTCTTTCGTCCCGGTGGTCCTGGAATTCCCGGAGTCCGACGGACGCCCCCAGTCCTGGGGCCGCTTCCTGGAACTCGCGGCCACGGGGGGGAGGATGCTCTCCCAGACACGGCTCTCCCGGGGGGACGGCCTGCGCGTCAGTTTCTCCCTGCCCGGGGAAGCCGTCTCGGGCCTGCGCGCGGACGTGCTCCGCGCGCGCCGGGACGCCGACGGCTATTTCGAGGCCGAACTGCGGTTCCTCGATGAAGCCGTCAAGGTGCGCCTGGGCCGCGCCCTGACCCGCCTGCTGTCCGCGCGTCCCTGATACATTACAGTTCAGGCGCGCGCCCTGGCGCGCCGGCTGGATCGGTTTGCTAGACCGATTGACTGTTGTGCCACTTCCAGCAGGCCACGCAGTGCGTTGTTTACCGAATCGTCATCAGGGAACGCCGCTGCAACATCGGGACTCAGGAGAACAAGGTTCGTGCCTTTCCTGTAGTTTTCGTAATACTTTCCCCGAACGCCGGATCCAAGGCTTTCTCGGCGATATTCTTTTCTCATATCTGGGTGTTTAGCCGTTTTCATGGATATTCCTCTCTTGTCGTGTGGCTTGTCGTGCGCTGATGATTCTTGTCGTGCCTTGTCGTTCCGTATGGACGACCGCCAGAAGGCGGTTCGCTTGGGAATGGCCGAAAGTGATGAATCTGTGTTCTCGAATCGAATGATCAGGGTCTTGGAAGGTAATCGCGAGGGGATCGCCGAACACAGTAGCCGCTTCGTGGAAGAAGATACCGTGTTTCTTGCGGTTGATGTTTGACTTGTTTTCATCCCATTCGAATTCCATGGTTTATTTCACCACTCCTTCAAAGTTCAGGGTGAGCTGCGGCTATCAAGATTTCCTCACCAGCCGTCGGCTGCTCCGCCCGATGTCTAGACTGGGTTCTTCTTGTCATTCGATGCATGCTCGCCGCGTTTCTCTTGTCCAAAGATGACAATGATTCCCTCTAGTCTCAAGAATGTGAACGCATCGGCATCTACGAGCGCCAATTCCCTCACCGCGTCTCTCTGAAGGCGGTGGGTTAAGGACATGAACACTACCGCAATCGCAAGGCATGGGATGAAAACCCACCAAGCTATTATGAATGATAACGCCACCGCTGCGATCAAGCTCGGAATGATAAGGGCTCTGAAAAAAGTAGACATACGACTGAGCCTGCGGGGGCCTTCGTTAGAATTAAAAAGGCTCAGATACACTTCGCTGGCGGCGACCCCTCCAAGTTTCGTCCGGTCAACTCCGAAATGGATGCGCCCCGCTTCATATTGAGAGACGAAATCTTCATATTGCATCGGACTCGCTCCTTCTCGGCCTGACGGTCAACTTTCAATTCGCCTGATCGAAGCAGCGGGACGGGTGAAATTGGTCACTTGTCGAATTATAACTGGAAAATCAGGGGTTCGCCATGTTTGGCGCTTGATGAAGAACGCCTCTTGAAGAGAAACGGGATTCGGTCTGCTTCAAGAGCGGGCCGGGTGGCCGGGGGAGGTCCTCGCGCGTCCCGGCGAGTGAGCCGTTCGAGCCGGGCGGCGAGGACTCCACCGGGACAGGACCCGGACCGCCATAGGGGGGGCAGGCCGAAGCCGAGAGGATTACGGGGAGTCGATAATCGCTTTCTGTGGGGGCCGCCACGCTAGTTTTCTCGGGCGCCTTGATTATGGTATAGATATCCCGGCATGACGACCGCGATTCCCGCCTTGCGCCGCACCGCCCTCAACGCGCTCCAGAAAGAGGCCGGAGCCCGGATGGTGGATTTCCACGGCTGGGAACTGCCCATACAATTCTCCGGCATACTCAAGGAGCACGAGGCCGTGCGCAAGGCCTGCGGCGTCTTCGACGTCTCCCACATGGGGCAGGTCTCCCTCGAAGGCCCGCAAGCCGGCGAGTTCCTCCAGAAGGTGAACTCCAACGACGCCTTGCGCCTGGCGCCCGGGGAGGCCATGTACTCCCATCTCCTCAACGAGCGCGGCGGGGTGGTCGACGACGTCATCGTCTCGCGCCTGGCCGAAGGGCGCTGGTTCATGGTCATCAACGCCGCGACCATAGAGAAGGACGAGGCCTGGCTGCGCCGCAACGCGGCGGGCATGGACTTCGAGCTCAAGAACCTGAGCGACGCCTCCTCGATGCTGGCCGTGCAGGGGCCCCAAGCGCATACGGTGCTCGCCGACCTCCTCCCCAACTCCGCCTTCCTCAAGCGCTTCGGGGCGCTGGAGGCCGAGCTCTACGGCCAGCCGGTGGTCCTCTCCCGCACCGGCTACACCGGGGAGGACGGCTTCGAGCTCGTCTGTCCCCACGAGATCGCGACGCGCCTCTGGGAGACCGTGCTCGCCCGCGGGGCCTCCTACGGCATGCTTCCCTGCGGCCTGGGCGCCCGGGACACGCTCCGCTTGGAGGCGGGGCTCCTCCTCTACGGCAGCGACATCGACGACGCCCATACCCCGCTGGAAGCCGGCTACGGCTGGGTGGTCAAGTTCTCCAAGAAGGATTTCATCGGCAAGGACGCTCTCCTCAAGCAGAAAGCCGAGGGCCTGCGTCGCAAACTCGTGGGCGTGAAGCTCACGGAGCGGGGGGTCCCCCGGCCCGGGGCCGAGGTGTTCCTCGGGGAGGAGCGCGTCGGCGCGCTCTGCAGCGCGACCTTCTCTCCCACGCTCCAAGCCGGCATCGGCGTGGGCTACCTCGACTATCCGAACCTCGCCCCCGGCACGGCGCTCTCGGTCGGGCTTCACGGCCGCCGCTTCGCCGCGCAGAGCGCCGCCCTTCCTTTTTATAGATCCCAGAACAGGAGCGCATGATGGCCAGCCCAGAGTCCTGCCGCTACATGAAGTCCCACGAGTGGGTCTCCTTCGAGGGGGACACGGCCGTGGTGGGGATCTCGGAGCACGCGCAGAAGGAGATCACCGACGTGGTATTCGTCGAGCTCCCCAAGCCGGGACGCAAGGTCCGCCAGGGCGAGGCCGTGGCCGTCGTCGAATCCGTCAAGGCCGCCTTCGACATCTACGCCCCGGTCTCCGGCGAGGTATCCGAGGCCAACGCCGCTCTCGCCGCCGACCCGGCCCTGGTCAACTCTTCTCCCCACGACAAAGGCTGGCTCTTCAAGCTGAAGGGGACGCAACCCTCCGAGGCCCAGTCCCTGATGGATTTCGCCGGCTATGGCGGATTCCTGAAGGCTTCCGCTCATTGAGGGAACGCGCCCTCCGCCTCGACGCCCCGGCCCTGGACGCGGCCGGGCAGATGGCGCTCGACGAAGCCCTCCTGGACGCCGCGCGCGAGCGCACACGCACCCTGCGGTTCTTCCGGTGGGCCGGCGAGTCCCCGTACGGGGCCACTTTCGGCTACTCCCAGTCCCAAGCCGAGGCCCGGTCCGCGGCCGAGCGCAGGCGCTTCCCGCTCCATCGCCCGCTCATCCGCCGCCTCACGGGCGGAGGGGTGGTCTTCCACGACGGGGACATCACCTTCTCCTGCGTCTTCCCTTGGGACCGGGGGCTCACGCCGGGGCGCGCGTACGCGGAGTTCCACCGCGGAGTGCATCTGGCCTTGCGGGAGATGGGACTCGCATCGCAGGTGAATCGGGGGGCCTCGACCCCGGGCCGGCCCGGGGGGGAGTGCTTCTCCCGGCCCGAGCCCATGGACCTCCTCGACGCCCGGGGCGCCAAGTTCCTCGGCGGGGCGCTTAGGCGCAGGCGCGGCTTCGGGCTCTATCAAGGTTCCTTGCGCCCCGAGCCCTTCTTGGTCGGGCGCGAGGAGCTGGTCCGGGCTGTCTCGGAGGCCTTCGCCCTCCATTGGCGCCTGCCGCTGGAGCGGGAGCCGATCTCGCCGGCCGTGAACGCCGCCGCCGTGCGCTTGCGCGAGGAGAGATATTCGCAGGATTCTTGGAACCAAAGGAGATAACATGAAAGCATTCGTGCTATGCCGTCTGAGCGCCGGACTCGAGCAAAAAGCCCTCGGGCAGATCCGCAACATCAAGGGCATCAACGAGGTGTTCCTGACCTTCGGCTCCTGGGACGCGGTGTTGACCGCGGAGGCCGACACGCTCGACAAGCTCAGCGGCCTCATCGTCCGCGAGATCCGGGGCATCCACGGGGTCCAGTCCACGGAGACTTTAGTCACGACGAGCCTTTAGGGCCCTCGGACTATTGCCGAGACAAGCCTGAAGTGTTACACTGAGAGGACCCTGGGCCCCGGTGCGGGGCCCCAAGGGCCTTGACCCATGGAAGAAGAAGGAATCCCTCTCCCGGATCTCGAGGAGCCCAAGAACAAGCTCATCCTCATCGTCGACGATGATGAGAGCATCCTCGACCTCCTCGAGCACGTGGTCAAGAAGGAGGGCTTCCGGGTGGAGCGGGCGGCCGACGGGCAGGAGGCGGTCCGCAAGGTGGAGGCCCTGTCCCCGGACCTCATCATCCTCGACTTCATGCTCCCCGGCATGGGGGGCTTCGAGGTGCTCAAGGACCTCCAGATGGGCGACGCGCGCTCGACCCCGGTGCTCGTCATCACCGGCCGCCGCATCGACCGCCAGACGGTGGACATGATACGGCAGGAATCCAACGTGAAGGAATTCATCGAGAAGCCGATCAAGCCGGCCGTGCTCACGGCCCTGCTCCACCGCATCCTCAAGACCCGCCCGCCGGAGATCCGCCGCACCACGGACCGCGGACCTCTCTCCAGCAGCTGGTGAGCCCAGCCGAGCCCCAACACCGCTTGGAGTCGGCACTCCCCGCAGGTATGCGGGTCCCGCAGGTCGTCTTCTCTCCCTGGATCAGAGGTACCCTTATCGTCCTTGGCGCGGCCTGCGCCGTCTACGCCATGATCTACGCCGACCTCGTCCTGCGGGCCCGTTCCGCGTACTTGGAAGGCGAGAAGTTCATGGAGTGGCACCGCGATCCCGCGGCGAAGAAAGCCTTCTTCGACGCCCAATTCGAGCGGGAGAAGGCGGGGCTGGACGCCCAAAAGGCCGCCGGAGACATGCTCGAGGCCGAGCACCTCCAACGGGTCAAGCTGGAGCGCTTCCGGGCCGATGAGGCGGCGGCCGAGAGCTCGCTCAAATACGCCTATCACTGGCACAAGACCGCCGTAGAGCTGTTCTCGCCCCCGCGCAGCCGCTGGGTGCGCCTCTCCGAGTCGAGGATGGCCGAGGCCAAGGAACTCTGGAAGAAGGAACTGGACTCCAAGAAGATCCCCTACGAAGAGTACATGCTCGAATAAGGGGTCCCTATGGCCCGCCGCCGCAGATCCCTCGCGTCCCGCTTCTTCAATCCGGCCCTCGGCGTGGTCCTGGCTCCGGCCGCGGCCCTCTGCCTGCTGGCCGCGCTCGGCGCCTTGTGGGACGCCGCCGGAGCGCGCCAGGCCTCCGCGTGGTTCACCGCCGGCTTCCTCGGCTACGGCGGCCTCTACTCCTTCGGCTTCCTGCGCCTGCGCCGGGCGTATGTCCTGGCCCATGAGATGACGCACGCGGCCGCGGCGTGGATGATGGGGGAGAAGGTGTTGGGCCTCTCGGTGGGCAAGGAGAGCGGGCACGTGGACCTCTCCCGCTCGAACCTCTTCATCTCCCTGGCGCCCTATTGGGTCCCTTTCTACGCCTTCGCGGCCGTGCTGGCCTTCCGCCTGGCCTTCGGCGAGTCGGCCCCGCCCGCGGCCAAGCAGGCCTTCCTCCTTGTCATGGGGGCCGCCATGGCCTTCCATCTCCTCCACACGGTCGAGTCCTTGTGGACCGCGCGCCAGAGCGACCTCGATCATGCCGGTCCGGCCCTTTCCCTCTCCCTCATCGGCCTGCTCAACGGCCTGCTCCTGCTGGCCGCGCTCAAGAGTCTCTTCCCCTCCACGGTCTCGGTGAGCGGCAGCTTGCATTGGGCTTGGCGCGCATCTTCCTCCGCGTGGACTTCGCTGCTCCGGGCGGTGACTTGAGATGGCCTCGGGGATGAAAGCCGAGGTTTTACGCAAGGCCTTCCATCTGCTCAGCCTCATCTATCTGGCCGCCTATCATCTCCTGGGCCGCCCGATGACGCTGGCCCTGCTCGCGGCCTGGATCGCGCTGGAGGGGGCCTTGGAGTTCGTCCGCCTGCGCAACCCTTCCTTCAACGCCCTGCTCATCGGCCTCTTCCAGGGCGTGCACCGTCCCGCCGAGGAGGGAAAGGTGAGCGGCATCTTCTGGACCTCGGCGGGCGCGTGGCTGACCATCGCCCTGCTGGGCTCCAAACCCCAGGCCGTGGACGCGGCCCTCCTCTTCCTCGCCTTCGGCGACGGCATGGCGGCGCTGGCGGGCAAGGCCTTCGGCAAGACCCCCATCCCCTTCCTGGCCCGGCGCAAGACCCTGGAGGGGACTCTGGCCTGCTTCGCGGTCTGCGCGGGGGCGGGCTTCGCCGTCGGCCTCCCGGCCCCCGCGCTCTGGGTCGGGGCCCTTGTCGCGGCCGTAGTCGAGTTCCTGCCCGTCCCCATCGACGACAACCTCTGGCTCCCCGTCCTCTCCGGCCTCGCCGTGTTCCTCCTCGTGTAATGTGACCGGGATCTCAACAAATTCCAATGGAATTTGTCGAGATCCCGGGATAAGCATAAAGAAGAATAGCTACAATAGGCCCTGTGAAGAAGAGGGCGATGGGGCGCGGTCTGGTCCGGGCGGCTCTGCGGCTGGCCGGGTTCGCCATCTTCGCGGCCGTGGTCCTCGTCGCCGCCTGCCTCTTCGCCGCGCACCGCTACCTGACCCCCGAGTTCCTGCGCTCGGTCATCGTCACCCAGTTGAGCCAGACCTTCCGCCGCCCCGTCTCCATGCGCCGGGTCTCCTTCGTCCTCCACCAGGGCGTGCGCGTCGACGGCCTCGAGGTCCGCGAGGAGGGGGGCGGGGAGTTCCTCTCCAGCGAGGCGCTCCTGATCAAATACAATTTCGCCGCGCTCCTGGAGAAGCGCCTGGAGCTCAGCTCCATCCGCCTCCTCTCCCCGCGCATCCGCCTGGTCCGCCAGGCGGACGGGCATTGGAACTTCTCCGACCTCTTGAAGGCCCCGGCCCAGCCCAAGGCCCCATTCGCCTTGCCCCCGCTCCAGTCGGCCGAGCGCATCGTCATCGAGCACGGGGAACTCAGCGTGTCCGACGCCGAGGGCCGGTGGGCGCATTCGGTCTCGGGCCTGCGTTTGAGCGCCCAGCGCCTGAACCTCGAGACGCCCTTCCCCGTGGAGTTCACCTGCCGCTATAGAGGGGAAGTGGAGGGCAAGGCGCTCTCCGCGGACCTCGAGTTCGCCGGGGTGCTCTCGCCCTCCGGCCTGCGTCCCGGGGAGGGGATCGTATCCGCCAGGAAGTTCACCGCCGTGCTCGAGGGCGAGACGGTCTCCCTCTCGGGCGCGGTCCACGGCTTCCCCGATTTGAAGGCGGAACTCAAGGTCTCGATGCCGCGCCTGACCTCGCAGAACCTCTCCAGGTACTTCCGTGTCCCCCAGGGCATCGACCTCGCGGCCAGGGAGTGGGCCGTGCGCGCCTCCTCGCCCAAGCCCGAGGAGGGGGTGCCCTTCCTGCGGCGGCGCTTCGAGCTGGAGAGCGCCGAGTCGGGGTTCGCGGAGGGAAAGGTCTCCATGCGCGGGAGCCTGGAGGGGGGCAGGCGCACGCATCTCTCGGTGACTCTACGGGATTCGGACCTGGGAAAGGTGGCGCGGCATTTCTCCCCGCTGATGGAGAAGGGGCTGACGGGCAAGCTGGACGGGAACATCGTCTTCGACGGAGAACTCCCCAAACTCGCCGTTTCCTCGCTCTCCCTGCTCCTGCGCTCCTTCGCCGCCAACCTCCCCTCCGGGCAGGGGATCTCCGGGGCGGACCTGCGCGTGCGCGCGGGGCCCCGCCTGCGGCCCTTCGACCTCGAGATCCGCAAGGGGTCCTACATCGGGGCCGGGCACGTGCTCTCCGATCTCTCCCTGGACGCGCGCCTCGACAAGGGCGCCCTGGAGGTCCGGGCCTTCGAGGGGACTTGGAACAAGTCGAAGGTCAAGCTCAAGGGCTGCGTGCGCGACGTCTCCTCCCCCAAGCGCGTCGTCGTCGACGGGACGGTGGATTCCCTGCGCGTCGACGAGTTCTACGCCGCGATCATGGCTCTCATCGAGCGCCAGAGACAGATGAGCGGAAAGCCCAAGGAGGAGAAGAGCTGGCTGCAGGCCTTCAAGTACTCCATCCCCACGCGTTTTCCGGACCTGAGCGGGAAGCTCCGCGTCCTGCAGGCCTCCAGCCCCAATTTCCGCACCCAGAACGTGGAGCTGGCTTTCGATCTGCGCGGCATCTCCCGGGGGCTCAAGGACGCGGAGGGGAGCTTCCGCGTCGGCTTCGGCCCCGGCCGCGTCGACGACGTCCCCGCGGTGCGCTCCGCCCATCGCGTGCTCAACGTGCTCCTGCTCCCCTACAGCTTCCTCTACGAGCTCAACCTGAAGACCGTGGGCCTGCCCTCCGAGGCCAAGACCCTGGACTTCAACCGGAACTACGGCGACTTCAGCGTGAGCAGCGGCGCCGTGGACATGCGCTTCCTGCACGTGGACAGCCCCCAGCTCGTCGGCTATTCGGAGGGGGGCGTGGATTTCTCCCGGGAGAGGATCGACGCGCGCGTCCTCATCCGGCTCACCAAGCATCGCAGCCAGCTCCCGGAGCGCCTGGTGGACACCGCGGGCAGGCCGTCGGTCGAGCTCCTCCTCAAGGACGACCTCAACAAGCCGACCGCGGAGCTGACCCTGCGCAAGATCGGCTACGGCGACATCGAGGACGCGCTGGCCGGCGGGCTCAAGAAGGCCTCGTCCTTCGACCCCTTGGACGGGATCAGCGGCTGCACGGAGGGAAAATGAACAAGCAAGACGTCATGGGCATACTCCAGGAGCACGGGGCGATCGTCTCGGGCCATTTCCGCCTCCCCTCGGGACTGCATTCCTCGACCTACGTGCAGACCGCGGTGGTGCTCCAATATCCGCACCTGGCGCAGAAGCTGGCCAAGGCGGTCAGCGCCAAGTTCCCGGGGGAGACCGACGTGGTCCTGGCCCCGGCGGTCGGGGGCGTGGTGCTCGGGCAGGAGGTGGCCCGCCTGAGGAAATGCCGCTCCATCTTCGCCGAGCGCGTCGGCACGGCCATGCTGCTCAAGAGGGATTTCAAGCTCAAGGCGGGCGAGCGCGTGCTCGTCGTCGAGGACGTGCTCACCACCGGGCGCTCGACCAGCGAGGTCGTGGCCCTGGCCCACGCCTACGGGGCCAAGGTGGCCGGGGTGGCGGCCATCGTGGACCGCTCCACCGGGGGGCTTCCGCTCTCCCTGCCCGTGCGCGCGCTCATCGCCTATCCCGCGCGCGTCACCGCGCCCGACAACTGCGACCTATGCGCCCGCCGCGTGCCGCTCTCCGTGCCCGGGAGCGGAGAAAGCATTGAATGAGGAGGTCGTTGTGGACGCTCTACGCGTCCCAAGTGGTGATGATCGCGGGGATCGCCCTCTCCTTCCCCTTCTTCGCCCTCTACCTCAACAAGGAGCGCGGCCTTCCCATGGGGACGGTGGGCATGCTCCTGTGCGCGAGCCTCCTGCTCTCCGGGCTCAGCCACGGCCTGGGCGGGGAGCTCTCCGACAGGCTGGGCCGCCGGGCCGTGATGCTCGGCGCCATGGGGTCGCGCACGGCGCTCATCGCCCTGCTCGGCGCGGCCGTGCTCCGGGGCTGGCCGCTGGGGGCCGTGGTGGCGATCCATTTCGCCGCGAGCTTCACGGGGAACTTCTTCCCGCCCGCGGCGCGCAGTTGGATCGCCGACCATTGCCCTCCGACGGGCAGGATGGAGGCCTACGGCTGGCTCAGGGTGGCCGGGAACCTGGGCTGGGCCATCGGCCCGGCGCTCGGCGGATTCTTGGCCGAGCGCTCCTACGCTCACATGTTCTTCGCCACCTCGGCTTTCTGCTCGGTCTGCGGGGTGCTGCTCGCCCTCGGTCTCAGGGACAAGGAGGGCTTCCAGCGCTCCGAGGGCTTCTCCGCCTCCGGCCTTTTCTCCACCGCTTCCGACCCCAAGTTCCTGCGCTTCGGCCTCTGCGCCCTGCTCCTGACGGCCGTGATGGCCCAGATGGTCGTCCCGCTTTCCGTGCACGCCGTGACCTACGCCGGACTCAGCGAGAGCCAGGTGGGCCTCCTCTTCTCGCTCAACGGGTCCGTGGTCGTGGCCACGCAGTTTTTGGGCGCGCGCCTCTTGAAGAACGCCCCCCAGAGCCGGGTGCTCGCCTGGGGCAGCCTGCTCTACGCCTTCTCCTACGCGAGTGTCGGCTTCCTGCGCGGCTTCCCGGCCCTGGCCGGGGCCATGGTCGCCATCTCCCTGGCCGAGGTGGCCGTCTCCCCGGCCTTGCAGACCTTGAGCGCGAATCTGGCGCCCCAGGGCCTGCAGGGGAGGTTCACGGGCATGAGCGGCATGATGGAGCACGTGGGCATGGCCGCGGGCCCGCTCCTGGGCGGGTTCTTCCAGCAGCATCTGAGTCCGACTTGGCCCGCGGCGCCCTGGCTCCTCATCGGAGGCGTGGGGGTCCTGGCGTCCTCGGGATTTGTGGCGCTGGGGCCGCGGCTGAGCGCGCGCGAGCAAGGCCTGGAGGATTAAAATGATCGAGCGTTATTCCCGCCCCGAGATGAGGGCGCTCTGGACACCCGAGGCCCGCATCCGCCGCATGCTCGAGGTCGAGGCCGCTTTTCTGGAGTCCTTGGCCGCCAAGAAGCGCATCCCCGCGCGCGAGATCGGGCTTTTCCGCTCCGTGTCCCGCAAGCCGCTCACCCGCGCCGTGCGGCGCAAGGAGGAGCGCAGCGCCCACGACGTGGTGGCCCTCATCGAGGCGGTCTCCGACGAGCTGGGCGGCAAGGCCCCCTCCATCGACCGCTATCTCCACTACGGGCTGACCTCCTCCGACGTGCTCGACACCGCCACCGCGCTCCAGCTCAAGGACTCGGCGGCGCTCCTCGTCTTGGGGCTCTCCCGGGCGCGCGAGCTCACCGGCCGCCTGGCGCGCCGGCACCGCCGGACCTGGATGGCCGGGCGCACGCACGGCGTGCACGCCGAGCCCATCACCTTCGGCTTCAAGCTGGCCGGCTGGCACGCGGAGCTCGGACGCGCCCTGGAGCGCGTGGAGCGCGCCGGCCGCGAGATAGCTTTCGGCAAGCTCTCCGGCGCCGTGGGCAGTTTCGCCCATGTCCCGCCCGGCGTCGAGGCCGCGGTGTGCCGCCGGCTCGGCCTCTCGCCCGAGCCCGCGGCCACGCAGGTGATCCCGCGCGACCGCCACGCCTCCTTTCTCTGCGCGCTCGCGCTCGCCGGCTCGGCCATAGAACGCTTCGCCCTGGAGATACGCCACCTCCAGCGCACCGAGGTTGGCGAGCTCGCCGAGCCCTTCGGGGAGGGGCAGAAAGGCTCCTCGGCCATGCCGCACAAGCGCAACCCGGTGCTCTGCGAGAACCTCTGCGGCCTGGCTCGGCTCCTGCGTTCCTTCCTGGCGCCCGCCCTCGAGGACGCGGCGCTCTGGCACGAGAGGGACATCAGCCATTCCTCCGTCGAGCGCGTTTTGCTCCCGGACGCGGCCATCCTCCTCGATTTCATGCTGGACCGCTTCGCCGGGGTGCTCGAGGGCTTGAGGGTGGAGGAGTCCCGCATGCGCTCGAACCTGGACTCCTCCCTGGGGCTCGTCTTCAGCCAGAAAGTGCTCCTCGCCCTCATCGACGCGGGACTGGGCCGCCTGGAGGCCTATTCCGTGGTCCAACGCAACGCCATGCGGGCCTGGCGCGAGCGAGCGCCCCTGCGCGAGCTCCTGGAGGCCGACCCCGAGGCGAAAAAGCTCCTCAAGGGGGGCAGGCTCGCCGCCTGCTTCGACCTGGACTCCTACGCCCCGGGCATCGACGCGGTCATGAAGCGCGAGGGCCTGGTGTGATCCCCCATGAGGCCGGGCTGTTGATCGCTCTATTAAGCGACTTCGGGAGCCAGGATGCCTATGTCGGGATCATGAAAGGCGTGATCCTGGGGCGGTGTCCGCGGGCCCGCATCGTGGACCTCTGCCATGGGATCCCTCCGGGGGATGTCCGGGCGGCCGCGTTCCAACTGCGCTCCGCCCTCCCTTACTTCCCCGAGGGGACGCTCTTCGTCTGCATCGTCGACCCGGGCGTGGGTTCGGGCCGCGAGATCGTCTTCGTCCGGGGAAGGCGCCACCGTTACCTGGCCCCGGACAACGGCCTCCTGGGCCCGGCGCTGGAGCTCGACGGCCGCCTGGAAGCGCGCCTTGTGCGCGATCTCTCCTTGCGCCTCAAGCCCATGAGCCGGACCTTCCACGGCCGGGACATCTTCGCGCCAGCGGCCGCGGACCTCGCCGGCGGGGCGCCTCCCGCCTCCTTGGGCCCGCGCGCGGGGAAGCTCGAGCGCCTGCGCTTGCCCAAGCCGCGCAGGAGGGGGGGCTTGGTGGTGGGGGAAGTGCTCGCCGTGGACCGCTTCGGGAACGCGATCACCAACCTGACCCCGCGCGACCTCGGCCGCCGGCGGCGCCTGCGCGCCATGGAGCGGGGATTTCCTCTGCGCACGCACTATGCCCAGGCCCGGCCGGGGCAAGCCCTGGCGTTGGTCGGTTCGACCGGCTTCGTCGAACTTTCAATACGGGACGGCGATCTCAAGGCCCTGGCTGGGGCCGGGATCGGGGAGGCCGTATATGCCGACTGAAGGCGAACCGCTCGGACTGCGACTCAAGCACGGAGAGGAATACCGCATACTGGGCGGCCATCCCTGGGCCTTCTCCAACGAGCTCCAGGAGGTCCCGCGCGACGCCGCGCCCGGCTCCCTGGCCGTGCTCCAATCCTCCGGGGGAAAACCCCTGGGCCTGGGCTTCTTCAATCCCAAGAGCTTGATCTCATTTCGCATGCTCACGCGCGCTCCCCGGCGCATCGACGCCGAGTTCTTCCACGAACGCCTGCGGGAGGCCCTGCGCCTGCGCGCGCGGCTCTACCCGGGCGAGGATTCCTTCCGCCTCTGCTTCGGCGAGTCCGACGGCCTGCCGGGCCTGGTGGTCGACAAGTACGGCGAGTATCTCAGCCTCCAGGTGCTCTCCGCGGGAATGGAGAGCCGCTTAGACGACATCCGGGAGGCGCTCCTGCGTCTTCTCTCGCCCAAGGGCATCCTGCTGCGCAACGACCATCCTTCCCGCGCGCTGGAGGGTCTGGGCGGCGAGTCGAGGACGCTCCATGGCGAGATCCCGGTCAAGGTCCAGATCGTCCGCGACGGGCTCAAGTACCAGGTGGACCTGCGGGGCCAGAAGACCGGCTTCTACTTCGACCAATGCGACAACCGGGCCTTCCTGGCCCCCGCCTTCAAGGGACGGACCGTGCTCGACCTCTACTGCTTCACCGGCGCCTTCTCCCTGAGCGCGGCGCGCCAGGGCGCCCTGCGCGTGCTCGGGCTCGACAGCTCGGAGTCCGCCATCGAGCTTGCCCGCGAGAACGCCCGCCTCAACGGGCACGAGGCCTGCGAGTTCGACGCCGCGGACGCGGCGCAGGTGCTGGAGTCCTTCGCGGGAGGGGAACAGACGATAGTCCCGGACTTCATCCTCCTCGATCCGCCGAGCTTCGTCCCCTCCAAGAAGAACCTTCCCTCGGCGCTTCGGGCCTACCTGAGGCTCAACGCCTCGGCCTTGCGCTGTCTCAAGCCCGGGGGGCTTTTGGCGAGCAGCACCTGCTCCCATCATGTCTCGCGCCAGGATTTTCTCTCCATGCTGCGCGGGGCCGCGGCCAAGGCCGGGCGCGCCTGCCGCGTCCTGGCCGTGCGCGGCCAGGCCCAGGACCATCCCATGCTCCTGGCCATGCCCGAGACCGAGTACCTGCACTTCGCCCTCCTGGAAGTCCTCTAGTGCTCCTGTTCCGGTCGGAGCACTGATGGCGGAGTGGACCCCGCGCGACCCGGAGACCGCGGAGCTGTTGGCCGGGCTGGAGGCCGAGCAGGAGCTGCGCCTGCACGGCCGCGAGGCGCTCTACGAGCTGGGGACCGCGGAGCGGGTCGCCGCGGGCACGGCCATCGAGGGCCTGGTCTATGAGGGTTCGCAGGAGGAGGGGGAGCGGATCGTGCTGAGCTTCTCCTGCGCGCGCAACGACTCGCGCCTGCGCCCCGGCTCGCGCGTGCGCCTGAGCCAGGGGGACCCGCGCCGCGTCACGGCGCGCCTGGAGCTCGTCGGGGACCATTTCGACGGCAAGCGCTATCTTCTGAGGCTCTCCGGAGCGGTCGAGGACCCCAAGGCCCTGGAGAGGGCCGAGGGCTGGGTCATCGACGAGGACCTCTTCGACCTCCTGGAGCTCCAGAAGGACATCCTGCGGCGGGCCGAGGGCGCGGGGCTCTGCGCGTGGCTGAGCGGGGAGGAGGCCGCCGGGCTCCGGCGTCCGCTCGACACGGCTTCGCCTTTCGCCGAGGGCCTGGAGGGGGGGATGCTCGACGCCTTCGAGGCCGCGCGCGCCGCCGATCCCCTCTTCGCCCTACAGGGACCCCCGGGCTCGGGAAAGACCCATCTGCTCGCGCGCCTCGCCCTGCACTTCGCCCTCGAGGAGGAGGCCCGCGTGCTGGTGAGCGCGGTCTCCCATCAGGCCATCCATCAGGCGCTCAGCGAGATATTCTGGGTGGGAAGCCGGATCCCGGCCTGCGCCGACCTCCTCTCGACCGGGCTCCTGAAATTCGGCGCCTCCCGCGGGAGCAACGAGGGGCTTCCCGAGGGCGTGCGCGCCCAAGCCCGGCTCCCCGCGCGCAAGAAGCCGCTCATCGCGGGCGCCACGCTCTACGCCGCGGCCCAGCAGGCCCTGCCCAAGGAGGGCGAGGGGAAGGGCTTGGAGCCGTTCTTCGACGTGGTGCTCTTCGACGAGGCGGGGCAGGCGCCGCTCACCCTCGCCCTGGCCGCGCGGCTTCTGGGCCGGCGCGTCTTCTTCATCGGCGACGACGCGCAGATGCCTCCGGTCGTCGAACTCCCGCCCGAGGCCGAGGCCGGCAGGCTCTGCCGCCTGTCCGCGCTTTCCTTCATCCGCGAGCGCTACGGGGACCCGCTCCTCCTGCGCAAGTCGCACAGGCTCAACGAAGGCCTCTGCTCCGTGGTCAGCGACTGTTTCTACGGGGGGGCCCTCGAGTCCACCGGCAAGGCGGCCGAACGCCGCCTGCGCCCCGCGCTCAAGCCCGCGCCCGCCTTCGCCCCCATCCTGGACCCGGAGGCGCCCCTGGTGTTCGTGGACGTGCCGCACGAGGATTGCCGTTCTGTTTCCGAAGCGGAGGCGCTCTGGGCCGAGGCCCTGGTGCGCGAGTGCATCCGCTGCGGCTTGGCGCCCGAGGACCTGGGCGTCATCGCCCCCTTCCGGGCCCAGTGCAACCGCATCCGCTTCCTGCTCGACAAGGTGCGCACCACCGTGGCGACCGTGGAGCGCTTCCAGGGCCAGGAGCGCGAGGCCGTCATCCTCTCTTTGACGAGCTCCCAGCCGGGCTATCTCTCGCGCCTGGCGGGCTTCCTCTTCAACCCCAACCGCCTCAACGTGGCCGTGAGCCGCGCGCGCTCGAAAGTGGTGCTCCTGGGCTCGAAGAAGGCCCTCCTGCGCGCCGCCGAGGAGGGCGACCCCGACTCGCCCGCGGCCGGCGGGCTCGCCGTGTTCCAGAAGCTCCTGGGCATGGCCCGCCAGGTCGACGGGAGCGTCCTGCCCTCCCGCGTCCCCGAGCTCTTCTCCCCTGGCGTCTGCGAGCCGAAGGCGCTCGACGCGTCGGTCTTCGAGCCCGGAGACGAGGTCGTCCACCCGCTCTACGGGACCGGCAAGGTACTCAAGAAGTCGGCGCAGATGGTGGACGGGAAGAAGGAGTGGACCAACGAGATACGCTTCCGCGACGGGGGAGTGCGCATGGTGATCCCGCGCCTCTCGCGCCCTCCCATGAGGCGCTTGTGATATTCCTCGTCGACGGCAGCAACGCGGTGCGGGGCAAGAACTACGATCCCCGCTTCCCGGAGATGGAGCAGGCGCGCACCGAGGCCTGGCTGCTGAAGCTCGACTCCCTCGCCTCCGGCCGGCGGGGCGCGGAGGTGGAGGTGTTCTTCGACGGCCCCAGGCGCGGGGTGGGCGTGGCGGCCTCCGCGCTGTCGGTGCGCTTTCCGGTGGACGGGGACGCCGACGAGGCCATCCTGGGCTCGGCCCGGCACGTGCTGGCCATGGGCAAGGGCGTGACCGTGGTCACAGGGGACGGGGAGCTGGCGGAGCAAGCGCGCTCCGAAGGAGCCCGGGTCATCGGCTTCGCGGAGCTTGAAAACCGGCTCCGACGGAGCCGCGGTTAAATAGGGTTCTGGGAGAATCCCTGCCCCGGGTACGCGGTCGGCCTCTCCGTTCGGCCGCCGCTCGGCTCTGTTCTTCTGCCGCGGCCCCCACCCCAACGACGCACGGCCCGTGGGAGGAGGGGTCCACCGGACCCCTCCCCCAGGTGGCGCCGGATTCCGATAGGCCCCGTGTCAGGGATTCTCCCAGGACCCTTTCGTCATCCCGCTCCCGATGAGTCGATTCAACGGCTCTTGGTCAGTTCTTCCTCGAATTCCTTTTTAAGAGAATCCAAGCGGGTGGTGAAGTAGTTTCGGGCTATGTCCAGGCGGGCGTCGGAGCGGCGGGCGGCGAGTTCCCGGCGCAGCTGGGAGAGGAAGATGCGGGGGCGGGCGTCGGTGGGGTTCTCCCGGGAGAGGCTCTCGGCCTGTAGCACCATGGCGGCCAGGGGTTCCACCGACATGGCCGAGAACACGGAGTTCTTCCTTTCCGGGTCCAGGAACACGAAGGCGAAGGAGCCCCAGCCGTCGGCCGCGCGCTTGAGCAGGAGCCACTCGTTGAGCCCCAGGCGGTCCTCCAGCGCGTCCTTGGAGCGCAGCTTGGCGAGCTGTGGGGCGGAGGTGTTGAGGGGGTGGCTCCACCAGGGTTTCTTGGGCGAGAGGTTGACGCGGGAGTCCACCTCGTCGAGCCAGGGCGCGCGGCCCGCCTTGGCCCGCCGCAGGCAGAAGAGCGCCTCGGCCGCATAGGCGGCGAGCTCCCCCTCGTCGCAGGCCGGGACTTCCCCGTCGAGAGCGTGCGATATCTCGTGCACCAGCAGGGAGGCCGTGCGCTCGATGAACGGGGAGATCTCGTCCTTCCTCATCCAGCCGAGGCGCCCGAAGGGGTCGTTGGAGAGCAAAGTGAGCCGGGCGGAGGGAAGATGGCTTCCGTGCACGTCCTTGGGCAGCCAGTCGGCCAGGAGGAAGCGCTGTCCGGGCGAGCCCAGGTGCTCGAGGGTCGCGCAGGCCACGCGGTCGTCGGGGAAGGTCTTGAGGTAGCCGCCGTAGTGGCGCACGACCAGGGGCGTGATGTCGTAGGGGGAGACGTCGCCGAAGAGCTCGAGCTGCCCGTCCTGGGCCTGGCCTTTGACCATGGGTATGGATATAACAGGTGAACCCCCCGTTGTCAATCCCGGACCGGCGAGGGGCCGACCGGCGAGGGGTGAAACCCCTCGCCCCGTTCGTGTAATTAAGTAGAATTCCTTGATCGTCGCTGTTTTCTTTGTTTGTTATTGGAGGCCTTACACCATGACCATCCGTTTTCCGGCCGTTTGTCTCTCCATTCTTTTGGCCGCGTCGGCGGCCCGTGCCGCCTTCACCATCCCGGGCTTCGAACTCGTCTGCACCCTGCCGGTGGACACGACGCTCGATCCCAAGGACCTGCGCCAGGCCCACGAGGTCTGGCCCGAGATGTTCGCCGGGGCGAGGAAGAGCATCGACATCGAGCAGTTCTACATCACTCCCAAGGACGGGGAGCCTCTGGACGCGGCCCTCGCCGAGCTTGCGAAAGCGGGCGAGAGAGGGGTGAAGATACGC
Organism: uncultured Elusimicrobia bacterium; assembly: GCA_964359165.1. Classification (GTDB taxonomy): domain Bacteria; phylum Elusimicrobiota; class Elusimicrobia; order UBA1565; family UBA1565; genus CAYHRV01. Next base: position 21,327 of record CAYHRV010000022.1, read on the forward strand.
TTCCTCCTGGAGAAGAAATTCGAGAAGAATTCCTTGGAAGGTATCGAGCGCCTCAAAAAGATCCCGAACCTGGAACTGCGGATGCTGGAGTGGGGACGCATGGCCGGCGAGGGCATCATCCACGCGAAGTTCATGGTGGTGGACGGGAAGGAAGCCTATGTGGGAAGCCAGAACTTCGACTGGCGCTCGCTCAAGCACATCCACGAGATGGGCTTGAAAGTCACCGAGCCCCAGGTGGCCAAGGACATCGCCGCCGTCTTCGACGCGGATTGGGCGGCGCAGGCGAAGATCGCGGCCGGGGCCAAGGTGCCGGTGCTCAACAAGACCCGCCCCGCCGCGCCCGCCGGGAAGAGAGCCTATCTGGTGGCCAGCCCCTACGCCTTCAACCCGCCGGGAGTGGGGGATTCGGAGAGCGAGCTCTCGCGCCTGCTCGGCACGGCGCAGAAGGAGGCGGCGGTGCAGGTCTTGGACTACGCCCCTCTGACCTACGCGGGCCCGGGCGGCAAGCGCCGCTTCTACGCGCCCATCGACAACGCGATCCGGGACGCGGCGGTGCGGGGGGTGAAGGTGAAGCTGTTGGTCTCGCATTGGAACACGGACAAGCCCGCCATCGAGCATCTCAAGGGCCTGAGCCTGGTCCCCAACGTGGAGATACGCATCGCGACGATCCCGGAGGCCAAGGAAGGCTTCGTCCCCTTCGCCCGGGTCAACCACTCGAAGTTCATGGTCATCGACGGCAAGACGCTCTGGCTGGGGACGAGCAATTGGACCGGGGGCTATCTGGACAACTCGCGCAACCTCGAGATCGTGGTCAACGACGAAGCCCTGGCCGCGCGCGCCCTGGCCGTCCACTCCCAGCTCTGGGACTCCCAGTACTCCGCTCCCATCGACGTCGCCAAGGACTATCCCAAACCCCGCAAGGGTTGAAGGCGAACTCGCCGCGCGGACAGTAGTTATCGGGCACAAGACGGTTCGTATCCCTCGGATAGACCCCCTATCCCCGAAGCGGGACAAAACGCATGCGTTTTGTCCCGCTTCGGGTCCCGCTCCGCGCGTTGACTTGGGAGCGCCGACAGGATACAATGACTTCCACGAAGGCATAGCCGCCCGGAGGTCTCCATGTTCGGTCTCTCGCCCATCATCATCATCCTCGCCGTCCTGGCTTTCACCTCCCTCAAGATCTTGAACGAATACGAACGCGGCGTGGTGTTCACGCTGGGCCGGTTCT
>CAYHRV010000023.1:0-22369 GCA_964359165.1 uncultured Elusimicrobia bacterium
CGGATTACGCCTCGCGCTCCAAGGACATAGGCCTGGGAGCGGCGACTCAGGCCAAAACGGACTTGTCCGCGCGCTACTCGGTCAAGCCGGAAGACCTCAAATCGCTGGCGATGGCCAAAGACCTCAAAGCCGCCTGGCCCGGCCGGATGAAAGCCTGGAGGGAGCGGGTGGACGGCTTCGACGCGGAGGGAAAAGCCCGGGAGCTCAAACTGCTCGTCGACAAGGCCTCGGCCTCGCAAGACCTGCCCTCGCGCCTGGGCGCCCTGCGAGAGCTCCAGCAGAAAAGCTCGGCCCTTAAGGGCGGCCTGGGCGAACTCAAAAGCTCGCTTGCCTCGGAGATGGACAAGGCCAAGGAGGAACTGCGCGCCGTGGAAGCGGCCAAGGCCGCGGACCTCGAAGGCCTGCGCGGCAAGCTGAACCTCCCACGATTCGACGCCAAGACGCTCTCCTCGTATCTGTTGGGCGGAAAAACGGCCTCCGGCTTGGAGAAAGCCCTGCGTCTGCTGGAGCTCGCCCGCAAGCATATGCCGGCGAAGGGCCAGACACCCGAGCCCGCCTTGCGGGGCGAGGACGTTCCCTTTCCTAAGGAGTTCTCCCTGCCCGCCTTCCATCTGAAGACCATGAAGCTCTCCGGGTCCATGGACTTGGGCGGCCCCCTGGACTTCTCGGGTGAAGTCCTCGATCTGACCACCGAACCCGCGCTCTTGGGACGCCCCGCGGTCCTCGAACTGCGCGGGGCCTCGGGCGGCCGCTCCATCGAGCTCAAGGCGGAACTCGATCACACCGGGGAGACCGCCTCCGAGCGCATCTTCCTCAAAGGCCGGGGCTTCCCGGTAGCCGAACTCCAAGCGGGAGACCCCTCCTCTTTCGCCGTGGCGGTGAGCCCGGGCGTCGCCTCCTTCTCCGGTGAGTTGACGCTGGAGGGCCAAAAACTCCGGGGAAAGCTGAGCCTCGAGGAGACCGGGATCCGAGTCGAGCCTCAAGCGGGTTCCGTCTCCAAGGCCGTCGAGGAAGCCCTTCGGAGCTCGCTTTCCCGGATAGACAAGCTCTCGGCGGTCGTTGAGCTCTCCGGGGAGCTCGATTCCCCGGAGCTGTCCCTCTCCTCCAACATCGGTGACGCCGTGTCCCAGGCCCTCAAGCAGGCTCTGGGCGCGGAGCTCCAAGCCCGCACGAAGACCCTCGAAGGGCAGGTGGACAAGCTCGTGGGCGAAGAGACCCGCGGCCTCACCCGCTCCATGGACGAGGGGACCAAGGACATCCTGGCCCGCCTGGGGCTGGGCGACTCGAAGCTCCGCGAGCTCCAGGACTCCATCGGCCAAAAGCTCCGCTTACCCGGCTCCGGGCTCCCGGACCTAAAAAAGCTCTTCCGGTGAGCGAGCTCTCGCGCGCCCGCCTCGCCCTGGCCGCCGTCTGTTTCTTCTGGGGGACCACCTACCTGGCCATCCACGTGGGGGTTTCCGGCCTTCCTCCCTTGTTCTTCTGCGCCGTGCGCTTCTTCATCGCCGGAACGCTCATGCTCCTGGGCGCGCTCCTGAGGGGGGAACCCCTGCCCAAGGGCAGGGCCTTGGCCGACCTGACCCTCATCGGCTTCCTGCTCCTGAGCGTCGGAAACGGCTTCCTGGCCTGGGGGCTCAAGCGGGTCCCGACGGGCGCGGCATCGCTCATCATCGCCGCGACTCCGCTCTGGCTGGCGGTTTTCGCGCGGCTGGAAGGAGAGGCCGTGGGCGCGCGCGCGGTCTTGGGACTGCTCCTGGGATTCGCGGGCTTAGCCGTGCTCGTGCTCCCGGACATGCGCGTGTCCCTGCCCGGTTCCGGCTTCATCCCGGGGGTCTTGGGACTCCTGCTGGCGTCCGCGGCATGGGCATGGGGATCCATCTACTCCAAGGGGCGTTCTCCCAAGGACTCTCCCCTGGCCAACGCGGCGGTGCAGATGCTCGCGGGCTCCCTCTTCCTGCTGGCGGCCGCCTTATGGCACGGCGACGCCGCCCGCTGGGCTCCGAGCGCGAAGAGTTGGTTCGCGATAGCCTATCTGGTGGTCTTCGGCTCCATCGTGGGCTACAGCGCCTACTTATACGCCCTAGCCAGACTGCCCACCGCCCAGGCCGCGATCTACGCTTATGTCAACCCGTTGGTCGCCGTGGCCCTGGGCGTGCTCTTCCTGGGAGAGCACCCGGACTGGCATGTGCTGGGAGCCCTGCCCTTGGTGCTCTCAGGGATATACCTCGTGAACACCCCCTCCAAGCCGTTGCCCGCCTAAACCGGCGGCGGACCACCTCAGATGGTGGGAGCCGCCCTTTTCCAAATCAATGTGATAAATAACAATTACAGGTTTGACATATGTCATTTATTTATAGTTTATTTGTCATACTGACCGGTCAGACAACATAATAATAATGCCGACTGTTCCACCTCGACCCAAGCACAACGCGCGCGCGGCCATCCTCTCTTCCGCATCCCGTATTTTCAATGAAAAAGGGTTCCACGGAACCAGCATCGGGGACATCCAGGAAGACGCGGGCATACAGCGCGGAACGCTCTATTTCCATTTCAAATCCAAGGAAGACCTCGCCTTGGCCGTACTCGAGGACTTCTTCACGGAAGTGGCCCGCGGCCTAGACTCCGCCTTCTCCGCCGCCGCGTCCCCCGGCTCGCTCTTCCTGGCCCTGGCCTCCGTGCGGGACCAAGCCGTCGCGGACGGCTGTCGCAGCGGCTGTCTGCTGGGCGGTTTCGGCCAGGAGCTATCCTCCACCCAGGAAAGCTCGCGCATGCGCATGCGCGAGCTCTTCGAGCTCCTAGTCTCTTCGGTGGAGCGCTTTCTTCCCGCTAAAGGGGAGAGGCGGGACCTTGCGCGCCTGATCGTGAGCGCTTTCCACGGCGCCCTCATCGAGCTGAGGGTCTACCGCGACCCGGCGGTGTTCGACCGGACCATGTCCTCGCTGCGAAGGCTCCTGGAGGCCGATGGACCGCTGGCTTAGGCGCTTCCTGGGCGCCCTCATCGTCTATCTGATGCTCCTGGGGGGCGTGCGCTGGATACTCAGCAACGCCTTCGGCCCGCCCGCCGACCGCACCGGCTCGCCGGGAGACGGCGGGACCAGCTGCACGGCCTGCCACACCGGACCTGCCGGGGACTCCGCCAATGTCACGCTCTCCGGCGTCCCTTCCTCTTATACACCCGGGCAATCCTACAATCTGACCCTGACCGTGGGCAGCGCCGCAGGCAAGCGCGGCTTTGCCATCGTCAGCGAGCGCGATTCCAGCAACGCGGCCGTGGGAAGCTGGTCGAATCTCGGCTCCGGCGTGCAGACCAACGGCGACTCGCTGAGCCATCAGAGCGCGAGCTCGAACAATTCCTGGACCTTCACTTGGACCGCGCCCACCCCCGGCGTGGCCGGGATCACTTTCTACATCGCCGGCAACGCGGCCGACGGCCTGGGCAGCACCTCGGGCGACCAGATCAACCTGCGCAGTTACGCGGTGCCCCAAGCCGCTGCCCAGGCTCCCGCGATCACGGGACTCTCCCCGGCTTTCGGCTCGGTGGGGACGAGCGTGACCATCGCCGGGACCGATTTTACCTCCACGCTCTCCACGGTGAACTTCTCCGGGGGGACTTCGACCTCCTCCGTGGTCTCCTGGGCGGACACTTCCATCGTGGCCAGGGCCACCGGCTCGGCGAGCGGAAGCGTCACGGTGACCAACGCCAACGGGACATCCGGCGGAGCCTCCTTCACCTTGATCACGGGAGCGCCCTCCCTCTCCAGCGCCACCCCGCAAGCCGTGGACCGGGCCTCCGGCACGGTGAGCATCCGCGTCAGCGGCGCGAACCTCTCCCCGGGCTCCACGGCGGCGCTCTCCACGATGACGGCTGGGGCGGCGGTCTCCAGCGCGGCCGCGACCGGCGTGGCTTTGACCACCTCCACGCAGATCACCACCGCGACCTTCAACCTCGGCGGCATGGCCACGGGGTACTGGACCCTATCGGTGACCAACCCGGATGCGAGCTCCGGGGCGCTCGCCGGCGCCCTGCTCGTCCAGATCCGCCCGGACGCGCCGCAGTCCCTGCAAGCCCTCATCCTCTCCTCGACTACGATACTCTGGAGCTGGACGGCCGTGGGCGGCAACGCGGACACCCTGCGTCTCTACACCTCTACCGGAGGCGCCGCGAGCCCGGCTCTGAGCCCGCCCGCGAGCACCTATCTGGAATCGCTGTACTCGCCCAATGAGGCCGCACTCCGCTCCATCGCCGCCTTCAACGCCGTGGGCTCCTCCAACTCCGCGGTATTGACCACGGCGACTTTCGCCAACGCGCCGGTCTCCGCCGCCTCCACCTTCACTTTGGTCGGCGTCTCCAGCGCCGCGGCCGCGTGGGGAACCGGGGGGAACACCTCCGGCACCGAATACACGGCCATCCTCTCCACGGCGACACCCTTGATCACGACGCACTCTGGAAACTTAGCGCTATCCACGAGGCCCGAGGGGGGGCCCTCGGGCCTGTTTACCAGCTTGACCCCCGACACGAGCTATTACCTCTTCGTGCGCGCCGTCAATCGTCAAGGCGGGGACACCGCCTACACGGCCTTGGGCTCCACCGTGACTTATCCCGCGGAACCGGGTTCCACGGCCTCGACCTTCAGCGCGGTCGCCATCACCTCGATGACAGCCTCCTGGGGCGCCAACGGGAACCCGGCGGGGACGCTTTATGAGGCCATACTCTCGACGACCACGCCCTTAATAACGACCAACACAGGAAATATTGCGCTATCCACGAGGCCCGAGGGGGGGCCCTCGGGCCTGTTTGGGGGGTTGACCCCGGACACGAGCTATTACTTCTTCGTGCGCGCGGTGGGACGGACAGGAGCGCCGAGCGGCTACTCGGCCATGGGTTCCACCGTGACCGGGGTCAACGAACCGGCCACGGCCGCGTCGACTTTCAGCGCGGTCAACATCACCTCGATGACCGCCTCTTGGAGCGCCAATGCGAATCCGGCGGGGACGCGCTATGAAGCCATACTCTCCACGGCGACGCCCTTGATCACGACGAACGCGGGCACGGTGGCGGTCTCAACCGCCCCGTCAGGCTCTCCGTCTGCTCCCTTTTCCAATTTGACCCCGGACACGACTTATTACCTCTTCGTGCGAGCGGTGGGACGAGCGGGAAATCCGACTCCTTACACATCTCTGGGTTCGACAGTCACGGCCGCGTCGGAACCCGCTTCCGCCGCTTCCACATTCACCGCCGTGGCCGTCACCTCTATGACCGCCTCTTGGGGCGCCAATGGGAATCCGGCGGGGACGCTTTATGAGGCCATACTCTCAACGGCCGCGCCATTGATCGCGACGCACGCAGGAAACATAGCGTTATCCACGAGGCCCGAGGGAGGGCCCTCGGGCCTGTTCATGGGACTTTCGGCGGCCTCGACCTATTACCTCTTCGTGCGCGCGGTGGGGCGAATAGGAAATACGACTCCTTATTCATCTCTTGGTTCAACGGTCACGGCCGCGGCGGAACCAAGTTCCGCCGTGTCGACCTTCAGCGCGGTCGCCGTCACCTCGATGACGGCCTCCTGGAACGCGAACGGAAATCCTGGGGGGACGCGCTATGAGGCCATACTCTCCACGGCGACGCCCTTGATCACGACACACTCAGGGAACATCATCGTCTCCACGAGGCCCGAGGGGGGGCCCTCGGGCCTGTTTACGGGCCTCTCGGCAGACACGACCTACTACCTTTTCGCGCGGGCCTTCGGCCCGGCGGGCTCGCCCACCGGCTATGCGGCGTTGGGTTCCACGGCCTCTTTGGCCGACAAACCCTCGGCGAGCTCCTTCACCGCCGTGTCCTCCAGCGCGGTCAGCCTCGCCTGGAGCGGGGGGAGCAATCCCTCGGACACGCTCTATGAGGTTTCCTACTCCAGCGTGGACGCCTTCCTGAGCGGGGCCTCGATCTCCACAGCCGCGCGCGCCTCCGGAACGGCGACCTCCGTCGGCGGCCTGGCGGCCTCGACCACCTATTACCTTCGCGTGCGGGCCATCAACCGCCGCGGCCTGCCCACGGAATTCGACGCGGCCGTGTCCACGCTCACCGCCCCTCCCTTGCCCGCGGTCCCCGGAACGCCCCTAGGCGCGGCGCTGGGGGTCTCCTCTATCTCGTGGACCTGGACGGCTTCGACCTACGCCCTCTCGTATGAGGTCTATTCCGCGTCCTCCGGCGCACTGCTCACGAGCCCCGCCTCCCCGTCTTTCGCCCAGACGGGGCTTTCCACGAATACGGCCTACGGGATAAGGACGCGCGGCATCAACGCCACGGGCGCAAGCCCCTTGTCCGCCGCGGCCACGACCTACTCCGCCGCCGCCCAGCCCGGCCAGCCGTCGGTGTCCGGCCGGACCTCGAACTCCATTTCCCTGGGCTGGGACGCCTCCGGCAACCCCTCGGGGACCCGTTTCGAGGTTTCGCTCTCCACAGACGACTTCGCGCTGAATTTCAGCACCCCGGTCCCCTTATCGTCGAACCTGAGCGTCTCGGCCACCACCTTCGGCGGTCTCCAATTGGGCGCCACCTACTACTCCAGGATCCGGGCTTTCAACGGGGACTCCTCACCGAGCGGCTTCTCCAGCCGCGTGTCGACTCTCACCTTGAACTTCCCGGACCCGCCCTCGGGACTCGCGGCCGCGGCGCTATCGAGCACGACCTTGCTCTGGACCTGGACCGACGCCTCCTCCGATGAGGCCGGATTCCGCGTCTATTCGGCGACCGCCGGAAAAGTCTCGCCGGACCTTTCCTCGAACACGACTTTCTGGCTCCAGACCGGGCTCTCGGCCGACGCCTCGGCGCAGAACCGGGTGGTGAGCTTCGCCCAAGGCGGAGCCGAATCCCCTGCCTCGGCCGCGGTGCGCAGATTCACCCTCGCGCGCGTCCCGCTCGGGGGCGCGGCCCTTCCGGTTTCCGGTTCGAGCGTGAGCCTGCGCGTCTCCTGGTCGAGCGGCGGAGCCTCGGGCTTCTCCTTGGAGCGGGCCACGGCCTCCGCCGGGACTTATGCCGAGACGGCCTCCTCGCAGACCCTGAGCGCGCAGACGACCTCCCACCTCGACTCGCCCCTTTCCGCCGCGACCACTTATTCCTACCGCCTGCGCGCCTACAACGGCGACGGGACCGCGACCGACTATGGCGTTGTGTTCTCGACGCGCACTCACCCCTCGGTCCCAGCCGCGCCCTCCCTGAGCGGCGCGGCTCTTTCCTCGACGAGCATACGCTGGTCCTGGAGCGCGGTCGCCGGAGCGGAAGAATACGCGCTCAAAACCGGCACCGGAGCCCTCATCGCGTCCTTATCGGCCGGGACCACCGAGACCTTGGAATCCGGCCTCCAGGCCGGGACGGTCTACGAACGGCTCCTGAGCGCGTCCAACCCGGTGGGCCTCTCCACCTCAGCCGCGGCGAGCGTTTCGACCCCTCAGTCCGCTCTGGCCGTGGCCGCGGCCTCCTCCGCCGCGTTCACGGTCGCGGGCGCGTCCCTGAGCATCCCCTCCGGTTGGCTTCCCGGCGCGGGTTCCGTGCTCGCCTCCGCGGACCCGCTCAACAAGCCGCTCACCCCCACGGTGGCGGCCGACGTGTCCAACGCGAACGCCGCTCTGGGTTTCCTGAAAGCCGTCCCGGGCACTCTCAGGCAGTTCCTGGCCTACGAGGGGACGACGCGCCGCGAAACGGACTTCCTGGCCCCGGTGACGCTCTCCCTGGAGTATCCGGACGCCGACGGCAACGGCATCGTGGACGGCACCCAGATCGGCGCGGACACGCTCGCCGTCTATTTCCTGCGCGAGGGGGGCTCCTCCTGGACGAAGCTCTCGGGCGGAAGCGTCGACAAGGCCAATCGCAGGGTCAGCGCGCCGACCACCCATTTCACGCTGTTCACCCTCGCCGGCGGAGCCGCGGCCTCCGATGTCTCCGGCGTGCGCGTGTTCCCCAATCCGCTCCGGCCCGCCTTGGGCCACTCCAGCATGACTTTCCGCCTATTGCCCGCGTCGGCCCGCGTGCGCATCTACACCTTGGCCGGCGAACGCGTCGCGGAGCTCGAGGGAGACGCCTCCGGCGTAGCCCAGTGGGACGGACGAAACTCCAGCGGCCGCTCGGCCGCCAGCGGCGTCTATCTGGCCGTGGTCGAAGGCAACGGGGAGAAGCGGACGCTCAAGGTGGCCATACAAAGATGAAACGATTCGCGACACTGCGGCATTTTGCTGCGCAAAATTCCGCAATATCGCTCCTATTGGGCACGACATTACTGCTGCCGCAGCCGTCGCCGGCGGCCTTCAGCTCGAGCGATATCGGCACCGCCGGCGCGCAGTTCCTCAAGCTCGGCGCGGACGCCCGGGCGCTCTCCATGGGCGGGGCGGTGGCGGCTTCCATCGCCGACGCATCCTCGCTGGCCTGGAACCCGGCGGGCGTCGCGAACATCCGCGCATCGGCGCTCAGCGCGACCTACGCCTCGTACCTGGGCGAGGCGCAGCATAGCCATACCGGCTTCGCCCACCCCTTGCCGCGGGAACTGGGAACGGCGGCCGTGGACCTGAGCTATCTCTCCTACGGCTCCATCGCCCAGACCGACGCGGCGGACAACGACATAGGCTCATTTAATCCCTATGACTTGGCCTTGGCCTTGGGCTACGGCCGCTCGCTCGGCGAGCTGAGCCTGGGCGCGGCCCTGCGCGTGATACAGTCGCGCATCGTGGACTCGGCTTCCACCTTCGCCATGGACGCTGGGGTTCAGTGGCGGCCGGAGGGACCCCTGCGTTTTGGCGCCGCCCTCCAGCATCTGGGGCCGGGCCTAAAATACGAGTCCGAATCCGCTCCCTTGCCCACCGTCCTGCGCGGCGGCGCGCAGTATCGAGCCTCCGAGCGCTGGTCCGTGGAAGCCGACATCGCCCTGCCCAGGGACAATGAGCCGCTCTTGTCCCTGGGAGCCGAGACCTTGCTCGTCGAGTCGGCCGGGGCGCGCCTGTTCGGCCGGGCGGGCTACACCACCCTGACCCGTTCGGTAGCCGGCATCGCGGGGCCTTCGTTCGGCTTCGGCGTCGCCCGGGGCCCCTTCGGCTTCGACTACGGCCTCTCCATGGGCGGCGAGCTGGGACTCACGCATCGCCTGAGTTTCAGGTGGGACTGGGCCCCCGGCGAGGCCGCCCCCCGGCCTCGCCGCTCCTTTCCTGCTTCCAGGACAAAGCAGGCGGCCCCAAGGCCGCCTGCTACTCCCTCTAAGAAAAAATACAAGGAGATACCTTTATGAAAACAGCCGCCTTGCTCTTGATCATAACGCTCGCTCCGGCTCGGCTCTTGGCCAGGCCGTATTACTCCGCCAAGAAGGGCCTCAACTGCGCCGCCTGCCACTACAACCCCTCGGGCGGAGGCCCGCGCAGGATGAGCGAGCGCTCGCCCATGCGCATAAACGACAACATCGCGCTGGGAGCGGATTTCCGTTTTTCAGGCTCCAAGGCGGGAGGCAACCACGGGACCAACCCCTCGGGTTTCGCCACCCATGAGCTCGCCTTCTACATCGCCGCCAAGCCCAACGAGAGCGTGGACCTGATCTACGACAACAACCAGGGCGTCACGGGCGAGGGCTACGCGCTCTGGGCGCCCGAGGAGGCTTCCCTACCCTACTACGCGCGCGCGGGACGCTTCTATCTGCCCTACGGCCTGCAGGTCGACGACATAGACCAGGACGACCCGGCCCTCCTCAAGACCTACAACGCCGTGGGCCCGGCGAACGCGTTCTCGGGAAGCGTGGCCTTCAATATGAAGGCGGGAAACAACGACCAGGGCGTGGAGGTGGGGCTCAACCCTAAGAAAGGCTATTTCGCGAGCCTCGCCATGACCAACGGCATGACCGCGGCCGCGGGCGGCGAGTCCAAGGCCCTGACCGCGCGGGGCGGGCTGATCCGGGGAAGGACGGCCTTCGGGCTGACGGGCTTCGCGAACACTCCCGCGGCCGGGACGGCGTACAAGCAGAACCGCATGGGCTTCTTCGGCTGGACGGGCTGGGGGCCCTTCGTCCTGCTGGGGGAGTGGGGCATCGGGCGCGACAGGCCCAACACGCCCCCGCACAACGCCATACACAAGCGCGCGGGCTACGCCGAGCTCGACTACGAGGCCCTGCCCGAGACCTTGCTCGCCAAGCTCAAATACGAGTTCCTCAACCCCGATGGGGCCGGGAGCAACGTGATCCGCCGCTACACCGCGGCCTTGGAATGGTTCGCCAACTCCGCGACCTCCTTGGAGCTCCAGTTCCGCGTGCGCACCGAGAACCCCGAGGTCAAGAACAACCGCGGGCTCATCGCCGCTCATGTCTGGTTCTAGCAAGACCGGCAATGCGATGAATTCCTTTGGAATTTCTCGCATTGCCGGGATAATGATGGCCATCACGGCAAACGCCTTCCTGGCTACGGCGGAGGCATGGGCGATCCCGCCTTACGCGCGGCTCTTCAAGGCCCGCTACCGCTACGCCCCCTCCTGCACGGCCTGCCATGACAAGGACTCCTGGGACCTGACCGCCTACGGAAAGGCGTTCTTCAAGAACGGTCGGGGCTTCAAGGCCTTCGAGGCCGCCGAGTCCTTGGACTTAGACGGCGACGGAACCCCCTCCGGAGCCGAGATCAAGGCCCGCTCCAACCCGGGCGATCCCCGCTCCAGGCCGGATAAACCCGGCGACTGGCTCAAGGAGGAGAAGCCCATCAAGGCTCCCGCGCGCAAGCTCAAGGCCATGTTCCCGGAGGCGGACTCCTTCGCCGTGCGCGAAGCGGCGCTGGAAGGGGAATCCCGCAAGCGGGTCGAAAAGGTCCTAGGCCGGACCTTGCGCGATGAGGAACTCTACCCGGTGCTCTTCGAAGCATTGAAAGGGACGCGCGCTCTGGGGAGCGCGACGTATGCCGTCAGCGACTCGAAGGAGCCCTGCCTGCTCCTGGCCGGCTTCCGGCGCGAGGGAAAGGCCTTCGAGGTCGCCGGACTCCACGCGCTCTCCTGTCCGCGCAAGCTCAAGGCGGGCGGGTTCCTGAAATCCTTCGAAGGCAAGGATCCCTCCGCGCTCTCCGTGCGGGCGCCCGAGCCCGGCCTCAAGGCCGAGGCTGAGGCCGTGGGCGAGGCTCTCCGGTCCGCGGCCGCAACGCTGGCCGAAGTCTTCCCATGAAAGAGCTTCCCACCCTGGAGCGCTGGCCCCTTCCCGCGCGCTGGCTGGCCACGCTCGTTCTGACCTCCTACGCCGCCAACCACGCCTTCGCCTGTTGGCTGGTCTGGGAAGTGACGCGCAACGCCGCTGATTCGGCGCAGGAGCACTTCTCCTACAAGACGCTCGCCCAGCTCCTGCGCATGGCCCATCAGCACAGCTTCGGCCACGGGACCATGTATTTCCTGGTAGGCGCGCTCTTCCTCTTCGCCGGGGCGGGCCTGCGGACGACGCTCATCCTCCTCACCCTGCCCTTCCTGGGCGCCTGGCTGGACATCGTCTCGTGGTTCGGCCTGAAGTACGGTTCCGCCCGCTGGGAATGGCTCTCGATCGCCTCCGGCGCCGCCTACAGCGTCGCCTTCCTGGCCATGAGCGCGCTCATCCTCAAGCGCGCCTGGCTCCACGAGAAAACTTAGCCCGCCCGGGATGACCGGGAGCTCGAAGCGCGCCGCTCCCCGCGATCCATCCCACAAACCCACACATATTCGGCTCATGATGGGATACTGTGGGCTTGACCGAGGTCGTTGACGGCGCGAGCGCGAAGTCCGGGACGGGGCCGCGCCTTGGGCTGATAAGTGCCAGGCTTAAGTATCCGTTCCGGAACGGATACTTAAGCCTGGCACCCTATCGCGGATACTCAGCCACTAGGGGCCGGCCTGCGGAATCACCCGGCCGGCCCACAGGCCGCACCCACACTATCCCATCATGAGCCACATATTCTAGCCATGACTTTTTTATAGTGGTGGTATAAACTAGTATCCGTCGAGGAAGCGCCCCTCTCCCGAACGCCTGCTCTTAGAAGACATTCTTCGTCCTGGCACCTCCCCAACCCCAGTGCTATACTGATCAATAGACTATTAGGCGGACAGCAGAAACGGAGCGAATCATGAATGTCAACAGTCTTACTGTACTTCATCGAGCGTTTGGAGTAGTGCTCCTCGCAGTGGCTATTGCAGGGGCTGATGATGCAGACTTGAAATCCAACGCACAACCCCAATTCCCTGCAGACGTTGAAGGATGGAGTCGTTCAAGATGGGGAATGACTGAAGAGAACGTTCTGAAGACTTTCACCGGCGAGGCCCGCTTGCTTGAAAAGCCAGGACACTTCAAGGATGGGTCGTTTTCGTCGATCGAAATCGAATCCCTTAGGATAGGCGACGATATATTTCGCGTCGGATTCACGTTTGATGGTGAGAGCAAGACCTTGATAAGGGTGAGCTTGACAGCACATGTTGACAAGAAAAGGCCCATGGATGGATCTCTGGTCTTCGAGCGGATTTCCGTATTGCTTGTCAGCAAATACGGGCAACCTTCGACCAAGAAGGAAGAGAAAAAACCGGTCAAAGTTCTGACCAAGAATGTTTCGATAGGTGGAGATATCAAATCAGATTTGACTTGGATCTTTCCTTCGACAGTCGTGAGCTTGAACCACACATACATGAAGAATATTTTGAATTGGGTCATAATCTCATACCGGAAGAATCGGAAGGAAGAGCTTGATAAGCTATGAGCCGCCTAACATCGGCTAGAGCCGACGGCGCCGATTAAGGAAGGAGCCCAATAGCGCCGCGGCTCAGCCCGGCGTTGAAGCTGTAGAAAAATCCCTCGCGGAGAGGAAATCCTGAATATATTCGCGCAAAGGAAGAATAGGATGGAGAATCTGAGATCGGCGGATATTTTTCTACAGCTTCGTTAGGTCTACTCAAATGAATATGAAGAAACGCAGTACAATTTCTGACTACGTGAATTCACTGCTGCTAGCCGAGACGATCAACCGCTGCCCCTTATGTGGCCGATTTGAAGTTACAACGGACGAATTTGACAATCACCACATAAACCACGATCCCGCTGTCTCAAAATATTGGAATCTAATTCGACTTTGTCGTACTTGCCACGACGAACTCACGAAGCACAAGCATGATGGGACAAGAGAACGAAGGGTGAGACAGATTAAAAAGGATCTCTTCCGACGTCTTGTCGGTGATGCTTCATATCAAACGCTAATCATGGCGAATAAGTTTGGCATCACTGGAACCTTGCCAAGCCTCGGGATGAGCCTTCTCAAGCTTGGCCTAGTCGCGGTTAAGAATAACAATCCGCTCAGCGTTGGAAACTGCAAGCATCCAACCATCACCGATTTTGAAATTACGATCGATGGTAAAGAATTCATCCGGGAACTTAGAATTGAAACCGATGTGCCGGACTTGCCAATGCTTTGATTGAACGGCGCTTCTGCGCACGCGCGCTCAAGATGGAACTACCCTATAGCGCGCGCTGCTCAGCCATGCGTTCTCGGCGCCCGCCAGCCCCTTGACGCTTGCCGATTCCTAGGTATAATATCGGTATAAATATATTATAACCATGGCAAAGACGATCAAGACTGCCGTCAGCCTTCCTCTGGCTACCTATCGCAGGGCGGAAAGCCTGCGTCACAAGGCCAAGATGAGCCGCAGCGCCGTATACGCCGCGGCCCTTCAGTCGTATTTCGAATCGCTGGAGGTGAGGGAATTGGAAGCTCGTTACGCCGCGGGTTACCGGGCAAGGCCGGAGGACATCCGGGACATCGAAGCCTCCGCCAAGGCCGGCGCCGCGCTATTTGCGAAGGAGGACTGGTAATTGCGCAGGGGCGAGGTCTGGTGGGCAAGGCTCCCCGCTCCCGCCGGCATGCGGCCGGTGCTCTTGCTCACGCGGGATCGGGCCCTCGAAGTCCGGCAGTCGGCGACCGTGGTCCAGGTCACCCGGACGGTGCGCGGCATCCCCACCGAGGTGCCTCTCGGACCCGAAGAGGGCTTGCCCAAGCCCTGCGTCGCGAACGCGGATGTGCTGCTCACCATCCCCAAATCCCTTCTGGCGGAGCGCATCTGCGCGTTGTCCCCGGAGAAAATGCAGGCCGTCGGACGAGCCGTCCGCTTCGCCCTGGCGCTCTAGTCCCCTGATCCGCGGGAAACGCGGAAGCGTTTCGCGCGGATCAGGCGCAAACGGGCTTCTTTGAGGGCGCCGCGAGCTGGCTGAGCACGTAGGGCAGTATCCCGCCGTAGCGGTAATACTCCACCTCCGCGGGCGTGTCGATGCGGGTGAGGACGGTGAACTCCTTGGGCGAGCCGTCCTTGCCGCGCGCGCTCACCTTGAGCTTCTTGCGCGGCGCGAGCCCCTCGACCACCCCCTGGATGTCGAAAGTCTCCGTGCCCTTGAGCCCCAGGGATTGGGCGCTCTGGCCCTCCTCGAACTGGAGGGGGAGCACGCCCATGCCCACGAGGTTGGAGCGGTGGATGCGCTCGAAGCTCTGCGCGATGACCGCCCGGATGCCCTGCAGGGCCGGCCCCTTGGCCGCCCAGTCGCGCGAGGAGCCGGAGCCGTATTCTTTGCCGGCTAGGACGATGAGCGGCACCTTCTCTTCCTTGTACTTCATGGCCGCGTCGTAGATGGACATCTGCGCCCCGTCGGGCAGGTGGAGCGTGAGCCCGCCTTCCACGCCGTCGAGCATGAGGTTGCGGATGCGGATGTTGGCGAAGGTGCCGCGCATCATGACCTCATGGTTGCCGCGGCGCGCGCCGTAGGAGTTGAAGTCCCCGGGCTTTACGCCTTTTTCCTGGAGGTATTTGGCGGCCGGGGAGGTCTTGGCGATGTTGCCTGCCGGGGAGATGTGGTCGGTGGTCACCGAATCCCCGAATATGCCCAAGACGCGCGCGCCGCGGATGTCCTTGAGCGCGAGCGGCTTGCCGTCAAAACCCTCGAAGTAGGGAGGCTTGCGGACATAGGTGGAGCCCTTATCCCAGGCGTAGCCTACGCTCGGCTCCGCCTTGAGCGAGCGCCAGTTCGCGTCGCCCTCTCCCGCCTCGGCGTAGCGCTTGACGAACATCTCCTTCTTGACCGAGCGCAGGGCCGCGGTAAGCTCGTCCTCGGTGGGCCAGAGTTCCTGCAGGGTCACGGGCTTGCCTTCCGGCGTCTTTCCGAGCGGCTCCTTGGTGATGTCGATGTCCATGCGCCCGGCCAGCGCGTAAGCCACCACGAGCAGGGGGGAGGCCAGGTAATTGGCCTTCACATGCGGGTTGACCCGGCCCTCGAAGTTGCGGTTTCCCGAGAGCACGGCCGCGACCACGAGGTTGTTCTTGGTCACGGCCTCCGCGATGGGCTCGGCCAGGGGGCCCGAGTTCCCGATGCAGGTGGTGCAGCCGTAGCCCACTACATGGAAGTTGAGCTTCTCGAGGTAGGGGAGCAGTCCCGCGTCCTGGAGATAGTCGGTCACGACCTGGGAGCCGGGGGCCAGGCTCGTCTTGACCCACGGCTTGGCCGAGAGGCCCTTTTCCACGGCTTTCTTGGCGAGGATGCCCGCGCCGAGGAGCACCGAGGGGTTGGAGGTGTTGGTGCAGGAGGTGATGGCCGCGATGACCACGCTCCCGTGCGCGAGGTCGAACTCGCCGCGGTCGGTCTTGACCCGGGCCTTCGCCTCGGGGTTCGAGGCTTCCTTGGACTTGGCCAGGAACTCGGGAAGGTCCTTCTCCCAGGCGGCCTTGGCCCCGGAGAGCACGATGCGGTCCTGCGGCCTGCGCGGCCCGGCCAGGGAGGGGACGACGCTTCCCAGGTCCAGGGACAGCGTGTCGCTGAACACCGGATCCGGAGCCCCCTCGGTCCGGAAGAGGCCCTGGGCCTTGCAGTAGTCCTCGACTAGGCGGAGCAGTTCCTGCGGCCTGCCGGTCATGGCGAGATACTCGATGGTCTTGGAGTCGACCGGGAAGAAGCCCATGGTCGCCCCGTATTCGGGCGCCATGTTGGCGATGGTGGCGCGGTCGGCCAGGCTGAGCGAATCGAGGCCCGGGCCGTAGAATTCCACGAATTTGCCCACCACGCCTTTCTTGCGCAGCAGCTGGACGGCCGTGAGCACCGCGTCCGTCGCCGTCGCGCCGCGCGGGAGCGCGCCGGAGAGCTTCATGCCCACGACCTCGGGCACGAGCATGGCCACCGGCTGGCCGAGCATCACAGCCTCGGCCTCGATGCCGCCCACGCCCCAGCCGAGTATGCCGAGCCCGTTGACCATGGTCGTGTGCGAGTCGGTGCCCACCACGGTGTCCGGATAGGCGAGCGTCCCCTCCGGGGTCTCCCGCGTCCACACCACGCGCGCGATGTGCTCGATGTTGATCTGGTGGACGATGCCGGTGTCCGGCGGGACCACCGAGAAATTCGAGAAGGCCTTCTGCCCCCACTTAAGGAAGGCGTAGCGCTCCTTGTTGCGCTCGAACTCGAGCGCCGAGTTGAAGGCGAGGGCGTCCGCGGCGCCGTAGCGGTCGACCTGCACCGAGTGGTCGATGACCAGGTCCACGGGGACAAGGGGATTGATGCGGCCCGCGTCGCCGCCCAGGGTCCCGATCGCGTCGCGCATGGCCGCCAGGTCCACGACGGCCGGCACCCCGGTGAAATCCTGCATGAGGACGCGCGCGGGCATGAAGGAGACTTCCTTGTCGCCGGGCTTGTTCTTGGCCCAGTCCGCCACGGCCTTGATGTCGGCCTCGCGCACGAAATGCCCATCCTCGTGGCGCAGGAGGTTCTCCAGGAGCAGGCGCAGGGAGAAGGGGAGGCGGCTGATGTCATAGGAACGGCTGAGGGCTTGCAGGCGGAAGATGTTGTAGGCCTTGCCTCCCGACTTGAGCGGCCCGAAGGATTTGAAGCTGTCGAGGTTCTTGGATCCCATGGTGCTCCTCCCGTATCCGGCGTCCATCCCGCGGCGGTCCTGCGCGTATTCTAATATTTTTACGCCTCGTAGACTCGGAGCGGAAGGATTTGGTACGATGGGGTTCCTATGGCTTATCAATGCACGGTATGCGGAAAGGGACCGGTCGCCGGGAACAGCTACAGCCACTCCCATCGGGCGACCAAGCGCGTCTTCCGGCCCAACCTTCAGAAGCAGAAGATGGTCGTCGACGGCCGCACCCTAACCGCCTACGTCTGCACCCGCTGCATCCGATCCGGAAAAACCGTCCGTCCCACCCGTTAACCTTCCATGACCCCGGCCTTCGGGGACAGACTGCGGGGCGGGGCGACGCTCCTCCTGCTTTCCTGCGCCGCGGCCTGCTTCTGCATCCCGCTGACCAACCCCGACCTCTTCTGGCACCTGAGCTCCGCCCGCTGGATGATGGAGCACGGGGCCCTGCCTCGGGCCGATTGGCTCTCTTTCACGATGGAGGGCAGGTCCTGGTCGGATTTCGAGTGGCTCATCCAACTGGCATGGCACGCGGTCTTCCAAGCGGGCTCCATGGCCGGGCTCTGGACGCTCAAGGCCGCCCTCTTCTCGGCCTGCGCGTCCCTTCTCTGGGCCATCCTTTCCCTATATGGAGTGCCGAGCCTGGGACGGGCCGCGGCCGTCTTCGCCTGGGCCCTGGGCACGGTCACGGCCAACGATCTTCGGCCCGAGAACGCCTCGGCATTCTTCTTCCTCCTTCTATGGTGGGGGCTGGAGGCCGGCCGGCTGGAGAGGCTTCCAAAAACCCTGAACGGGCCGCGGCTCTTCGCCGCGGCCGGTCTGGTCTTCGTCCTCTGGGCCAACATCCACGCGGGATTCGTCTACGGTTTGGGGCTCATCGGGATATTTGCCGGAGCAGAAATAATAACGAGGCGCTCCGGGCGCCTGTTGGGGCTCGCGGCGCTCTGCGCGGCCTGCGCCCTGCTCAACCCCTACGGCGTCGGAATCTATCGGGTGCTCTGGGAGCATTGGGGGATGCTCGACGCGCTCAGCTCGCACATCCGGGAGTGGCAGGAGGCGAGCGTGCTCTCCCCGTGGCTCTGGCCGTTCTGGGGGATACTCCTCCTCGCCTACGGCGCGGTGCTCCTGCGCCACCTGCGCCTTAAGGACGCACCCATCGAGCACACGGCCGCGCTCCTGCTCTTGAGCCTCTCGGCCTCCGGCCATATCCGCACGACGATATACTTCCTCTGCGCCGCCCTGCCCCTGAGCGCCGACGCCCTCATGCGCCTGTCCCAGACCCCGCGCGCCCGGTTCTGGCGCGCGGCGCTGCTGGGCCTCCTCTGCGCGGCGGGCCTGGCCTTCTTTTGCTGGCGCGTGCTCCCGATCTTCCGGGACTTCCGCTTCTTCCTGCCCCGCTACGTGCCCGAGCAGTTGACGCTTTTCCTTAAGGAAGAGAAGCCCCTCCTGGCGGGACGGAGGATGCTCAATCCCTGGCACTGGGGAGGGTACCTGGGCTACGAGCTCTACCCGGACCTGCGGGTGTTCGTCGACGGCCGCTACATCTTCCACCCGCTCCTGGCCCCGATGAAGGACGCCCTCGTCGATCCCGGGGCTTACCGGGCCTTCCTCTCCGAGCACGGCATCGAAGTCGCCGTCCTGGAGCGCACACGCCAACTCCGGCTCCTTCCGGCCCTCCTCAAGGACGGCAAACGCGCCGATGTATGGAGGCCTTTCTATCTGGAATTCCTGCCTAAGGCCGACTGGGCGCTCGCCTACTGGGACGAGCAGGGCCTGGTCTTCCTCAAGCGCTCGGCCTTCCCGCGCAAGGATTTGGACCGCCTCGAATTCACCGCCTTCCGGCCCGACGACCTGGAGGCCGCCGGGCTTCTCTTCAAGGAAGGCCATATCCCCCGCGCGCGCCTGGAAGCCGAGGTGCGGCGCTACAAACGGCTCGCCGGGCCCCTGGCGGCGGCCCAAGAGGCGGACGCCTGGCTCTCTTCCTTAAGGAGATCATGAACTTGCCGGATCGGCCGCACCGAACGAGGAACAGCGGGTGACGGACATGGGTTGGATCGGCCGGGTGCGAGCAGCGGCGAGCAGAGGACGATGGGCCCCATGGCCGGCAGGACCCGCGCAAGAACGCTGGCGGAAAACCGCGTGGGCCGCGGCGGGTTGGCTGGCCGCCCTCCCCGTTCTGCTCCTGCCCATATCGGACCCGGATCTCTGGTGGCATCTGAGCTCGGGGCGCTGGATGGCCGAGCATCTGCGCTGGCCTCGGACCGAGTGGCTCTCCTTCACCTTGCAAGGCCGGCCCTGGGCGGATTTCGAATGGCTCGGACAGCTCGTCTTCCATGGAGCGTATTCCCTGGGAGAGCTGGGAGCCTTATGGGCGCTCAAGACCGCCCTGCTGGTCTGCGTCTCCTGGCTGTTATGGCGCCTTCTTCAAGGCCTGAGCGCGCCGGCGCGGGCCGCGGGCCTCGCCTTCTGGGCGGCGTGCATGATCCCCCGCTCGGACCTGCGCATCGAGCTATTCTCCTGCGCGGCCTTTGCCGCACTGCTCTTGGGCTTGGAACGAATCAGGACAGGAACGGAAATCAAAAACGAACGCGCGGCGGCTGTAGCCGCCGCGGGGTTTGCTCTCTGGGCGAACATCCATTCCGGCTTCGCGGCTGGGCTTTTACTCTTGGGGCTTTACGCGGTTGCCGAAACTCCCGCACTGCTGCGCAAGGACGGTGAGGCGCGCAAGCGCGCCCTCCTCTTTTCTTTATCTCTAGCCACGGGAGCGCTCGCCGCGCTCCTTAATCCCTACGGGGTAGGGGTCTACACGGTGCTCTTCACTCACGCGGCGCAAAGCGCCGCGGTGTCCACGGCGATCGTGGAATGGGCGCCGCTGGACTTCGCGCGGGATACGCATCGTCCCGCCCTACTGCTCTGCGCCCTCACCGCGATAGTCCTCGTGATCTCCCTCAAGCGGCGGCGCCTCCCCGCGGCCTGGGGCCTGACCCTGGCGGTGTTCGGCCTGCTCTGCCTAAGGCATTCCCGCTTCATCCCCTACTTCGCGGCCGCGGCCGTGCCCTTCGCCTTGCGCCTCTCGCTCTCCAGGTCCCCCTCGCCGGAGGAGCCGCGGCGGCTCGAGCCCGCCTGCGCCGCGGCGGTGGTCCTCTGCGCCCTGTTCTCCGCGTCCATCGCCGGCCGGGTCGGCGTCCTGCGCCGAACCTTCGACCCGCGCTATGTTCCGGCCAAGGCCGCGGCCTTCCTCGAGCGCGAACCCCGCCTGCTCGAGCGGAAGCTCTATGAGCCCTGGGGCTGGGGGGGCTATCTGGGCTTCAGGCTTCCCGGCCTGCGCGTCTTCCAGGACGGACGCTACCTCTTCCATCCGCTCCTGGCCGAGGCCGGAGCGGCCATGCGGTCTCCGAGCCTCTGGGCAGATTTCCTGGGCCGCCGGGGCATCGAGTTGGTACTCATGGAGAACCTTCCCCTGCGGGTGGCGA
Source organism: uncultured Elusimicrobia bacterium (assembly GCA_964359165.1). GTDB lineage: Bacteria > Elusimicrobiota > Elusimicrobia > UBA1565 > UBA1565 > CAYHRV01. The sequence goes on from CAYHRV010000023.1 coordinate 20,367, forward strand.
CCACCCGCCGTTATCCGGACGGTTCGACCCGCCCGTTCCAGAGGCCGTTCTATCTCGAGTATTTCCCCCGGGAGGATTGGGCCCTCCTCCACTTCGACGAGAAAGCCCTGCTCTTCGCCCGCAGGAAGGCCTTCGAACCGGCCTGGCTGGATAAGGCCGAGTACAAGCTCCTTCGCCCCGGCGACGAGGCGGCGCTGGCGGACGCGCTTTCCAGAGGTGAGATCGACACCCGCCGCCTAAAAGCCGAGGCCGAGCGCCACTCCGCGCTGGACGCCGAACTCGCCCGGGCCGGCCTCCTCCCCACCCGACCCTGAGCGCTTGTCTTAAACGGAAGGCGGGGGAGGGTCATGGCAGCCTCCTGCGATGAATAAGCCAATTTAATTAATTTAACTGCACAATTCCCCAAGAAAGCTGGAGTATTGTTATTCTTAATTCATGATTTGCAAATTATGAATATTCCTGTTATACTGTGCCTATGAGACCCAAACCCGGCATCAAGCCGCAGGACATACTGATCTTGCTTAAGATCATGTGCTGGAAAGAGCGCGACTGGCGCTCCCTGGACCTTGCGCGCGAGCTCAACATCTCGCCTGCTGAGGTCAGCATGGCCCTTGAGCGCGCGCGCAGCGTGGGGTTTCTCGATGCCGAAAAACAGAACGTCATGAAGGCCCCCCTCCTCGAGTTCCTGCTCCATGCGGTGAAGTACGTTTTCCCTGCCGAGCCCGGCCCTCTTTGCCGCGGAATCCCGACATCTCATTGCGCGCCGCCGCTGGCTAAGCGCATCGTCTCCAATGAGAGCGACCAGTACGTCTGGCCGCACGATGATGGGAAGGTCCGAGGCCAAGCCATTTCACCGCTCTATGCGACGGCACCTGATGCCGCGCAGAAGGATCAGAAACTCTATGAGCTCTTGGCGCTCATCGATGCGTTGCGCGTCGGCCGCGCCCGTGAGCGCAATATCGCGGCGCAAGAGATCGAAAGCCGGCTAAGCGAGCTCGTCCTTGAAAACAAGTAAGAACCTGGAGATGTTGGCCGTGGTTGCCCGCGGCCTTCGCGACATCAAAGACCAGGTTGTTTTCGTGGGCGGGGCCATCGTGGACCTTTATATTACCGACCCGGGCGGAGCGCCGCTGCGGGCTACCGACGATGTCGATTGCTAGTGGTGGCCGACGGCGCCGGAGACTTTTCGGAGAAGATGGCCAACGCCCCGGCAGCAGTTAAGGCCTACCTGAAAGAGAAGGTGCGGGAGCTGCTGGGCAACGACCTCTTTATCCAGAGCATCCAAGGGCATCTCGGCCAGCAAGCCGGCCCGGGAAGGATCGAGAGAGTGCTCAAGGTTCTTCGGGATATGGCAGCATGAAGACTTTCGATCGCGTTCAAATCTTATCCCTACGAGCTAAGGGGACGGGGGAGGCTTATGCGCGGGGCCGCGGCGGGATTCGATGAGGGCGGTGATCCGCTCTTGGAGCGCCGGGTCGGCCTCGAAGAGGGCGGCGAAGGCGGCGGCGGGGATCACGAAGACCACCGTGTCCGGCGCCCCGCTCTTGATGGTGGACACCGCGGCCTCCGGACCCAGGATGGCTCCCTCACCGAACACCTGCCCGGCGCCGAGCTCGGCCACCTTGATCCATTCCTTGTCCTTCTCCGGCCGCAGGTACGCGCAGACCTGCCCCGCGCCCACCACGTGCAGGCCCTCCAGGCGCGTCCCCTTGAGCACCACCGTCTCCCCCTGGGAGTAGACGCGCTGGCCGGCGGCCCGGCCGAGCACGCGCGCCTGCTCGGGGGTGATGCCGTTGAGGAAGGCGACCCGGTTCTCCAGGAATTCGGCGACGGTCATCAGGCGACTATCCCCTTTTCGCGCAGGTAGTGCCGTATCTTGGAGCGCGCGCGGGCGGTCTTGACCACGGTGAGCCAGTCCTTCTTGGGCATGGACGCCTTCTTGGTCAGTATCTCGCAGATGTCGCCCGACTTCAGCTCGTAGTCGAGCTTGACCATCTTGTTGT
>CAYHRV010000024.1:0-22283 GCA_964359165.1 uncultured Elusimicrobia bacterium
CCGAGCTCGTCGGACTGGATGATGAGGCCCACGAACGAGCGCACGTCCTGCAGGCCCGTGCGCATCGCCAGGCGCCGCAGGGCGTCGCGGCGGGAGTAGCCGAGCGCGATCTCGTTGATGGTGCGCTCGAACTCGATCTCGAGCTCGGTGCGCTTGGAGGCGGCCTTGATGATGCGCTCGAAGGCCTGCATGTAGTCGAGGCCGGACTCGATGGTGAGGGCCGCCAGGTCGACGAGCGACGGGAAGTTCCGGATGATCTCGCGCTGGCGCTCCTCGATGCGGCCGCGGAAGTACATGTCCGGCAGGAAGAAGGCGAAGGGCGCCACCGCCAGGCCCACCTGCCAGCTCTCGGCCATGAAGTAGACGAAGCCGCCCACCATCGCGGCGGCGATCTCCTTCATGTGGAGGATATTGAGAGGCGTGGGCTTGGTGGGCTTGCCGAGGAGCATGTGCATGAGCTCGATCTTCTCGCCCAGGCGCAGGTTGTGCACGAGGAAGAGGTCCAGGCGGTCGACGAGGCTCCCGTTGGGGTTGATGGCCTCCCACGGCGAGATCTCGCCGCCCGGCCCCTTGATGGCGAGGCGGGCGAGCGAGTTCGCGTCCTCCTGCGGCGGCTGGATGATGCGCATGACGGCCGTGAACGCGGCCATCGAGCCCAGCATGCCGATGATGTAGAGGAAGATCTGGGAGCCGGTCATGGGGTCACACCTGGATGTCCGCCAGCTTCCTCACGATGCCCATCCCGATGGTCATCCAGAACGCGCAGAAGACCAGCGTCAGGACCCCCAGCGGGGAGAAGTAGTAGGCGCTCATCACGTCCGGCTGGAACAGCCACATGAGGACCAGCATCGCCCAGGGCATGAAGCCCACGACGATGGCCTGGATCCTCTGCTGGGCGGTCAAGGCCTGGGCCTTCTCCTCCAGCTTGCCCTCGTCGCGGATGTTCTCGACGATGCGGTCGAAGATCTTGGTCAGATTGCCGCCCACGCTGCGCTGGATGATGATGGCCTTGATCAGGTAGGAGAGCAGGCGCGAGGCCATGCGCTCCTCCATGGTCATGAGGGACTTCTCGAAGGTCGTGCCCAACTGATAATTCTTGAGCACCAGGCCGAACTCCTCGGAGATGGGAGGCACCAGGTCGCGCTGGACGAGCTCGAAGCCTTGGACTATGTCCAGGCCCGATTTCAGGGCGTTGGAGAGCAGGATCATCGCGTCCATGAGCTGCGCCTCCACCCGCTTGCCCCGGCGCTGGCGGATGTAGTTGAGGAGCCACTCGGGCAGCTTGATTCCCAGATAGATGCCGGCGCAGGTGAATAGGATGAAGCCGAATACGTTGAGCGTCACCACGCCCAGGAGGAAGCCGCCGGCCATCGGAGTGAGGATGAGGTATTGGACTTTGATGGCCATGAATTGGCGGTTGAACTCGTTGGCCCAGTGCTTCCCTTTCTCCGTTTCCCGGTCGATGATGTCCATGAGCGTCTGGGCCTTGGCCGACCCGTATAGCCACGCCGCGCCGAACATGACCGCCAAGCCCAGGAGCTTGAGCAGCATCGTCGCCGCGGCCCCGCCCTCCTCCTTCTTGGACGGAGGCTCGTAGCCTCGGGGGGCGCGCTGCAGTATCTGGAAGGCTTGATGCGTGAGCGCTCCCACGGCCATCACCGCCGCGTGGTAGCGCTTGGGGTCCGAGCTCGTGAGCGCGTCCATCACGGAATCCATCTCCTTGAGGATGAGGTCGAATACCGCGACCATGGAGCGGCCCCGCCCGCCCAGGGAGTCGCCGAGCTTGGCCCGATAGAGGCGGTCGAGGGCCATCTGGAAGCGCACCCGGCTATCCTCGTAGTCCTTGATCAGCGCGCTGGGCGGCTGATTGAGGCCGTTGAAGTCGGTGGGGAAGGTCTTGCGGGTATGCTCGAAGAACTCGTAGAGGACGGAGACGGGCGCCTGCCAGAGCTGGGCCTCGTTGAGCACGCCCTCTTCCGGGTCCTGCCAGACGGGACGGGCGGTCATCGCCCCCAGCACCTCGTCGATCCACTTGGGCGGCTTGAGGTTGGGGTCCCGGTCCTTCTTGAAATAGTGGTAGATATATTGAGCGCGGGCCTCGGCGCCCTCGTTCTGGTCGATGAGGTAATGTATCTGCTGGCGGGTGAACTGCGCCCGCGCGGCCGAGGGCAGGAGGGCCAGGCAGAGGAGCAGAACGGCGGATGGGAGCTTTTTAACCGAGTCGTTCATAGCGCTCAGCCTCCGGATTCTTCTTGAAAAGCTCTAGCGGGACATTGAGCCCCGCCAACTTGAACTCCTCATAGAACTTGGGCGGCTTGCCGCAGCCCGTGAAAATGCCCTGCGAGCGGCCCTCCGAGTCGACCCCCGTCTGATAGAACCGGAAGAGGTCTTGGGTGAGGATCACGTTCTGGTCGCGCCCGGTGACCTCCGTGACGTAGGTGACGCGCCGTTTTCCGTCGGGGAAGCGGGTGATCTGGATGACCAGATGCACGGCCGAGGCGATCATCTCGCGCAGCGCCCAGACCGGCAGCTCGGCCGAGGCCATCATGCACATGGCCTCCAGGCGGGTCAGTGCGTCGCGCGGGGTATTGGCGTGGATGGTGGCCAGGGACCCCTCATGGCCCGTGTTCATGGCCTGGAGCATGTCCAACGCCTCGGAGCCGCGGCACTCGCCGACCACGATCCGGTCGGGCCTCATACGCAGGCAGTTCTTGACGAGGTCGCGGATGTTGACCTCTCCCTTGCCCTCGATGTTCGGCGGGCGGCTCTCCAGGCGCACCCAGTGATCCTGCTGGAGCTTGAGCTCCGCGGTGTCCTCCACCGTGATGATGCGCTCCCCCTCGGAGATGAAGCTCGAGAGCAGGTTGAGGAAGGTCGTCTTCCCGGTCCCGGTGCCGCCCGAGATGATGGCGCTCCTGCGGATCTTGATGCAATAGGACAGGAACTCCAGAAGGTCCTTGGTGATGGAGCCGAACCCGATGAGCTGCTCCCCCGTGAAAGGCTTGGCGGCGAAGCGCCGGATGGTGAGCGTGGGCCCGCTGACGGCCAGGGGCGGGATGATGGCGTTGACGCGCGAGCCGTCCTTGAGGCGCGCGTCGACCAAGGGGACGGATTCGTCGATGCGGCGGCCGACCGGGGCCACGATGCGCTTGATGACCTGGATGATCTGCTCCTCGTCCCGGAAGCGCAAGGGCGCCAGCACCAGCTTTCCTTTCTGCTCGATGTATATCTTATCCGGACCGTTGACCATGATCTCGTTGACGGTGGGGTCGCGCATGAGGTCTTCGAGGGGACCCAACCCCAGTATCTCGTCGACGAGCTCCTGGACGAAGCGCTGGCGCTGCTCGCGCGAGAGCGGGAGATTGGCCTCTTTCTGCAGGAGGTTCTCGATGATGTGTCCGATCTTGTCGCGCAGTTCCTGGTTCTTCTCCGCTGATTCGCTGATGCGGATGCGCTCGGTCTCCATGGCCGCGACCACGTTCTTGTGCATCCTCCCCTTGAGCTCGTCCCAGAAGGGCGGGATGTCCCCCGCCACGCGGATGACGGATTTGGCCTTGCCTTCGGTCGAGGTCTGCCCCGAATCTCCGCCGCTGTTCCCCTTCCAGAGAAGGTTCGAGCCGGCGGAGAACTCCGATTGGTCCACCGCCGAGGCGCCCCAGCTCTTGATGCCCGGCTTGAGGTCGAGGACCTTGCCCAGCAGGGGGCGCAGCGACTTCACCCAATCCGACTGCGGCTGTTCCACGACCAGGATGCGGGCCGTGTTGGCATACTCGGGCAGCAGGTCCTCCCAGGGCATATAGGAGAGCACGTGCTTGTTCATCGCCCCGAAGAACTTGTCCACCTCCTTGGGGGCCAGGGCGCCGGGGAGGTTGCCTTCGTTGACGACGATCTCGAAATGGTCGAGCGGGAAATGGAGGGCCTTGTACTCCTGGAACATTCCGAATGTGGCCTCGAAATGGCCCCGCTGGGGCAGGCAGCACCAGAAGACCAGGTCGGCCAGGTCGAAGGCGAAGACCTGCATGGGGAAATACGGGTCCACGTCCAGGAAGAGGTCATAGGTCTGGGAAAGACTCTCCAGGATGGGGATGGCCACGTTCGGCGAGACCTGCAGCACCTCCTGGCGCTTGTTCCCCAGAGGCAGGACCCCGACGCCCCACTGGGAGATGGGGATGCGGCCCTTGAGGAGCTTGCTGAGCACTGCGACGTCCTTGCCGACCAACTGGGTGAGGCTGGCCAGGGTCGGAGGCTGGAGCCCCAAGAGGAAGGACACCTCGTTTCGGCAGAGAGAGTCCATGTGGACGATGAGCACATTGCGGCTCTGCGTCCCGGCCCAGGCCAATGCCAGGTTCAAGCAGATGGTGGTCTTCCCGACCCCCTCCTTGGGCCCGGAGAACACGATCACCCGCCCGGAGGGGCGGGAAGCGGACTGGGTGTTGGTCTTGGGCAAGGTCGCGCCCACCGGGACCGGCGGGGCCGAGGGCGCTGGAGCCGAAGGCGAGGGCGCCGGGGGAGCCCCCGAGGGCGGCGCCGGCGTCCCGATCATCGGCAGATTAGCCATTCTATTTCACGATCTCCATGGTGACGAAAAGGAAAAGGGATTTCTGCTCCTCCAGGACGCTCGTCGTGGTGAAGAGCTTGCCGATGAGCGGGAGGCGTCCTAGGAAGGGGACTCGGGTCACGACCATGTTCTTGGCGCTCGACTTCAGGCCGCCGATGACGATGGTCTCCCCGCTCTTGATCTCGACCTCGGTCTGGACTCCGCGGTTGGTGATGGAGGGCACCGTGGTGTTGCCCACCGTCACCGGCTTGGAGTAATCCGGGTTGGAGACCTCGATCATCATCTGGGCGTTGATGTGGTCCTTCTTATTGGGGTTGACCACCGGGAGGATGTTGAGCGAGACGCCGAAAGGCTGGAACTCGGTGCCCACCCCCTGGTTGTTGACCACGGGATAGGGCTGTTTGCCCCCTACCGTGAAGTTGGCCTGGGTCGCGGATTTCGTGATGATCTTGGGATTGGAGAGCAGTTGGGCCTTGCCCTCCGTTTCCAGCAGCTTGAGCGAGGTCTGCAGGGAGGTCATGCGCTCGAAATCCCCCACCCTCACGATGCCCGGGATCGGGGTCTTCTCCGCGAAGTTGATCCCGGTGGTGAAAGGACCCCAGCTGAAGCCCACGTCCCTCGAGATCGAACCGCTGATCTCGACGATGTCCGCGCTGACGGCGATCATCGCGTCGGACTGATCGTCGGCGCCATCAGCGCCGCTCTTCTCCGCTTCCTGCGCATGGGAGAAGGGGACCAGCACGAGCAACAACAAAAACGCCCACACGGCCCCCAGGGAAAAACGACCGCCTTCACGAGGCGCTGCCCTCACGGGCATCGCCAGCGCCAGTTGTCGGATCATGTTGCCGCCCTGTTGTCGCAAGATGTCACGTCAAAAACCCCCTTTACGGCTCGCCCCCCGCGGGGGGGCTCGCGTCAGCGGAAAAGCTTCCTGAAGCTCGCCATCTCCATGGGGTGCATCTCCACGTCCCCCAGGCCGCGCAGGATGACGGTGACCTCTCCCTGCTTCATCGCCAAGGAGAGGTATTGCGCCTCGTTGGGATTGAGGGCGCAGCTGAGAATGCCCCTCTCGGAGAACGCCGAGGCCTGGTCGGACTTGTCCTTGTCTCCCGCGTCCTTGGCCGTCATGCCCTGGCCGAGGTTGCCGCCCACGCCGAGCACGAGCACGTTCTGCAGGATGGTGGCCGTCACCTTCTCCTTGCGGTTGTCGGCCATGAGGGCGTCGAAGGTGACCAGCACGTCCACCCGGTCGCCGGGCTTAATGAGCTTGAGCAGGTCACCGTCCACCGGCACCACCGCCCCGCGGTAGCCGGGCGGGATCTTCACGCTCAACCCGGAGGTCGGAGAGAGCGAGGTGAGCGCGGACTGCGTGATCTGATTCCCCTTGGGAACGCGGACCCGGGTCACGAGGTTCGAGATCATCTTGATGTCCGAGGGAGTCTTGATCTCGAAAGCGTCCTGGGCGACGAACTTTCTGGGTATCTGCATCGTCTGCACCAGGTCCTCCTTGAGCAGGGTGCGTTCCGGGAGGTCCGTGCGCGAGGTCAACACCACCGCGTTCTCGTAGGAACGCGAGAGCTGTTTCTCCCGGCTCGTCAGGACCATGAGATACAGAGCCGCGGCAGCCACGGCCAGCACCAGCGGGATCAATATTCCTTTCTTTTCCATAAAGACGCTCCTTGCTCCTAGTTGTCTAGCCTACTTCTCCAACGGCCTCTCGATCGGCATCCGGACGACCGCGACGATCGTGCATCCTTCCGCGTCGCAGGTGGCGGGCGACGCCGCTTTCATGAAACGGCCGATCATGGGAAGATGAATGAGGACCTTCCTCTTCATCGTCACCTCCACATCGCAATGCATGCCGCCTTCTTGAGGGTCCGGCAGCGTATTTTTCTCGACGGCATCGGAATGCGCGTCTTGGAACATTTTATTCGTGGTGTCCCTGACGACATCCTGGTCCACCTTCCAGCAAGGGCTGTTCTTGATCGCGCTCAAGGACGCGACGCGAGCCACCTCATAGGCGCCGTGATGGGTGATGATCGCCTGAAAGGAGAAGAAGCCGATCTGCATGATCATGAATATGAGCAGCATGAAAACGGGCAGGATGAGCAGGACCTCGATGAGGACCTGACCCCCGGCCGCACCCCTCCCCTCCGGCACACCCCTCACGCTGCGCGCCTCCCCCCGGGCGCCGCCTCCCGGCGGCGCCCGCATCCGCATCCGGGCGATCAGTTGTTGCTCGAACCCACGGTCCCCACGGCGCCGCTGATCTGCTGCATGACCTGGTTGAAAATATCGCCGATCTTGCCCTTGAAGAGCTTGCTGATGAGCAGAACGATGCCGACTATGACCGCGAGCATCATGAGATACTCGACGGTATTCTGCCCTTTTTTCTCCCACATCCGTTTGCGCAGCCTCTGCATGATCTCCATCCTCATAACTCCCCTCCTTGGCCGGGCGTGATGCCCGGCTTCAGTAATATGCCCGTAAGATGACTATTCCGGCCCGTATGAACGCCTTCTTCATCGATGACTGAAGCACCTTGTAGAGCCCGGTGAAGAGAGCCAGCAGCATGACCGTCATCAGCATGTATTCGACCACGGTCTGGCCCCGGGAACGGCGCGAGAACGCGCCCCGCCAGAGAGGCCGCCCCGCCGCCTTCTTCCCTTCTCCGTCCATCGCCATTGCGTTCATTCCTTCGCTGATAGAGTCTATCAGGAGAACCCGCCCCCGTCAATTAGAACCTCACCTTCAAGGAAAGCTGGTCCGCCGTCCCCAACGCGCCCAGGGAGATCAGGGAATAATCGAACGCCACCCCGTACCCGAAGGCCTGGGAAGAATAGAGCCCTATGCCGAAACTCAGTCTCGGGGAGCCTATCAGAGGGTAGAGGAAACTCCTCTCCCCCTCCAGGACGACGCCGAGGTCGTCGGCGTTGTAGTAGCCCGCGCGCAGGGCGAGCTGGCCTACCTGGAGCATGTCCTCCGGAAGGGCGAACTCGGCCCCCAAACCGACGCGCGCTGAGCTGTCGGAGGCCTTATTGAATTCCCCCGAGAGAGTGATGAGCTCCATGACCTTGGCCGCGGCCCCGAACCGGGTGATGGGAGCGATACGGGAAGCTCCGGCCCCCATGTTCTGGGAAGAGAACCCGAAGGTGACGATCGAATTAGGCTTGAGCAGGGCCCCGAAATCGCCCACCAGCACGTCATGGAGCGTTCCGTTGTTGTCCTCGTGTATCCCCCGCACGCTCGCCCCCAGGAAGATCTTCTCGTACCAGAAAGAGCGCGCCATGCCGATGGTCCCGAAGCCGTCCTGCACGCGCACGCTGGAAGTGTCGCGCGGGCGGCCGAGCTCGTCGCGCGCGTCGAATCCGTCCACGCTCAGATAGGCGAGATTGGCCCCCCATACCGTGCGGCCGAAGGGATGGGCATAGCCCATGTACAAAGGGGAATCGATCTCCTGGACGTAGCGGTAATAGGAGTACGCCGCCTCGCGCTGCTGGGCCAGGGCCAAGCCGGCCGGGTTCCAGGTGATGGCGTCCACGCCCTCGGCCAGCGCCACGTAGGCGCGCCCCAAGGCCAAGGCCCGCGCGCTCCCCAGCCCCATCTTCATAAAGGAGGCCCCGCTCGTCCCCGCCCCCGGGTCCAGCGCCCATGCCGGAGCGGCGCAAAGCGCCGCGACCGTCAAAAGCGCCGCTGCGCCGTTGCACAAAGAGCGATTCCTTGGATTTCCATGAAATCCGAGGAATCGCGATACCCGCTCCATGATCATGGAAAGAGCACCTTCCGTATCATCTGCAGGGGAGTCCTTTCCCCCTTGAGAGGCTCCTCGCGGAAGAGGACGAAATAGACGCCGTGCGCGAGCGGCCGGCCGGCGTGGTTGATCTTGGCCCAGGGGAACTGGACGTAGGTGTCGGCGGCCTGCACGCCGAAGTCCTTTTCCAGCACCATCTCGCCCGCGATGGTGAAGACGCGCATCGTGACCCGGGCCTGGATGGGCACGTAGATCTGCACGTTGGCCGTTGCGCCCTTGACCGGGTTGGGATAGATGATGGTGTTGTTGTTGAAGTCTCCCATCGGATCGACGGAACCGCTGCGCACCACGGGAATCTCCGCGATGACCAGATCCTCCGAAAGCGAAGCCCCGACCCCCACGTCTCCGGTGATCGTGTCTATGGCGCGGATGTCGGTGGACGCCACGATCTTGAAGATGTAATTCCCGTCCGGGACCAGGGTCAGCTTCTCGTCGGTCCCGTCCCAGGGATCCGAGATCTCCGTGCGACCGGGCCTTACCCCCACGATGCGCTTGACCAGGCTGGTCTTCTCGGGGGGGAAGGGGTTCCCATTGCGGTCGAAGGCGGTCCCCGGCTTATAGACCTTGATGGCGACCTTCATCGTCTCGGACACCTGGTAGGCGATGATGGCGCTGCCGGCATCCGGCCGGAGCGCGCTGATGGCCACGTCGAAGACGCGCAGGGGGTTGACGGAGATGGTCTGCTGGGCGGTGGAGCCCGAAGAGAGGACGGAAGCCAGGTCCTCGGCGATGGCCTGGACGGTGTAGAAACCCGGGCTCACGAAATTGCCGGAGTCGTCGCGCCCGTCCCAGAACTCCCGGTTGGGCGTGTTCGAATCCCGGACCCCCCCGGAGACCAGGGTGCGCACCACCGTGGGAGTGGGGGAGGTGTTGAGGATCTGGATGGTGACCGAGGATTGCCGGGTGAGGGAATACTCGACGTCATAAGGAGGCAGGGAGATGATCTGGCTCGAGTTGAACACCGAGGGGATGGTCGGGGTGACGCTGAAGACCGGGAAAAGGATCGAGCCCCGCGCCACCGTGAGCTGGCCCACGACCTGGTCCGTCGCGAAATACTTGGGAGAGGTCGTCGATTGCGCCGTGAGGGTGAAGATGTAATTGCCGTCCGGCACGAAGAGCCCGTTGCGGTCGCGGCCGTCCCAGAACTCCGTGATGCGCAGGCGGCTCGGGCGCATCCCCTTGATGGTCACCAGGGCGCCGACCGGGGCTCCGTTATTGGTGATGTAGGCGCAGCTCCCCCCGGGCTCTATGGAACCGCAAGGCGGCCAGGAGGCCGTGGAGCCCGCGACGATGGTGCCGGGCGGATAGATGTTCCACGCGGCCAGCATGGGCTGGGAGAGCTGATAATTGAGCGTGGCCACGTCCGTGGCGCCCGTCAAGAGCGGCGAGGTCACCACATCGGTGATGCGGAAGAGGTCGACGGGGAACATCACCGTGGTGGTGGCGACCTTGGCCGGGAAGAAAGGGTCGAAGGCGGTCAGTTCGGCCAGATAAGTCCCGGAGGTCACCCAGAGCCCGCTGTCGTTGACCGGAAGGGTCCAGCGCTCCCGGTTGAGGAAATTCCCGGGCCTCTGCTCGCGGTCCACCAGGGTCTTGACCAGGGTCTGCCCGTTGCGGTCGTAGATCTTCATGGTGACGATCGCGTCGCGCGAGAGCGTGTAGCTGAAGGTGTACGGATCGAGGCCCGCCACCGCGGGGGAGGAGCCGAAGAGCGTCGTCGAGGGGGTGATCTGGCTTATCCCGACCATCCCCCGGGAGACCGAGATCACTCCGCCGCGCGCGTTGGTGGACCAGATGCGCCGGTCGTTGTCCTGCCCTCCGAACTTCCAGCCGTTGCGCGAATGCAATGAGGCGTAGAGGACGAAGATATAGTCCCCGTCCGGAACCACCCGCCCCTCCTTGTCGCGCCCGTCCCAGATGTTGAACACCTTCCTGGGATTGGAGACCTTGTGCTCCTGGATGCGCCGGACCAGGGGGGCGGTCCCCCCGTTGAGTTCCGGGTTGAAATTCTTCGGCACGCCGCTGGCCGGGATGGGATAGTTGTCGTTGCAGGGGCTGCTCCCCGATAGGGTGCCGGGCGGATAGTTGATGCCGCTCAGCGGCGAGGAATTGCACCCGTCGCCGCGGAAATAGGTGCCCGGCGGGTAAATGTCGATGTACACGGTCGCGGGCTCGGTGAGCACGTAGCTGAGCACGGCCAGCGAGGTGGCCAGGTCGGTGAGCGGCTGGACCTGGACGTCGGTGATCAGCAGGGTGTCCAGGCCGATCTGCCGCGTAGCGGCCACGCTGAAATCCGCGCCGAACTGGTCCTGGGCCACGGCGTAGATGCTGGCCATGTAGACGCCGGGGGGGGCCAAGTCCCCGTTATCGAAGCGCCCGTCCCAGGCATCGCCGTTCTGGAGAGTGCCGGAGGGCACGCCCTCGCCCACCCGGGGCAGGCCGGGAACCACGGTGCGCACGACCGGCAGTACGAAGGACCCCACCGAGGTGTCGTGGACGGTGATGTAGGTGGTGGCGTCCTTGGCCAGACGATAGGTCAGATTGTAGGGCTCGGCGGCCACGCCGGTCAGGGTGCCCACGACCGTGGGCGAGGCGCGCATGACATGGACGTTGACCACGTCCACGGTGACGGGCTTCTGCTCCACCAGTTGGCCGCAGCCCGTGCCCCCGTCCGACTGCTGCGCCGTGCCGGAGGGATAGGCCCGGGTCTGCTCGATGTTGATGTTCCCCTGCGCCCCGACCTTGTTGGTCGCTATCGTGGCCCGGTACCCGTATTGGCCGTTCGATTTTCCGAGCTCTCCCTTGATGTTGATGGAGCCGTCCCAGAGCACGCAGAAGGGCGGAAAGGACGCATCCCACTCGGCGTCGTTTGAGGTGGAGTTCGCCGGGATGACGCCCGGATCGTCGATGAAGAAGGTGCGCACCGGCGGAGCCCCGTTGGCGTCCAAGGGGTTGGTCTGTTCCCCGAACTTGAACACCTCGAATTTGAGCATATCGATGCCCAACTCCGCGGCTCCGGCCTCCTTGTTGCTCCAGCCCGCCTGGGCGCATAGAAAGAGAGCGTTATTGCACATATTGTTGGAGGAAGATCCGAAGGGGTAGTTGAGCTGGGCGGCGGCGGAATTGCACTGGGGGTCCACCTTGTAGTCGAATTCGATGTGGGGGTTGTTCGAGATGTTTCCGCCGTTGGGACACTTAGGGGGAGGGTTTTTGACGTAGAAGTGGCCTTTCGCGTCCTCCTCGACCGCGCCGCTGTAGGCCGAGACGACGAACATCTTCTTGATGAAAACCTGCTGGCCGAAAGCCGACGCGGGTAGAAGCGCCAATACGGCCGGAAGCAGGAGGCGACGCAGATGCTCGGTCATGGGATGCCGGGCTCGGCCGGCGCTATCGATACTCTATCTCCTAGCATTTGCGGAATTGTTAATGCGCCGTAAAACGACGGTAAACCCGAGAGCATCTTATCAATAGGCGCTTGAGCGAGTCGAGCGTTCCCGGATCCCTCGGGCCTCATGGGGAGGGCCTGACCCGGTATCGGCGCACAGCGGCCCCGGAAGAGCCCGGTGAGAGCGCCAGAAGCTCCAATCTCCGGGTCCCCTCCGAGATGCCTTTCATCGCCAGGGCCATGCCCGTGAAGGATTCCACCCGCTTCTCGGAACGGACGGGCTCCAGCGCCCGGCCATTGACGCGGAACACGGCCAGCCGCGCGTTTTTCGGATCGGACACCCACAGCTCATCCTTATACCAGGCCATGGCGGCCGGAAGGACCTCCGGGAGGGAATAGGCCTCCGTCCCCCCATCCGCTCCCTCGCCCAAGTGCCGGTAGATGGACCGGGTGACCGCGTCATAGGACCAGAGATTGCGTCCGTCGTGAGCCAAGGCCGTCGGCGCGGGCCCGGGCGCGGGCCAGAGGGCGTCCACCTTCGAAGGGTCGTCGGACCGATGCCGGAGCACACGCGCCTGCGCCGAGTCGATGGAATACAGGGAATCCCCCCAGACCGCGAGGGCCACCGGATGATAGGCGCCGGAAGGCTTGGCCTTCAGGCTGCGCAGGACCCGCGAGGGGTCCTCCGGGCTCAAGGAGAAGAAATCGCCGTTCCAGTCGCACACCCACAGCGTCGACCCGTCGAAGGCCATCCCCGTGGGGTTCTCGGAGGACACCGGCGTCGAGGCGAGCGGCTCCAGGCGCAGGCGCTGGGTGTACCGGTAGACGCCGAAACCGAGGGCCAAGACCGCCGCGAAAGCGGCGGCGTAGACGGCCTGCCGCACGGGGAAACGGGAGGCGCGCATGGAGCTTACGGCCGGCGCGGGCTTATCGGAGGCCGCGCGCAGGAGCCCCGCCACTTTCTCGCCCGCTTCGGAGGATTTGCGCAGGATCTCGGCCATCTCCCCGGCGTAGCGGGTCTCCTTCTCCTCGAGCTGCCGGAGGTTCCCGTGCCAATCCTCCCGCTCCTTGCGCAGCTTCTCCTCCCAGGAGGAGAGTTCGACGCGCTTGGACTCCCAGGTGGAGCGCTCCCTGTCCCAGAGCTCCTGCCATTGCTTGCGCTCCTCGACCCAGATGTTCTGCAGCTGCTGAAAATGGTCCTCGACTTCCCGGACCTTCTCGATCGCCTTGTCGCGCTCCTTGTCGGCGGCGTCCCTCTGTTGGCGCTCTTGGAGCAGTTCGGCGAGCGTTTTTTCGACCGCGTTCTTGGCGCCCTTGAGCTCGTCGCCCGACTGCCGGGCGCGGGCCTCGAGCTTTCCCGACTCCTCCTGCGCGCGCCGGGCGATGGCCTCGAGCTCCTGGATGTCGAGCAGATACTGCTGCTCCCTCTCGGCCCACTGCCTCTCCACCTCTCGAAAGCGCGAGATCTCGGCCGCGAGCTGGGCGCGGGTCTGCTCCGCCAGGGACCGCAGGACGCGCTCCTCCTCCCGGAAATGCTCCTCGCGCAGGACCAGCGCCTTCTGCGCCTCCTCCAGGCGCCCGGACATCTCGTAGACCTGCTGGGTGGCGACGGCATCCTCCCTCTGGAGCCGGCGGCGGAGGCTGGAGAGCTCGTTCTCGGCCGCTGAAAGCCTCTCGCGCACCCCGCGCAGGGTCCGCTCCTTGCTCTCCAGGAGCTCCTGGAGCTGCGTCGTCTGCGTCCGATGCTGGCGCTTGAGCAGGGAGATCGTCTCCAGGGACACCTCGCGCGTGATGGAGGAGGCGTCGGAGATCGCGCCGGAGGGCGGGGCAAAGCCGGAGAAAGGGCTCTCCGCCGGGCGGGGCACCCCGGAGGTGACCTTTTCCCAAAGGCCGTCCAATTCCTTCTGCAGATCGTCGGGATTCATGCGCGCTGTTCCGAAAGTGTAACAGAAGTCACCAAAAAATCCATGACGGAGTTGTTACGGGTCATTGGGCTCTGCGCATGAGCCTCTGCAGCTCGCGGTGCGGCTCGCCCAGGTCCACGCCCGTGCCCTTGTATTCCCGCAGGATCTGCTTGACGCGCTCGAGGAGGGCCGGCTCCGCGGCCCCCTGTATCCTCAGTTCCTCGTACGCCCTCCAATCCTCGGAGAAGAGCAGGTCCTTGTTCATCCGCCGCATCTTCTCCCGCTCCGCGGCCAGGCGTTCGAGGTCCCGCTGGGCCTGGCGCCGCTTCTCCTCAAGCTCCTTGAGCCGCACCTGCCTCTCCAAGGACTGGGCCTTCTCCTCCGCCTCGCTGCGCCCGGCGGCCTGCTCGATGAGCTGCCCCCGGAGCGCGTCTATCTCGTCGCGCAGGATGCGCAGTTCCTCGGCGAGCTTCCATTGCTTGATCTCCGCCGCCTCCAGGGCGCGGGAGAGGTCCCTCCGGTAGCCGAGTTCGGAGCGGAGCATCCGCTCGTATTCGGATTCCGGATTCCAGGAGCCGAAACGGTAGGAAAGGCTCACGGCGTGGCCCCAGCGGGACCCGTTGGAGAGAGGGATGCGGGCCGCGTAATCGAGCCGGGCTCCCGATCTGCCCCAGCCCAGCCCGAGGTTCCAGTTGCGGGCCAAGCCCCCGAGATGCAGGCCCGTGCGCCCGAAGAAATTCCCCAAGGAGGCCGTCCCCCAGCCGAACTCGGCGCCGAACGCCCCGGAGGTCGTGGCCCGATAGGAGGCCGAGGGCTCGCGGCGGGTCAGGTCCAGGGCGAGCTTGAAGCGCCGGACCTGGTGCGCATAGCCGAGCTTCACGATAACCGGAGCCCTATCCGGGAGGCCCGCCAGGTCCGTGCGCGGCCCGTTGATGTTGAGGGCCGAAAGGCCGACGCTCTTGTCGTCCCCGAGCCGGAGCAGGAACCCGGCGTCGAAGGCGGCCTTGGACGCTTTTCCCAAGCCCCGTTCCCCGGTCCGGGTCAGGGACTTCAGGGTCAGGCCTCCATCGAGGGTCGCTGCCCCGAATTCCCGCCAGCCCCGGGACGCCAGGACCAGGCCCAGCGTCCTGTCGATGGAGAGGTCCTTGATCTGGTCATGGGTCCAATACGCTCCCAAGGCCCCGGGAAAGGGGAACTGGGCGAAGGGGATCCCCCCCGACGCGCTCAATCCGTCGAGATCGACGGCACCCGCCGCCGTATGGAAGAATCTGCGCAGACCGAACTCCATGTCCGCCCTTTTGATCTGCCCCAGGGCGGCCGGGTTCATGGCCGCCGCCCCGGTCTCATCGCCCAGCGCGGTGAGAGCGTCGGCCAACGCGGCGGAGCGCGCCCCCAGGCCCACATCCTCGTGAGAGGCGTGCGCCCAGGGCGTCAGCAGCGCCCATACGGCCAATACCGCGCGGGTCAATCGCATCCGAAGTTTGAATATACCAGCGGAAAATGACGGTTTTATTACGCGGGAAGGCCCGGCTGTTCCCGCTGAGTCCTTCCAAAAGAGGCCAGACCGTCCCGTCCGTGGGATTTTACCCAGTAGAGAGCCTCGTCCGCCCGCCGGATCAGGGCCTCCGCGGTCCGGCCATCCTCCGGATAGGACGCCGTTCCCGCGCTGAGGGTGACCCCGAGCGAACCCGCCTTGGAGAATTCCACCGGCACCCGGACACCCCTCAATTCCTGGAAGAGCCTTCCCAAGCCGGCCACGGCCTCCTCTTCCCCGGCCTGGGGGAGGAGGATGAGCAGTTCGTCTCCCCCGTAGCGGGCGGCGAAATCGAGCTTGCGCAGGTTCCTCAAGATCGCCGCGCCGACTTCCTTGAGCACCGCGTCTCCGATCTGATGGCCGTAGGTGTCGTTGACCGCTTTGAAGTGGTCGATGTCGAGCAAGGCGACCGAGAGCCTCTGGCCGGAGCGCTCAGCGCGGTAGATCTCCTCCTGGAACCTCTGCATGAAGTAGCGGCGCACCGGGAGGCCGGTAAGGCCGTCGTAGAGCGAGAGCGCCTGCACCTCCTCGAAGAGGCGCGCGTTGTCGACGGCGAGCGCGATCTGGTCGGCGAAGGAGCGCAGCAAGCCCAGGTCCGCCGCCGCGATCGTCCGCTGGGAGAACAGAGTGTCGGCGACGAGCAGGCCGGTCTTCTTCCCCCCGACGGCCAAGGGAAGATAGGTGATGCGATCCCGGAACGGCTCCGCGAGGGGATACTCCCCGTCCTCCCGGAGCAGCCTCGCGAAGCGATGGGCCCCCTCCAGCGGGACTTCCTCGCCGCGTAAGCCGGCGGTCCGGCCGCGCAGATCCGCGCTCAACTCCCCCCTCAGCATGCCCGAGGCCCGGTCGATGAGATAGAGCCGCACCCGGTCGAGCCCGAACTGTCGGGAGATCCCCCGCAGTATCGACTTAAGCCCGTCTTCCATGCGCAGGGAGCCCGCGAACACTCCGCTCAATTCGGTGAGCGACTTGAGCCGGGCCGCCCTCTCGCGGCTCTCTTGAGACGCCCAGGCCAGGCGCAGTTCGCCTTCGACTTCCCCGGCCAAGAGGCGCGCGAAGGCGGTTTCCTCCCTCGAAAAAGGTCCGCCGGACCTTTCGATGCGCACGACCCGGAAGACCCCCTCCTCCCGCTCCCGGCGCAAGGGGAGGTACAGGACGGGCCGGGGAGACCGGAACTCGAGGATCTTCCTCTTTCCGAGGAGCAGGCGGCAAAGAGGCGAACCTGGAACGGGCAAGACGACTTCGCCGAGGTCGACGCTGTCCCCTCCATCCACGCAGGCCTCCGCGGCCAGGGCCCCCCCTTCCTCGACGCGCAAGAGGGCGGCGCGGCCGGCGGAGAGCTTGGCGCACAGGAGCCGGAGCGCGCAGACGGCGGTCTCCTCCACCCCTCCCGAACACGCGCGGAGCTCCTTGTGGAAGAGGAAGAGCGACTCCTGGACCCTACGCATAGAGCGAGAGGAGATGGTCGGCTTCGGCCGCGGCGTGGACCGTCTCCTCGCGCAGGAGCTCTCGCGTGAAGGTCCGCCGCCAGATCGACTCCACCACGCGGCGGGACGCCCTTTCCAGGATGCGCCCCAAGGGCGGGAAGAGCGGGTGGTCCGGAAGAGTCCTCGCGCGGGATAGGCAGGAACGCAGAGTCCCCGCCGCCTCGGGCATGCCCTCCAGAGCCTCGGCTAGAGCATCCTCCCGCGCGGGCAAGGCCCCGATGTCCCGGGCGAAGAGCCGGGCGCTCCCGGCGAGGAAATGGATCAGCGCGCAGGACTCGGGGAAGAGCTCCCCGTCGAACACCGCCAGGTGGCGCGCGCTCAAGAGCGGCGCCTCCCGCTCCGAGGACGGCGGCGCGAGCGCCGCCGCCCCGGCTCCCCCGTCCTTCGAGGAACCCGACACCCGCCCGGAGAGCTGGAGCGCGCAGGAGCCGGAGGAAATATCCCCCGGGGGCAATCCGGCCGGGCCGGAGATGGGCACGGAGCCCTCTTCGACCAGGCTGAAGAAGTCGAGGAAGGCGCGGCCCGCCTCTTCTCGGGCGAAAAGGGCGCGGGAACCGTCCGGAGAGAGGAACTCCCCCCCGCGCGACCAGATGCGCGGCGCCAGATCCTCCAAGGTCCCGGGGCGCATCGGATCGGCGCCGGTCAACGGCGCGATGCCGCGGCGCCGGAGGCGCGAGAGGCGCTTGCAGGCCGCGCTCAGCCCCTCCCAATCCCCCAAGGAGCCGGGGTCCACGCCGCACTCCTCCAGAAGATCGGATCGGGCCTGGAGGACGCCGACCTCCATCCACCAGGGGACCGAGACCAGCTCCCCCGAGAGCGGCGAAAGCGCGTGTGGGCGCAGGGGCGCGTAAGCCGTGGAGAGGTCGAAGGCCGGCGCGGCGCTGGAGAGCCCACGGAGCAGGCCGAGCCGGTCGAGCGACGCCGTCCAATGCCCGGGGATCGCGGCCGCGTCCGGAAGCGGGCCTCCCTTTAGACCGTCGACGAAGCGCGCCCAGAGGGCGGAGAGGGGGAGCACGCGGACTTCGACGGTGGTCTTGCGGCTCCGTTCGAATCCCTTGAGCCGCGCGCGCAAAAGGCGAAGGGTGTCGGATCCGGCCTCCGGCGGAGTCCAGAACCGCAGCTGCCTCAACGCCAGCTCCGGATCGGCAGAGACGGGTCCACGAGGCAGGAGCCCTCTTGGCGCGGCCTTTTCCCGGAGCCCCCCTCCAAGCGCAAGGCCGCCGCGTAGGCGATCATGGCGGCGTTATCGGTGCACAGCGAGAGCGGGGGGAAGCAGACCTGTACCTTGCCGGAGGAGGAGAGCAGACTCCTGAGACGGCTGTTGGCGGCCACGCCGCCCCCCACCACTATTCGGGACGCTCCCAGAGCCTTGGCCGCCGCCAGCGTCTTAAGCGCCAAAGTCTCCATCACCGCCTCTTGGAAGGAGGATGCCACGTCGGCCATGTCGGCCGACCCCCCCACGGGGGGTCGGCCCGTTGCGAGGGGCGTTATGCACGGCGACGAAAGTCGCCGTGCGTTTCGAATGGATGCGCCCGTAGGGCGCGACCTTGAAGACGCGCAGCGCACTGTGTGCGCTGCGTTCTTCCCCTGCAAGTAGTACAACAGCGCCGTCTTCAGCCCCGAAAACGAAAAATCCCAACTCCCCGGCAGCATCGGCCGCGGAAACCGCACCGCGCGGGCGTCTCCCTTCCGGGCCAGAGCGTCGATGGCCGGGCCGCCGGGATAGCCCAGGCCCATGAGCTTGGCGGCCTTATCGAGCACTTCCCCGGCCGCGTCGTCGCGGGTACGCCCGAGCACCCGGTAGCGGCCCGGGGCCTTGAGCCAGAGCAGTTCGGTGTGGCCGCCGGAGACGATCAGCGCCAGGAAGGGGAAGGGAAGACGATGGGCGAGGCCCACGGCCAAGGCGTGCGCTTCGAGATGATTGACCCCGACCAGGGGAAGGCCGTGCGCCCGCGCCAAGGTATGGGCCGCCACCTTTCCAACCAGCAGGGCGCCCAAGAGGCCCGGACCGCGCGTGAAGGCGACCGCCTCCACGCTGGAGGCGAGCCGGTGCATCCCGCCGCGGGCGCCGAAGGCCTCGGAAAGCGCGCGCTCGATGACCCCGCAGACGCTCTCCATGTGCGCCCGGCTCGCCAGCTCCGGGACCACGCCCGCGTACGCCGCGTGCAGGCGGACCTGCGAGGAGACCACGCTGGAGAGCACCCGGAACCCGGCCAGCGCGCTGCGTCCCGGGCTGGCCCCCTCGACGACCGCCGCCGCGGTCTCATCGCAGGAGGTCTCGATGCCCAGTACCTTCATACGGGCCTCAATCGCGATAAACGCTATCGCGTTTCTCGCGATTTAGGGGCTTGCTCCTCCTCTTGCGACGCCGACGGCTCAGCCATCATTGACTTTCAGGTTCCCCAGCACTTCGCGCGCGCGCAGTATCTCCAGCGCTCTCTCGAGCACCGTGTCCTTCACCCTCTCGGACTCCTTTACCGCGGACTTGGGGTCCTGTCCCTGGCCGAAGACCTCCTCGGATTGGGCCTGGAGCTTCATCTCGGTCTGATGATCCACCGCGACGCTGAGGTCCGGCACGATGCCGCCGGTGTTGGCCTTCTCGTCGCGCTGGATGGACCGGCCGTTGGGCGTGTAGTACCGGGCCACGGTCAGGCGCAGGCCCGAGCCGTCGGAGAGCGGGATGACGGACTGCACGCTGGCCTTTCCAAAGCTCCGCTCGCCCAGGACCACCGCCCGCCGATGGTCCTGCAGGGCCCCGGCGACGATCTCGCTGCCGGAAGCCGATCCCTCGTTGACGAGCACCGCCATCGGCAGGTTCCCGAACGGGGCCTTGGGCCCCCCGCGGAAATCCTGCCGGCTCTCCGGCCGCCGCCCCTGCGTATAGACGATGAGCTTGCTGTCCCCCAGGAAGTCGGAGGCCACGTCCACCGCCGCGGTCAGGAGGCCGCCGGGGTTGTTGCGCAGGTCCAGCACCAGGGAATTGGCCCCGTCCTTGACGAGCTTCGAGAGGGCCTTATAGGTGTCCTCCGAGGTATGGGCGCTGAACTCGTTGATGCGCAGATAGCCGATCTTGCCTTCGAGCATCTTGGATTGGACGCTCTCGATCTTGATGACCTCGCGGGTCAGGGGGAACTCGTGCGTGGTCCACTCCTTCTCCTTGGCTCCCTCATCCGGGGCCCGGGCCGCGGAGATCGTGACCTTGGTCCCGGGGGCCCCGCGCAGTTTCTTGACCGCTTCCACCAGCGTGAGGCCCTTGGTCGTCTCCCCGTCGATCTTGATGATCCTGTCCTGGGGCAGCACTCCGGCCCGGTAGGCGGGCGTGCCGGGAAGGGGGGTGATGACGGTCAGCCAATCCTCCCGCATCCCGATGCGTATCCCGAGCCCGCCGAACTGCCCCTCGGTCTCGGTCTTGATGTCCTTGTGCAGTTCCGGGTCCATGAACTGGGAGAAGGGGTCGAGGGTCTTGACCATGCCGGAGGCGGCGCCATGGATGAGCTTCGTGACTTCCACCTCTTCGACGTAGTTGTCGCGGATGTAATCCAGGATGTCCACCAGGATCTTCAATTGCTCGTAGGTCCGGTCCACGCCGGCCTGGGCGCGCGGCAGCCACCAGAGGCCGAAAGCCGACACCGCCGTGATGGCGAGCCCCGCGAAAACACGATTCCTGCGTTTTGCCATGATGATCAAGCCTCCCGATGATATCCCGCCGCTATTTCAAAAGGGGCAGGGGATCCACGGCGGATTGCCCCTCCCGGACCTCGAAATACAGCACGGCCTTGCTCCCGGCCGTCGCCGACACCGACGCCAGTTCCGTCTGAACGCTCACGAGATCGCCTTTCCGGGAACGGACCCGGTCGAGCTGTCCGTAGACCGCGTAAAAGCCTCCCTCATGGTCGACGACCACCACGTTGCCGTAGGACCGGAACGGCCCGGCGAAGAGCACCTTCCCTTTCGCCACGGGACGCACGGCGGAGCCGGAGGGCACGGCGATCTTGATCCCGTTCTGGATCGTCCAGGTATCGAGCTCCTCCACCCTCGCGCGTCCGAAGAATCCCACCACCTTCCCTTCCGCCGGCCAGGGCAGGGAATGCCTCGGCACGGACTGGACCCGGACCCCGCGCGCGGAAACGGTCCGCTTGCGCTCCATGTCCTTGATCATGCTTGCCAAAGCCTTGGCCGACTCCTCGAGCTCCTGCATCTCGCGCAAGGTGCGCGACACCTTCTCTCCCGTCTCCCGGGCGATGTCCTGCTTGCGGCGATAGAGGCCTTCCTGACGCTCGATCTCGGCCTCAGTGCGCGTCTCCTTCTCGTGAAGGCGGACCTCCTGGCGCCGGGCCTCCTCGCGCAGGCCCGCGGTCATGGACTCGGTCTTCCCCATCCCTCCCAGCAGGCGCACCCGGCCGCGCATGGCCGAGCGCCGGAAGGCCTCCCGCCAGATGTCCTGGCGGCCGTAGAGCGCCTCGCGCGAGCCCACCTGGCGCGAATAGCCGAGCACTTCCTCGGCCAAGGCCCGGCGTCCGACGTCCTTGGCGGAGCGCAGGGAGCTCAGCCACTGCGAGAACCGCGTCTCCCTTTGCGCGGCCTCCTGCTTGCGCCCCTTGATCTCGCGCAGGAGCCTGTGCGTCTTCTGCTTCTCATCAAGGAGGACCGAGATGTCCTTCTCCGTCTGGGCCTGGAGCTTCTGGAACGATTCTACTTCCTTCTTCTTCTCCTCCAACTGTTCCCGTATCCGCTTGAGCTCCTTCTGCCGGGCCGGGGCGCAGAGCCCCGCCGCGGCGCAGACGAGGAGGAGGAAGCACGAAAACCCGGCGAGCCTCATCCCCTCGATCGTTCCTGGAGCATCCATCCCGAAGCCGCGCCCGCCAACAGCAGGCCGGCCTGGGCCGCGGCGGGCGGCCAGGCCCGCAGGGCGTCGCGGCGCTGGAGCGGCAGGGCCAATAGAGCGACCAGGAACATCCCGGCCGCCGCCCCGGTTCCCGCGACGGCGGCGCCGCGCGCGGCCGAGGCGTCCCATGCCCCCCGTTCCCGTCTCAGCCAGAGGAAGGAGGAGAACGCGAAGAGCAGCGCCCCGGCGGCCAGCGTCAGGGAGAGCGAGAGAAGCCCGCGGTAGAAGCGCATCTGCAATATCGCGCGCGCCTGAAGAGGCTTGTATTCGATGTCCCCCAGTTCGGGGATGGTCTCCGCCTCGCGCATCCAGTCCGGAAGCCTCCCCAGGCCGCGTTCGTCGAGCTCCACCTCCACCGCGCCCGGAAGGGGGTTCTCCCCCAGGAAAGCCACCGAGCGGGCCAGGTCCGGGTCCTGCGCGAGCTCCTCGAGGCTGTCGGCGGTGGAGACGAAACGCACCGCGCTCGTCCCCTCGATCGCCCTGAGCTTCTCCTCGGCCACGGTGCGCCGCACCTCGTCGACGCCCCGGTCGAGGAAGGCCACGACCCGGAAATCCCGGCGGAGCCAGCCGTCGACGGCCGCGCAGTGCGCGTGCAGCAGGAGCAGGGATTGCCCCAGCACTCCAGCGGCGGTTGCGACCAGGAAAATGACCCGCAAGGGATTACCGGGACCGGGCGAACGCCGTCCCGGCCAGGGAAAGCGTCAGCAGGACGGCGAGGA
>CAYHRV010000025.1:0-22270 GCA_964359165.1 uncultured Elusimicrobia bacterium
CCCTTATTCAACCCCACCCCGCCTATAAATACACCCCGCCCGCGTCCGTGACCCCCTACCCCCCTCCGGCGCTGAGGGGCTTCGGCAGGGTCCGGGGACCGGCCTCGGCGCTATCAGGATCAGTTGTGGGCGCTATGCTGGCCGGTGGCTCAGGCGTTCGGAGATCCAGATTTTGATGATGGATTGGCGGGTAACACCCATCCTGCTCGCCTCTTTGTCGAGGGAATGGATCATCCAGGCCGGGAAGTCCACATTGACCCGCCGAGGGGTCTCATTGACCCTCCTCGCTCGGGAAAGGTCCAGATACTTGGTAATGTCTCCCCCGGCGTCGAACAGCTTGTCCAAGTCCTTAGCTTTCATACAATTCCCTCTCATCTCCGCGTGAGCGCCGTATAGAAATGATGCGCACGCGAGCTTGCCGGTACGTGATGATGGCCGACCAGTGCTTTTCGTCGATAAGCCCCACTACCAGGAACCGGAATTCATCCTTGGATTTAAGAGGGATCTCAAGAAGCTCCGGATCGTTCCATAGCGCTTGAGCTTCAATAAAGTCGATGCCATGTTTACCCTTGTTCGTCCGGCTCTTCCCAAGGTCGAATTCGAATTCCATTACGGTATAATTATTATACCTTAACTATACAATTTTATCAAGTCAAATTTCTGTCGCGTACAAGAATGACCCAGGGAACTTTCTACGGATTCATTCGTACATGGGGCATGGAAACCCAGAAGCCCGAACGGACGATCGAACATCATATCTTCTTGATCCGCGGACAAAAGGTCATGCTGAGCGCGGACCTCGCCATTCTATACGAAGTCCAGCCTAAAGCTCTTATCCAGGCTGTAAAGAGAAATATCGAGCGTTTTCCATCAGATTTCATGTTTGGGCTGACTCTCGATGAAGCCGTTTCTTTAAGGTCACAATTTGTGACCTTAAAGAGAGGCCAGCACATCAAGCATCCTCCCTACGCATTTACGGAGCAAGGGGTCGCCATGCTTTCCACCGTACTCGGGAGCCCAAGAGCCATCCAGGTAAACATCGCGATCATGCGGGTTTTCGTAAAGCTCAGGGAAACGCTGGCGCTCAACATGGAACTTGCCGCC
Source organism: uncultured Elusimicrobia bacterium (assembly GCA_964359165.1). GTDB lineage: Bacteria > Elusimicrobiota > Elusimicrobia > UBA1565 > UBA1565 > CAYHRV01. Next base: position 1,105 of record CAYHRV010000025.1, read on the forward strand.
AAGTTCCAGGAGCTAGAGAGCCGGGTCGAGAGTCATGACGCCCAAATAAAGAGCGTCTTCGACGCCATCCGGGAGCTGACGGCGCCTCCAAAGGAGCCACCCCGCCGCATCGGCTTCAACATCAGCCGAGCCGAAGGCTAAGACACGGGTCACGCACCCACAGCGCCAGCGACGCGTGACATATGGCCTAAATGGGGGAGGGGAGCCCATTCGCCTGGAGCGCGAGAAAACGCGAAGCGTTTTGTCGCGCTCCAGGAAGGGCCTAGCGCGCGGCTTTCACGCGGAGCCAGACGAGGGCCAAGCCGGCGGGCAGGGCCAGGAGCCCCGCCTGCAGGGTATGCAATAGCGACAGCTCGAAGGGCACGGCGAGCGAGAAGGAGAGCACGGTGCCGGCCAGCGAGAGCAGGCCCAATATCAGCCAGGGCTTGGCCCGCTCGACGCGGTCCATGTAGATCCAGAAGCCCGCGAAGAGGCACGGCAAGCCGATGAACGCCTCGCGCCAGCGCAGGGCCAGCCACCACCGCTTCCTCCCGGCCCACAAGAGCCGCGCCGGCCCCTCCGAGCCCGCCGCCATCGGCGTCCAAGCCGGAGAAAGGAGCAGGAACAAGGCGAAGCAGAAGAGCGCCCCGGCCAACACCCGGCCCGAGAGGCCCGGGGCCGCGCCCCGGCCTTGCGAGGGGAAGAGCGAGGCCCCGCCCATCAGGAACGCCGCGGCCAGCACCGCCGCCTCGAAGGGCATGGCCCGCAGTTCCATCCAACTGCGCCCGGGAAGGACCGCGTGCACGGCGAGCCCGACGAGCGCCGCGGTGCCCAGGGCCGCCGCCAAGCCCAGGAGGGCTTCGAGCAGGGGCGAGGACTGGGGCGGATGCGGGACGCCGCGCGCCCAGCGCAGGGCGTCGAGGCCGTTGCGCAGGGCCGCGATGGAGCCGAACACGGCCAGGAGGCAGGCCAAAGCCAGGCGCGCGAGGCCTTCCCAGGGAGCCACCGGCCCGGAGCCCAGGCGCTTGGGAAGTCCGGGAAGCCTCCCCTCCTCGCGCAGGCCCCCGAGCAGGGAACGGACCGCGTCGAGGTTGCCTTCCACGCTGCGCGAGGGATCGAGGCTCACCAGGAGCAGGTCCGCTCCCTTTCCGGCGAGCTCCCTGCGCGCTCCGGCTATCCCCTCGCCCGCGTGGATGCGGCCGGCCAGGAGCACCCTGCCGCCGCCGCGCGAGAAAGCCGCTTCCATCCAGTTCTTGTCCGCGCGCGGCCGCGAGGCCGCCCAACAGCCCGTGAGCAGGCACTCGCCCCAGGCCGGGACGGCCCGCGGGTCCCCGCGGAAATCCGGTGCGGCCAGGAAGACGGCCGAGGGCGCCAAGGGGAGTCCGGCCTCGAGGTCGGCGGTGTCCGCGGCCTCGAACACCGGGACCAAGTCCTTGGCGAAGACCGCTCGCACCCTGGAACGGTCGTAGCCCACCGTCATCGAGGCGCTGGGTCCCGCCTCCGGAAGGAGCAAGCCGTGCATCTCTCCCACGTCGGCCGCGGAGACCGCCAGCCCCCTCCTCCCCAGGACCAAAGCCAGCAGGTCCGCCTCCTCCTTGTCGTGCGACCATATGGAATCGGTGCGCAGGGGCGAATGCACGCTGACCAGCCCGAAGGCGCGCATCTTCTGCACATCCCCGCGCGTGACATGGATGAGGTCGCCGCCGCGCACGGCCGCCTCCAGGGTGCGGGGAGTGAACAGCGCGCCGCTCACGCCGATCGTCTTGGCCCGCTCCCAGAAAGCGCTCTCCGGATAGCCCGAGGCCGCGCACAACTCCCGGGCGGCCTCCGAATCCAGCACCACCGCCGCGCGCGGGACCCGGCCCGCGCGCTCGGCCCAGAGCGTCCAGCCGGAATACGCGGCCAGCGCGAGCAGGAGGAGCAGCCGCAGGGCGCGGTTCACCCAAGCCTCTCCACGGCGGCCTTGTAGAGATCCGCGTATAGGCCGGCCGAGCGGGTCCAGGAGGAATCGTAGAGCATGCACGACTCCCTCAGTTTGGACCAGGCGTCCTTATCCGAGAAGGCGGCGAAGGCGCGCCCCAAAGCGGCCAGGAGCGCCGCGGCCTCTGGTTTTGGGGCCAGAAAGCCATTGGCCCTGGGTCCCCCCTCGGTCAGGGTATCGGCCAGCCCGCCGGTCTTCACGCCGACCGGGACCCCTCCATAGCGCATGGCGATGAGCTGGCCCAGGCCGCAGGGCTCGAAGCGGGAAGGCATGAGGAAAAGGTCGCAGGCCGCGTAGAGGCGGTGGGCGAAAGGCTCGTCGAAAGTCTCGCGGAAATGCACGGCCTTCGGGTTCTCCAAGGCCAGGGCGCGCAGTCTTCGAGCGAGGGAATCCTCCCCCTGTCCCAGCACCGCGAGCCGCCAGCCGCGTTCGAGCAACGGGGGAAGCGCCTCCAGGGCGAGATCGAGGCCTTTCTGCGGGTCGAGCCTGGAGACGATCGCGACCAGAGGTCCCCGGCCCGCGCTCAAGCCGCACTCCTTTAAGAGGGCCTTGCGGCAGGCCGTCTTGCCTTCGGCGGCGTCTTGCGCGCCGTAGCGCCTGGCAAGATGGGGATCGCGGGAAGGGTCCCAGGCGTCGCCGTCGAGGCCGTTGAGGATGCCGCTGAGGTCGTCGCGGCGGCCGCGGAAGACCCCCTCCAGCCCGCGTCCGAACTCGGCCGAGCCCTGGACCTCCCGGGCGTAGGAGGGGCTCACCGCGTTGATCTTCTCCGCGTAGACGAGTCCGGCCTTGAGGAAATTGAGTTGGCCGTAATACTCCAGCCACTCCGGGGTGAACTGCTCCTCGGGCAGGCCGGAGGCCCTCGCCAAAGTCCTCGGGAACAGGCCTTGATAGGCGGCATTGTGGACGGTGAGCACGGTCGCGGCCCGAGCGACCGGCTCCGCGCGGTAGAGCGTGCGCAGGAAGGCGGGGATGAGGGCGCTCTGCCAATCGTGGCAGTGGAACACCTGAACCCCTTCCACGCAGGCCTTGGCCCCCTCGATGACGGCGCGGCAGAAGAAGGCGAAGCGCTCGCCGTTGTCGGGATGGTCCTTCCCTCCCGCCTGATAGAGGCCCTCCCGGTCGAAGAAAACGGGACAGTCCACGAAAAAGACGGCGGGTCCGGGAGCATCGGCGCGCAGCAGGTCCGCGCGCCCCTCCCCCGCGCCGAAGGGGAAGCTCAGCTTCGCGGCGAGGCGGCCGGGCCAGCGGGAGCGCACGGTGCGGTAGTAGGGCAGGAACAGGCTGACCTCATGGCCCGCGGACGCGAGCGCGCGCGGCAAGGCGCCGGCCACGTCCGCGAGCCCGCCGGTCTTGCAGAATGGGGCCGCCTCGCTGGCCGCGAAGACGACTCTCACGGCGAGTCCGTACTAGTTGGGCTGGACCGGCTCATCGGCGGCGGGCTCGACGACCGAGGCCTCCGGCACGGCGGTCGGTGCGGCGTCCACCCCGGCAGGGGCGCCGTGCCGGCCGCCCTCGGCAAGGGCGTCGGCGGCAGGTGCGGCGGCCGGCGCGGCGGCCGTCCCAGGGGCGGCCTCGGCAGGCAAGGACGCCTGGAAGGATTCGACCGGAGGCATGTCCGCGATGCTGCGCAATCCGAACTGCCGCAGGAACTCGGTCGTGGTCCCGTAGAGCAGGGGACGGCCGATGCTCTCCTTGCGGCCGGCCACCTTGACCAGGCCCTTCTCGAGCAGGGTCTCCAAGGCGGCGATGACCTCCACGCCGCGGATCTCCTCGATCTCGGCGCGGGTCAGCGGCTGTTTGTAGGCGATGATGGCGAGCGTCTCCAGGGCCGCCGAGGAGAGACGCATGGTCATCTTGTCGGCGTAGAGCTTGCGCACGAGGGGGGCGAAGTCCCGGCGGGTGGCCAATTGCCAGCCCTCGGCGATCTCGATGACCTGCAGGGCGCCGCGCTCCTCGTGCTCCCGGCGCAGGACCTCGACGACGGCGGCGGCCTCCTCTTCCTTGGCCCCGGCGAGCTGGGCGATGCGCGAGAGAGCGAGGGGTTCCTGCGTGATGAACAGCAGGGTCTCGACGGCCTTCTTCAGCTCAGGGTTGTCCATCATCCCCCCCTGTCCCGCCGGGCCACACAGGCGTCACCCGCTCCGGCGGAGACTCTTTCTTGTAGATCAGTATCTCCGCGAAGGGCGCTTCCTGGCGCGCGAAGATCCTCTGCGTCTTGATGAGCTCGAGCAAAGCCATGAAGCAGGTGAGTATCCCCATCTTGAAGCGCTCATCGGCGAACACGTCCCGGAGCAGGACATAGGGCTTATCCTCCAGGAGGGCGAGGATCTTGCGGACCTTCGTCTCGATGGGGAATTCCTCGCCCACGACCACGCGGTCCTTGTCCTCGGCGCGGTCGAGCACCGAGCGCAGCACGCCCAGCAGGTCGAAGATGCGGATGTCGAGGCTCTTCTCCGCCTCCGAGAAGCACGGGGCGCCGCGGTAGAAGACGTCGCGGTACTCCGCGACCCGGGCGTCGAGGAACTTCGCCGCTTCCTTGAATTTCTGGTATTCGAGGAGCTTGCTGATGAGCTCCTGGCGCGGGTCCGGGCCCTGCTCCTCCTCGGCCGGCTGGGTGGGCAGGAGGGTCTGGGCCTTGATCTGCAGGAGCGTGGAGGCCATGACCAGGAAATCTCCGGCCACGTCGAGATTGAGGTCCTTCATGAGGCCGAGATAGCCCAGATACTCCTGGGTGATCTGGGAGATGGGGACGCTGCGGATGTCGAGGTCGTCCTTCTTGATGAGATAGAGCAGGAGGTCGAGGGGCCCCTCGAACATCTCCAGATGGACTTCGTAGGATTCTTGGGCGTTCATCGCAGGTGCATGGCCTCGCGCACCCTCTGCATCGTCTTCTCCGCCCGCTCCCGCGCGCGGCGGCTGCCCTCTTCGAGGATGCGGGAGACCGCGTCCTCCCCCTCGGTCCCGGCGAAGCGCGCCCGGTTGTCCCTGAACGCGCCGTAAGGAGGCTCCATGGACTTGAGGAGGTCGCCCTTGCAGGCCACGCAGCCGAGCTCTCCCCGGCGGCACTCGCCCTCGCGCTTCTCCCAGTGCGGGCTGTAGAGCTTATGGAAGGCGAACACCGAACAGCCGGGAGGGTTCTCCGGGCAGGGGAGCGGATGGCCGGGGTCCTTGGCCCGGGCCTTGAGCGGGTCGGTGTACATGGAGAGCACCTTGGTCTTCAAGGCGGCGTCCGTCTCCACGAGGTCAAGGGCGTTGCCGTAGGATTTGGACATCTTCCGGCCGTCGAGGCCCGGCACCTTGGGCGTGGGGGTCAGCAGGGCCTGCGGCTCGATGAGCACCTCTCCGTAGATCGAGTTGAAGCGGCGCGCGATCTCGCGGGCGAGTTCCAGGTGCGCGAGCTGGTCCTGGCCCACGGGCACGACCTGGGCGCCGTAGAGCAGGATGTCGGCCGCCTGCAGGACGGGGTAGCCCAAGAAACCGTAGGTGCGCAGTTCGGTGCGCACCGCCTCCTCGGCGGGCGCCACGGGCTCGAGCGTCTGGCCTTGGATCTTCTCGCGCAGCTGGGGGGTGAGGACCTCGGCCTCCTCCAGCGCCCGGGAGAGCTTGGTCTTGCCCAGCTCCTGGAGCTGCTCCTTGTAGGTCGGGTTGTTCTCGAGCCAGGAGATGGGCGTTACCATCGAGAGCATCAGCGCCAGCTCCGCGTGCTGGGGCACCGCGGACTGGAGGAATATCGTGCACCGTTTTGGGTCCAGTCCCGCGGCCAGCCAATCGAGCGCCATCTCGCGCACGTTGTCCTGGAGGCGGCCGGTCTCCTCGTAGCCCGTGGTGAGCATATGCCAATCCACCACGCTGAAGAAGCATTCGTGCGAATCCTGCAAGGCCACCCAGTTCTTGAGCGCGCCCCAGTAGTTGCCCAAATGGAGGCGGCCGGTGGGCCGCATCCCGGACATCACGACCTTTTTCGCGCTCATCCGATCAGGCCGATGCGCGCGAAGGCGTTGAGCACCATCTGCGAGGGCCAGAGGATCACCGCGGAGAACGCGCTGGTCGTGGTCAAGAGCAGGAGGATGAACACCCCGTAGGGGACATGCCTGCGGTAGACCTTCCTCCAGTGCTCGGGCAGGAGGCCGTTCATGACCTTCGACCCGTCGAGCGGGTGCACCGGGACGAGGTTGAAGAAGGCCAAAAATAGGTTGATGGTGACGCCGAAGAGCAGGGCCTCCAGCACCGTGGCCTTGAAGGCCGGGGTGAGGAGGGGAGCGAGCGCGGTCGCCTTGAAGAGCATGGCCGCGGCGAGCGCCAGGACGAGGTTCGAGGCCGGCCCGGCCATGGCCACCCGGACCGTGTCGCGCAAGGGGTCGCGCAGTTTCGCCGGGTTGACCGGCACGGGCTTCGCCCAGCCGAACATGGGGGCTTTCAGAAAGAAGCAGAGCAAGGGGAGGAACACCGTTCCAAAAGGGTCCACATGGGGGATGGGATTGAGCGTCAAGCGGCCGGAGCGCGCGGCGGTGTCGTCTCCGCGGGAATAGGCCATCCAGCCGTGGGAGAATTCATGGACCACCACGGAGAAGAACAGCACCGGGAGTTGGATGATCCATTCCATTGGAATCCGGGGATTCTATCTGTTTCCCGACGACGGGTCAACGCGCGCCCCGGAGGCGGCCCGGGCCTTCCTGGAAGGCCCGGGCCGCCTCCCGTCTCTGTCATACATTTTCTACAGCAAGTTCGGCCTTTCAACGACTGCGGCGGCCAAGGGCTTCTAGTAGAATACTGCTGTCGGTCATTATTTCTAATGCTTTTCGTCATATTCATCATACACGGTGGGAACGCGCGGCGCGCTTCGTGCGCCGCGTATGCAGGGAGGATGAAATGAGGCGATCGTCATTGCGGCGGTGTGTGCGGCTGTCCCTGGAACTCGCCGTCGCGGTCCTCTTCTGGGGGCGCTCGGCATGGGCGCAAGAGGTGTCCCGGGATACCGGGCAGGTGCTCTCGGAGCCGCCGCCCGGCGTCCTGGTCCACCGGATGCCTCCATCGGACTACGCGCCGTCGGCGGCCTACCGCTGGCTGCAAGTCCTGTTGGAAGCCTCCGGACGCGACGCGGTGCGCAATAAGCCGCGCCCGACGGTCTTATCCAGAACCATGGCCGTGGTCCTGACCTCCATGTACGACGCCTGGGCCGCCTATGACGCGAAGGCCCTCGGCACGCGCCTGGGAGGCAAGCTCCGGCGTCCCGCCAAGGAACGCACGAGCGAGAACAAGGAGAAAGCCGTCGCCTACGCGGCCTACCGCGCCCTCCTCTTCGTCTACGCCGAGGACTCGGACTGGCTGCGCGGACAGTTCCGCGCGAAAGGTTTTGACCCGGACGACGCCTCGACCGATCCCAAGACGCCGGAGGGCGTGGGCAACGCGGCCGCGCAGGCGGTCATCGACTATCGCCGCCGCGACGGCTCCAACCAACTCGGCGACGAGGCGGGCGGCAACGGCAAGCCTTACGCCGACACCACGGGCTACGCGTCGAAGAACACGCCGGAGAACATCGTCGACCCGGATAGCTGGCTCCCCATCCCTTTCAGCGACGGCAAAGGGGGCACGGTGTCCCCCGGCTTCCTCACCCCGCAGTGGGGCAAGGTCAAGCCCTTTGCCTTGGAGAGCGGCGGCCAGTTCCGTCCGCCCCCGCCGCCCAAGTTCGGCTCGGAGAAGCACAAGGGTGAGGTGGATGAGTGCATCCGGGTCAACAACGGCCTCACGCTCGAGCAGAAGACCATCGTGGAGTTCATGCGCGAGGGACCGCGCTCCACAGGCCAGTCAGGCCACTGGCTTCAATTCTCCATGGACGTCCCGAGGCGGGGCTACTCCGACAAGGGCCTGGACATGATGGGCCTCGTCATGAACGCGTCCATGGACATATCCCTGCGCGACCGCAACGACCTCGACAAGGACGTCAAGCTCTTCTTCTCCGTGGGCAACGTGGTCATGGACGCCTTCATCGCCTGCTGGGAGGCCAAGCGTCATTACGACACCAGCCGCCCGTATTGGTGGGTGCGCCTCTACCACAAAGGTGAGACGATCGAGGGCTGGCGCGGGCCCGGGGAAGGCTCGGGAAAGCTCAAGGCCGAGGACTGGAAGCCCTATTCCCCGGACACCTTCCTCACCCCTCCCTTCCCCGGCTACGTCTCCGGGCATGCCACCGCGAGCGGCGCGGCAAGCCGGATGCTCGAGCTCTTCACCGGAAGCGACCGCTACGGCGCGAGGGCCGTCCAGCAGGCCGGCGAGCTCACCGAGCCGGGCTTCAGCGCCGCGCTCATGCAGGCGCGCGACGGAATCCCGGCGGCCGGGCTTGCGGAGTCTAAGCAGGTCCCCCTCTCCCTGCCCACCTTCACGGCCACGGCCGAGATGGCCGCCCTCTCCCGGCTTTGGGGCGGCTACCACATCCGCACCGACAACGACGAGGGCCTCATCCTGGGCCGCAAGATCGCGATGTACAGTTGGCCCAAGTACCAGGCCTATTTCGACGGTACGGCCGCCGCGAAGTAGAGCCCGGATGGCGCACTCCACTTTCGTGGTCTGAGATGTACGGTTTGGGCAAAATTCTCTTGGAAATTTAAGGCTTTTAACTCCTCGCGCGAGGAGTTAAAGTGATGAAAAAACAAAGCTTTTTTTGGGCAATCCGTACATGGTTCATGCGCGAGGGCCACAGCGTCCGGGAGAGCATCGAGCGTCGCCGGGAGGCCTGGGGCCGGCACCGCTTGATCTTCGACGGCTCCTGCGGCTTCTGCCGGGCCTCCCTGGCGAGGCTGCGCGCCTTGGACCCCGCCGGGCGGCTGGAAGCCGTGGATTTCAGGGCGACGGATGCCTCCCTCCTCCATCCGGCCTTGACGCCCGAAGCCTGCCTTGCGCGCATCCATCTCTTGGAGAGGGACGGCCGCTTATCCGGAGGTTTCGACGCCTTCAGACGTCTGAGCCTTCTCTTGCCCATGCTTTGGCCGCTGGCGCCTTTGATGAATGTCCCCGGCCTCGGACTGCTCGGGGAGCCCGTGTATGACTGGATCGCGCGCCGCCGCTTCGGTTTCCATGCGTTCCAGGCCTGCCGCGATAACGCCTGCCTGCGCGGGGAATAGAGGAGCGGTCTTTACACACCGAGCCATGAAGTAATATCTTTACCGGGATGGATCCTGTTTGGAAAAGCCTCCTGCGCCGCTGGGCGCCCTGCCTGGCCTTGGCGGCCGGGGCTTTGGCGGCCTGCCAGACGGTGCCCTACACGGGGCGCAGCCAGCTCCTCCTCGTCTCCTCGGGCGAGGAGAAGAAGATGGGCGAGCAGGCCTACCAGGAGACGCTCAAGAAATCCAAGATCTCCACGGACACCGCGAACACGGACCTCATCCGCAGGGTGGGGCGCAGGCTCTCGAAGTCCGCGGACAAGCCCGATTTCCTCTGGGAGTTCAACCTCATCGAGGACGACAAGCAGATCAACGCCTGGTGCCTGCCCGGGGGCAAGGTCGCCTTCTACACGGGGATCATGCCCGTGACCAAGGGCGAGGACGGGGTGGCGGTGGTCATGGGCCATGAGATCGCGCACGCCCTGGCGCGCCATGGGGCCTCGCGCATGAGCCAGGGCATGCTCGCCAATTTCGGCGGCCAGGCCCTGAGCGTCCTGACGGCCAAACAGCCCGGCCAGGCCCGGGCCCTCTACGAGCAGGCCTACGGCCTGGGCGTGGGGCTGGGCATCATGCTGCCTTATAGCCGGTCCCAGGAATCGGAGGCCGACTACATCGGGCTCGCCCTGATGGTAAAGGCCGGCTATGACCCGGCCCAGGCCGTGCTGTTCTGGAAGCGCATGCAGGCCGCCACCGAGTCGCAATCCGACAACTCCCCCATGGCGAAATTCCTCCGCACGCATCCCACCAGCGACGACCGGCGCAAGAAGATCGAGGAGTGGCTCCCCGAGATCCGGCAGAAGTACTCGAAAAATTGAATACCGTCCCCTCCGCGAGCGGAGAACCGCCGCGCTCCGGGACGGAATTCTTCGACTCCCTCTTCGAGAGCCTTCCCGTGCGCAATACCGGACGCTTCGGCATGCCCGGAGACCCCTGGAACCTGCTCTTCATCGCCACCGAAACGCAGTTGGACTCCGCGCTCGCGACCGCGGGCTGGACCAAGATCGCCCTGGGCCTGCTTCGGCCCTTCGCCGAGGGCTTCCTCCAGGCTTTCCGGGGGGAATTCCTGACCCGCTTCCCCCCTATGAACACATACCGTTTGCTCGGCGCGCCCCAGGACCGCAACTGGGCGCAGACCGTCATCCCCATCGAGAAGCGCCACCACTTCCGGCTCTGGAGGCTCCCCTACCGGGACAAGAAAGGCCGCGCTTACTGGTGGGGAAGCGCGAACTTCGACCTCTCGGTGCGCTGGAGGGACTTCTCCCATGTCCCGGACCCGGACACGGTCATGGAGCGGGAGTACATCGCGGCGAGCCTCCAAGGCTCGCCCTGGGTGGAGAGCATCAGCCGGCGCCGGTCCTCCCGCATCCCGGCCGAAGGCGCCAACGACAAGGGCTACGCCTTCCGCACCGACGGCTCCGTCCTCCTCGTCTTCCTGCGCGACAGATAAGACCGCCCTCGCGATAAAACGCATGCGTTTTGTCGCGGTGGCGGGAGTTGAGTCCTAATGCGGTGCCTGGGGCGCGGCGGGCGGGGCGGGGCGCCTAAGGACCAGTCCCATCAGCCCCGAGAGCACGTAGAGGGTGAAGATGAGGAACACCGTGTTCTGCGGATAGAAGTACATGAGGATGAGCGCCCCGCCCGTGACCGCGAAGAGCTTCGCGTTGCGGCGGTCGACGCCGTGCGAGGACTTGAACGCCGCGTAGGGGATGGTGGACACCATCAAGAGCCCGAGGCCCACCACCAGGAAGGGTCCCAGGCCGGCGAGGAAGGGGATGCTCACCAGGACGGGACCCAGGCTCTGCGAGGCGCTCCCGTCCTCCACGATGCAGTAGAGCAGGACGAAGGAGGCGAGAAGCCCGGCCCCGGCCGGGATGGGCAGGCCGGTGAAATGGGTCTTGGACCCCTGGCCGGATTGGGCCACCGCGTTGAAGCGGGCCAGGCGCAGGCCGCCGCCCACCGCGTAGAGGAGGGCCGCGATGGTCCCCCATGCGCCGTAGTCCTTGAGCAGAAGCTCGTACATCATGTAGGCCGGAGCCACGCCGAAGGTCAGGAAATCCGCGAGGGAGTCGAACTCCACGCCGAAGGAACTCTCCCCGTGGACCAGGCGCGCGATCCGGCCGTCGAGCATGTCGAAGGCGATGCCGCCCAGGATGCAGGTCGCGGCCGTGGTGAACTCCTCGAGCGAGGCCGCGAGCAGGGAATAGAACCCGCAGGCCATGTTCCCGAAGGTGAAAAGAGAGGGCGCGAGCACCTGCCCCGAGCGCTTGATCTTGGCCCTGTCCATCAGATTTTCCCGGCTCCGGCCGCGCTCCAGCGCGCCAGGGGAGTGACTCCTCCGACCACCCGGTCCCCGGGCTTGACCACGGCCTCGGCGGAAGCCGGGAGGCGGAGGGCGACCTGCGAGCCGAACTGGATGAGTCCGTAGCGCATACCAGCCACGGCCCGCTCCCCCGGCGCCACCCAACAGCGGATGCGCCGGGCGATCAGACCCGTGATCTGCTCGACCTCCACGGACTCCCCGCGCCCATCCGGCGCGATGCGGACGATGCTGCGCTCGTTGCGCTTGGCGTCGGGCTTCATGGCCGCCACGAAGCCGCCCGTCTCGAAGCGCACGCTCTCGATGCGGCCGGAGCAGGGCAGGCGCTGGACGTGCACGTCGAAGATGGAAAGGAACACGCGCACCGTCACCCCGTCCTCCGAGCCTTCCTTCTCCACGCTGAGCACGCGCCCGTCACCCGGGGAGTAGAGGAAGCCGGGGTCCTCGGGCAGGGGCCGGTCCGGGTCCCGGAAGAAATAGGCGCAGAAACAGGCGAAGGCCAGGCCCAGGGCGGTGAGCGCGCGCCCGGCCCAGCCCAGGGGCGGAGCGAAACCCGCGGCCGCCGCGGCGAGTCCCGCGAAGATGTAGGGCAAACCGAACTTGGCTATCGGCATAGTCATCCTTTTGCGTCGATCCTGGGCAGGGTGGGGGTCGAACCCACACGGCCTTTCGGCCACGGGATTTTAAGTCCCGCGTGTCTGCCGGTTTCACCACCTGCCCATTGGTCGCGTCCCGGCTCCGCCGGGAGGCGTCGTTCCGCTTCGCGGAACATTCCCCTCGCTTCGAGAGGAGTTCGCTCCGCTCGGCGCTCCACAAGGGGGCCGAAGTGTCCAGTGGACAGTTCGGCGGTTCCCCCTTTCGTCGTCGCTCGGCTTTCGTCCTCCGGACGACGCCTCGCTGAACCCCTCCTGAAAGGAAACGCTCGCCAGGAGGGCTGACCCCCCACTAAGGTGTCGCGGGCCATGCCGCGACATCCTTAATACGGTCGCGCATACTCGCGTCGCGATTCTATCATGTAACCGACGGAACGGCAATTCGGTTTACCGGCGGCGGGGCATTTGCTAACCTCTCCCCATTCCCAAAGGGGGTCTCCTATGCCACGAGCACGCGCGCGCCATATCCTCGTCGCCTCCCAGCAGGCCTGCGAGGATCTCAAGAAGAAGATCGAAGCCGGGACCGATTTCGCCCAGGCGGCGAAGGAGCACTCCCAATGCCCTTCGGGAAAGCAGGGCGGAGACTTAGGCGAGTTCTCCCAGGGCCAGATGGTCCCCGAGTTCGACAAAGTGGTATTTTCCGGTGAATTGGGCCTCGTCCACGGCCCGGTCAAGACCCAATTCGGATACCATCTCATCGAGATCACCAGCCGGAAATAGCGTTACCGCGCCGAGGATGGGTCCCTTGCGCCGCCTCACCCTCATCCTCGGCGCGGCCGTTTCCCTCGCCATGGCCCGCCCCGTCGGCGCGGCCCCCTGCGAGCTTCCCCCCTCCCTAAGGGGCATCCCCGTGCCGGCGCGCTCGCTCTCCGCTTCGGATTCCTGCCTTGTCGACGCGGTGATCCGCGACCCGGCCACCGCCTCCACCGCGGGCCCGGCGCACACTCCGCTGGAGCGGCCGCTCTTCGACTTCCTCATCGACCACCCGGAAGCCGGGGCGGAACTCGCCCGCTCCCTCTCCGTCGAGGACATCCTCTTCCGCCGCGAGGGGCCGGACCGGTTCTGGGTCGACGACAAGGACGGGAGCGCGGGGACTCTGCGTCTTCTCTCCAAGTCGGAGACGGAGCGGCTCTATTATTTCGACTGCGTCCATGATGAGCCGTTCTATTGGCCGGTGCGGGTGCGCGTCGTCCTCCTTATGAAGAACGAATCCCTCCCCCCGTCGGCCGGCGGCGGCCAGGATTCGACTCTCGCCGTCTATACGCGCATCGAGGACCCGGTCATCCGGGCCCTCATCTCCCTCTTCGGGCGCGTCGCCCGGCGCGTCGTCTCGCGCAAGGCTGCCAAGGGCATGAAGCTCAGCTCCCGCCTGGGAGCCGCGCTCCGCCAACGCCCTCTCGACGCCGTGCGCGCCCTCCCGGCCATGCCGCTGGGCGCCGAGGAGCGCAAAGAGCTCGAGGCCCAGCTCAAACGGCTCCTCCCATGAGCCTTGGCGCGGGCCGATGGACGGCATTTCTGGCCTTGCCGTCCTTACTACTCGCCCTGGGCTGCGCCGCTCCGCTTAGACGGGCGGCCCCGCGCCCCCAGCCGCCCAAAGCCGCCCCCCCTCTGGCCAAGGCGGTGGTGCGGACCGCGCGGACCTATCTCCCGGAGGAGGAGAAAGGGCGGCCCGCGCCCAAGGATTGCTCGGATTTCGTCCGGAAGGTCTTTTCGGAGAACGGACTCCAGCTCCCGCGCACCTCCCTGGAGATGGCCTCTCTCGGGAAAACCGTCCGGTCCTCCCGGGACCTGCGCATGGGAGACCTCGTCCTATTCTCCGGCGAGAAGGTCGGCCGAAAGGTCGGCCACGTGGGGATCTTCGTGGGAAACGGGGTCTTCATCCACCAAGCCAAACCGGAGATGGGCGTCGTGATGGAGAGCCTTTTCAGCGACCACTACCGCAGGCGCTACCTCGGCGCGCGGCGCGTCATCGACTGACCCCGCCGCAGGCAGTTGGATCGGCAGGGTGAAGCGGAAGGTGGAACCGCAAGAGGGCTTGCTCTCGACTTCGATGGCCCCGCCTTGGAGCTCGACTAAGGACCGTGAGAGGGCCAGCCCGAGGCCGGACCCTTCCGGGCGGCCTTCCTCGGAGCCGACCTTCGAGAAGAACCGGAAGAGCTTGCGCTGATCCTCCTCCGATATCCCGCGTCCCGTATCCCGCACCGAGAATCCGACCGTCCCCGCCTGGTCCCGGCGCCCGGGCTCGGCCGACACCCGGATGCTCCCTCCGGCCGGAGTGAACTTGATGGCGTTGGAGATGAGGTTGACGAGCACCTGGACGGTCCGTCGGGGGTCGGCGGAGACCTTCGCGCAGGACTGGGAGCAGGCCGCCGAGAGCTTTATCCCGTTCCTGCGCGCCCAGGGCTCGAGGGACTCGACCGCCTCGCGCACCAGGGCGGCGGGCTCGCAGGCCTCCCGGGAGAGCGTCATGCGCCCGGACTGGACCTGGGAGAGGTCGAGGATGTCGTCGATGAGCCGCTTGAGGCGCTCAGTGTTCCTGAGCGCGATGGCCAGGGTCTGGCCGTCCTCCCGCCCGGAGCAGGCCCCGCTCTCCTCGATGAGCTCCAGAGCGCAGCGGATGGCGGTGAGCGGGGCGCGAAGCTCGTGGGTCAGGTACGCGGTGGTCTTCTTGGAGAGGTCGCTTTCCATGGTCCGCCTCCGTGCTCTCCTAGAGTATGGAGCCGGAAGGGCCGGGAAACATGAAGGAATCCTGAACTTAACGGGGACGGGGGGCGTCTAATTCGCGCATCTTGCGCCTTTCCAGCCAATACCAGGAGCCGCCGAAGAGGAAGAACAGAGTCAGGGAGATGGTCCCGCCGCCGAGGAACACGAAACGGATGAAGCAGAGCGCCGCCAGGAAGAACAGGGTCCACCGGAAGGCCCTGCGCTGTCTCACTTCTCCTCGCCTTCTCCGCCTCCCTTCCCTCCCTCCTGCGCGGGCGGAGCCTCTTCCTCGGCCGGTTTCTCCTCTGAAGAGGTATCCGTGGAGTTGCGTTTCGGCGGATGTTCTTCCTCGGCCTCGGCCTCGACCTTCAACTTGCTCCGCGCCGCGGGCTCCTCGGCCTCCGGCGCCGGCTTCTTAGCGCCCTCTTCCTCTCCCTCGGGTTCGGCGGCCGGCTTCGGGGCCGGCTTTTCCTTCTTCTCCCAGGGCCTGCGCTTGCCCGGCCGTTTGGAGGACTTCTTCTTCGCGGCCGCGGCCTTGGCCCCCTTCTTCGCCTTGACTCCCTTCTCGCTGCCGGTGATGGGCTCTCCGCGGGCGTTGAATTTATACACGGATTGGCTCTCCCGGGCGCTGGAGATGTACTTCGAGTCGTCGTAGTCGCGCGAGGAGGATTTCTTTTTCTCGGCCGCCCCGGCGCTCAGGGCGAGGAGCAGGACGATGGCCGCCTGCGCGGATCGGTTCATGGCTTAAGTATACCCGCGCGGGCCTCTTTCTTCAATAGTCGGGATGTTTCGTCCCGCGGGTCAGAGGCGGACGCGCAGGAGGTCCGAGGCCTTGCGCTCGTTGCGGCGCAGGCGCATCGTGGACAGGGCGCGCTCCGACTCGCGGGTCAGGTGCGTGAGCAGGACGCGCTTGGCCCCGGACGCCCTCCCCAGGGCCAGGGCTTGAGCCGCGCTCAGATGAGCCAGGTCCGAGCGCTCCTTAGCCAAGGAACACTCGACGACGAAGAGTCCGGTCCCGCGGGCGAAACCCGCCAACCCGCCGTCGAATCCCGTGTCCCCGGAATAACAGAGGCTCCCTTCAGAGGAGTCGAAACGGAAAGCCAGAGCCTGCGTGGAGTGGGGCACCTCCCGGCAGCGCACGGCCCACCCCGAGCCGCGGACCACCGAGCCGCCCTCGAGCTCCTCGAGCTCGATGCGGTAGCCCCGGGGGTTGAGCCAGGGATGATGGGCGCGGCGCAGGCGCTCGAAGAAACCCCGAAACCCCCTCGGGCCGTAGAGGCGCAGGAGGGCCGTGCGGCGGGGCTCGGCGTAGCGGTAGCGAAATAGCAGGGCCGGGAGATCGCCGACATGGTCCGGGTGCCGGTGGCTCAGGAAGACGCGGCTCACGCTCTCGGGCGGCGTGCCCGAGCGGGCGAGCTGGGTCAGGGCGCCGAAGCCCAAGTCGAAGAGGAGCGTCTCCCGCTCTCGGACGAGGGCGTAGCCCGCCGGGTTGCGGGCATCCTTCCCCAGCGCCGCGCTGAGGGAACCGGACCCTAATACGATGAAATCCATCAGGGCCGCTTCCTCTTGGAGGAGGCCACTTCCACCACCTTCACCTTGAAGGTCAAGGTCTTTCCGGAAAGGGGATGGTTGAAGTCCAGCATCACCTGGCCGTCGCGGACCGCGAGCACCTTCGCCTTGACGAGACGGCCCCCCCGCAAGCCCTGCACGCTCATCCCCTTGCGCAGCCTGCGCCCCTGGGCGCCGAACCTCTCCAGCGGCACGTTCTGGACCGCTTCCGGATCGAAGAGGCCGTAGCCCTTCTCCGCGGGGACGCTGAGCGTCTTCTCCTCCCCTTCCTTCATGCCGAGGAGCTGTTCTTCGAGCCCCGTGATCAGCTTCCCCGAACCCTGCTGGTACTCCATCGGCTCCCTCTTCAGGGTGGAGTCGAGGACAGTCCCGCCGGCGGATACGGTGTAGTGGACCTTGACCGTAGTGCCCTTGCGCACGCGCTTCTCCTTGGCCCCGAACCAGCCGCAGCCGGAAAAAAGGACGGCGCA
This sequence comes from uncultured Elusimicrobia bacterium, assembly GCA_964359165.1. Classification (GTDB taxonomy): domain Bacteria; phylum Elusimicrobiota; class Elusimicrobia; order UBA1565; family UBA1565; genus CAYHRV01. The sequence goes on from CAYHRV010000025.1 coordinate 17,934, forward strand.
TAGCCCCGCGGCGGCGAGGCGGTTCACTTCTCTTCCCGGAACCATCGGTTGACCTTCGCCCTGAGCTCCTCGCGCTGGGCGCTCTGGAAGGGGCCCAGGCCTTCCTTGAGCCGGGCCAACCCATCGCGGTCCCTGAGCGCCCGCGCGGCGCGGCATACGCGCCCTGAGTAGAGGCGCTCCCCGGCCAGGCAATAGCGCCCTTCGGCCCTCCACTTCAGGCCGTCGAGGACGGCCCCGTACAGGGAGAGGAGGTCCTCGACCTCCTGGAGCCGAACGGTTTCCGGAGGATGTTCCAAGGCGTCTTCCACCGCGCCGTAGAAAGCGTAGGGGTCCTCGGAATAGAGCACCAGGTGCCGGGCCAGAAAATCGAGAGGGGTCCTGGGCTCGCGCCAGCGAGGCAGGGGCGGCAAGCCGGCGCGCACGGCGGCGGCGTCCACGCCGGCGCGGGCCCGCAGGAAGCGCCGGGCCTCCTCGCACGCCCCGCGCAGGCTCTTGGAGAACTCCGGGGAGAGTGCGGCTTTCTCCACCGCGTACTCGATCGCCGCCTGATGGAGGGCCTGCTCCTCTTCCATGAGCGGGAAGGGAGAGCGGATCAAGGCCCTGCGCCTCTCCCGCACGAAGAACAGCTCGAATTCCAGGGCGGTCAGCTTGGGCGCGATCTCGGAGTCCACCAGCAGTCCGGGCTTGTCCTCGAAGACGAATCGGACCGGCCCCATGCCGGTCCGGGCCCTTTCCAGCACCGGGAACTCGGCGGTCTGCACGAGCAGCCTCCGCCCGGACTGCGTCGCGGAGAGCTCGGTATCGACGAGCCGGAGGGCGTCCTGAAGCTTGGGGGATGGGGCGCGCGGGGACCCGGGGTCGGCTGGAGCCGGGACGGGGGCCGAGGCGGACTCTTCTTGCGGGGCCTCGGCGGCCGAGCCCGACCCGTGCCGGAGACAGGGGATGAGGAGGAGAGCGAGGGCCGCGGCCCGGAGCGGCGCCGAGGTCAAAACAGCGGCATCCTGAGACAGCACACCGAGGCCCCCGATTTTAGGAACTCCGAGGTGTCCACCTCCAAGGCGTTGAGTCCGAGCGCCTTGAGGTGCCGTATGGCGTTGACCGCCCCCTTCTGGATGATCGCGGTGCCGGAGTCGATCACCGCCGCGTTGCAGGGGAGCTTCGTGACGGCTTCCCGCTCGCCCGCGGCCAGGACCACCGGGAACATCCGCAGGATCATCTCCAGGCTCTCCGGGGAGAAGGCCGGGGGGTAGATGAGCACGGCCTCCTGGGTCAAGGGACAGAAGCAGGTGTGCAGGTGATAGAACCTCTCGTTGACGAGCTTGAGGAGGATGACCGGAGCCTCGAACGCCTCCGCCACCTGCCCGTAGACCTCCGCGTCCGTGCGGAAGCCGTAGCCTCCCCACAAGAGCCGCTTGCCCGGATGCCAGAGGCAGTCGCCCATGCCCTCGAAGGTCATGGCGGGGTCCTTGAGCCGGGCGACGCGGTACTGCTCGGAGACGAACCACTTCTCGAAATGGGCCACCTCCCCGCGGCGCGAGGGGTGGCGCATGTGGCCGAGCAGGCAGACCTTCTCCATGCGCGAGGTCAGGCCCACCAGCGTCTGCGTCGCGGAGAAGACCATGTCCTCGAAACCGGAGACCGGCTCCATCGTGCGGACCTTCTTGCCCAGCTTCTCAAAAGCGGCCTTGACCGACTCCCATTGCGCCCGCGCCAGGTTCCGGTCCACGCGGCCGATGTTCTCCGCCATGATGGGGTTGCGCGCCTCGGAGACGTCGTAGTAGTCCGGCGGGCACATCAAGACGGAGTTGAAAGCCGGCATGGAGGGGCAGTTCTTGGCGGAGAAGCCCTTCAAGTCGCCGACCTGCGAATAGATGCGGGTGTTCATGGGAGCAATGAAAGGACTATACCAAAATAATCCGGGGTCATAGGAAGTTGACGCGGACGAAGGAGCGGGCGAACTCCCCGAGCGCCATCGCGCGCTCGTCCCAGGCGCCGCCCACGCGCCTAGAGACGAGGAAACCGCGTCCGCGCCCATCCCGCTTGAGCAGGCACGGCTCCCCGAAGCGCGGAGCCGGGTCCCCCGGGGGCCCGTGGCGAAGAGGCAGGAGGAGAAGGTCCGTGCCCGACCCGGCGACGCGGCCGGCCAGGATGCGCAGGAGCCGCTCGCGATAGGGAGTCTCGCGCGCGAACTCCTCCTCGAAAGCGGCCGCGCGCGCGATCGCCTCGGGCGCCGGTAGACCCAGGCCATCGGCGCATGCCTCGAGAGCTCTTCGCGCTTGGGGCCCCAGGACGCCCTTCTCAGTCCGCGCCAGGGACGGCTCCTCCCCGGAAGTCCTGGTCAGCGTCTCCATGACCCAGGCCTCCATCATCCTCCAGACGCTGCGCCGAAGCGCCCCGCCTACGGCTGGAGAACTGCAGAAGGCGGCGAAATCACCGCTGTGCTCGGCGAGTCGGGAGAACGCAGCCAGAGGAGCTATCCCGGGCCTGCCCCGCCTCAGCTCCCCCAGGAACTCCCGAACCGCGTATAGGACGCGCGTGGTCGTCGGCACTCCTCCGGCCAGGACCATGCCGAGTTCCCCTCCACGGCCCAACGCGGAACATAGGCGCGTCGCCGCGGAAGTCCAAGAGGCATGCCCTAGGATGCTCCGCTCCAAGGCTCCCCGCAGATGAGCCTGCCTATCGAGGCCGATGTGGTAATCCCCCATGAAGCCGGCATAGAGCCCCTCCTGCACCGTGGGCTGGGTGTCCAGGGCATAGGGGTCGATGGCGACCAGAAACCGCGGATCCCCTCCGGGCCTCAATTGAGAGAGCGCCAAGAGGGTGTGGCGCACCAGCTCGATATTGAGGTAGAAGAGCTCGCCCAGCACCGGCGGGTGCGAGACCAGGCAGAGCACGGCGGTGCGCCGCCCCTCGGCCTTGGCCAACAGCTCCCGCGCCAGGGAGAGGCCCGGACTCCCGGGGTCGAAGGGGAAGCCCGGCTTCCCGGATACCCGGGGCATCGCGAACTCATGGACGGCCAGGGCCCGAGCCGGCCCGGCCCAGCGCATGAGAGCGGCGATGGCGCGCCCCACGGCCGCGGCGGCCGGGAAGAGGAGAACCCGCGCCCAGCGGGTCTTGCGCGGCAATCGGTCCCAGAGGCGCTCGTGGTCGGCCCGCGCGAGTATGGCGAGCAGGTCGTCGAAGCGCCCGGTGGGCGGGAATTCCTCGGTCCAAGGTCCGATGGCCATGATATTTTGACTCGCGCTCTCTCCCGTGCGACAAGGTTAGTATATTCGGATAATCCTTCACTCACAATGCCCTGCTTCGGCCGGGCGCGAGGGATAGCACCCCCATCGAGTGCCATGCGGCAGAGGAGAAAGATCCCAACTTCGTGCGTAGGCATATCGAAGAGTCCGCAGTGGATGGGATCGCCTGCTCTTCGGAGCCCAATGCGATCCAGTCTTCGATGCAGGCCGTCCAAAATGCCAAGGGGACCAGCCGGAATCCCGCAGGCGACGCCCTGTTCTCTGCATTCCTGACGCCTCGGGCAAGATGCAGTGGACAACGGCCAAAGGTGATGGAGGTACCCAAGTCCGATATTCAGGTTTTCACCGACGAATCGGGCGGGACAGAGCGGTGAACTTCCCTCGCGTCCTCAATGGCCGGATCAGGGAGCGGGCAGGGGATGGAAAACAATGCCGAGCGGGAGCGCATCCGAAGCAGCGGCTGGTACGCGGCTTTACTTTTTCTGCGTCCGGGGCTACACTTAATGATCGCCGAGGACCCGCGTGGACAAGCCCTCGTAAGCGATTGCCATGTTCAATATCAACTGGACGAAGAAAACCAAGATCGTCGTCGATGGCAAGGAATACGAGCGCCTTGAGGACCTGCCGGAGCATCTCCGCTCCTCGCTTAAAGACAGCGACGGCGATGAAATTCCCGACATCGCCGCGCAAGGGAAGAAGACGTGGAAGATCGCGCGCTTTATCAAGGTTAACTTCCCTCCAGGCGAACCTTTGGACATGGACCCGAACGTCCCAGTGGCGCTGCCCGACGGCTTCCAGCTCGATGATGACGGCCGCGAGCGGCGCATATCATGGCGCTGGATCTCGATGCGAGCCGCAGGTGCGTTCTTGTTCATTGCTCTATGGGACAGCATTCTAGCGGCCGTAATCTATGGAGCGTTTTTAGGTAAAGCCCTTCCCCTGTCCGTCCTCGCCATTCTGCTGCTAATGGGAGTGATCGGCGCCGCAATGACTTATGCGGTGATCGCACATCTCATCAATCGCACGAGTGTTCACGTGGTAGGGGTGGGCACATGAGTCAACCGAAATGGAATTAGGCACCCTGTTTGAGGT
>CAYHRV010000026.1:0-22116 GCA_964359165.1 uncultured Elusimicrobia bacterium
TCCCCGCCGAGCTCCAGCTCAGGCCCGGGGCCTCGGTGAGCTTGAGGGCCGCGCTGGGCGACGGGCTGGGCTACCTCAACCGCAAAACCGCGGGAGCGTTCCTGGGCTGCGCCGCGGACCTGGTGGACTCCACCAGCATGAGGGCGCTCAACGACCAATTCCCCAAGGGCTTCTGGCACGCGCGCAGGAACCCCTCGGCCCGCATCGTGGCCGTGGGCGGGATCTGCGAGGACGCCATGGGAGCCTTCATGGCCGGGGCTTCGAGCTACGGCCGGCATATCGGCGTGACGAGCTCCTATTCCGGCTTCATCGCCGCCCTCGAGCACGTGGCGGCCAGGCTCCACGGCATCGGACAGCAGGCCCGCAAGCACGCCTGCGGCGAGCCCTACCGCACCTGGATCATGGTCAACGCCCACGCGGGGCCCAAGACGGGCGAGGACGGCCCCACGCACGCCGACCCCCAGGCGCTCCAGCTCCTTCAGAACAACTTCCCGCAGGGCGTGTGCATCACGCTCACCCCCTGGGAGCCCCAGGAGCTCTGGCCGCTTTTGGCCGCGGGCCTCAAGGCCGCGCCCGCGGTGCTCTGTCCCTTCGTGGCCCGGCCTCCGGAGCTCGTGCCGGATCGGGCCGCGCTGGGCCTGCCCCCGGCTTCCGCCGCGGCCAAGGGGGTCTACGCCGTGCGTCGTTCCTCCGGCAAAGCCACCGTCGTGGTCCAGGGCAGCGCGGTCGGGGCGCTCTTCATGCACAAGGTCCTGCCCCGCATCGACCAGCTCAAGCTCCCGGTCAACGTGTTCTACGTGACGAGCGCGGAGCTCTACGACCTCCTGCCGGACTCAGAACGCTCGGCGATATTCCCTCGGGAGCTCAGGCATTACGCCATGGGCATCACGGACTTCACCCTGCCCACCATCGCGCGCTGGATCCGCTCCGAGGGGGGCCGCAGGCGCTCCCTGCACCCCTTCCGCCAGGGGGCGTTCCTGGGCAGCGGGGACTGGCAGGCCGTGCTCAAGGAGGGGGGGTTGGACGCCGACTCCCAACTGGAAGCCGTCCGCGAGTGGGTGAAGCTGCGCGGTTGAGCGCAAACCCCCGTTGAATCCGCATAGCGAATCCGACGGGGGTTTGCGGGCCGTCCAAAGAAGTACAATGCCTCCCATGGAGCCCGTATTCGTTTATCAAGACCCCTTCCCCTTAGGGAAGGACGACACCCGCTATCGCAAGCTCGAGGGGGCTTTCGTGAAGACCTCCCGCTTCGAGGGACGCGAGATGCTGGTGGTCGACCCCAAGGCTCTGGAGGCGTTGGCGGCCCAGGCCTTCAAGGACGTCTCCTTCCTCCTGCGCTCCAGGCATCTGGAACAGCTCGCCTCCATCCTCAAGGACCCCGAGGCGTCTAGGAACGACAAGGCCGTGGCCTTGGAACTGCTCAAGAACGCCGAGATCGCCGCCCGCTTCGAGCTTCCCTCCTGCCAGGACACGGGCACCGCGATCGTCATGGGCAAGAAAGGCCAGCAGGTCTGGACCGGGGCCGACGACGCCGAGCATCTCTCCAAGGGGATATGGAATACCTATACCCAGGAGAATCTCCGCTACTCCCAGGTCGTGCCCCTGAGCATGTACGAGGAGCGCAACTCCGGGGACAATCTTCCGGCGCAGATCGACCTTTATTCCCATCCCGGCGCAGAGTACGAGTTCCTCTTCATCGCCAAGGGCGGCGGCTCGGCCAACAAGACCTTCCTTTTCCAGGAGACCAAGACGCTCCTCAATCCGGAGTCGCTCAAGAAGTTCATGTCCGAGAAGATGAGGACGCTGGGCACCGCGGCCTGCCCTCCCTACCACATCTCGGTGGTCATCGGCGGGACCTCGGCCGAGGCCACGCTTAAGACGGTCAAGCTCGCCTCCACCGGCTATCTTGATTCCCTGCCGACCTCGGGCAGCGCCCGGGGCCGGGCCTTCCGCGACCTGGAGCTCGAAAAGGAGCTCTTCAAGGCCGCCTGTGCCGTCGGCTTCGGGGCGCAGTTCGGCGGAAAGTACTTCGCCCATGACGTGAAGGTCGTGCGCCTGCCCCGGCACGGGGCTTCCTGCCCCGTGGGTCTCGGGGTGTCCTGCTCCGCGGACCGCAACATCAAGGGCCGCATCGACAAGGACGGGGTGTGGCTCGAGGAGCTCGAGCGCGACCCGGGCCGCTTCATCCCCGCCGAGCTGAGAGCGGGCTTCGGGGACGAGGGCATCGTGCGTCTCGACCTGAACCGCCCGATGAAGGACTTGCTCGCCGAGCTCTCCAAGCACCGGGTCTCCACCCGCCTGCTCTTGACCGGGCGGCTCGTGGTGGCGCGCGACAGCGCGCATGCCAGGCTCAAGGAGATGCTGGATAAGGGGCTTGGCCTTCCGGAGTATTTCAAGGATCATCCCGTCTACTACGCCGGTCCGGCCAAGACGCCCAAGGGCAAGCCCGCCGGCTCTTTCGGCCCCACGACCTCGGGAAGGATGGACACCTACGTGGACCTCTTCCAATCCCAAGGCGGCTCCATGATCATGCTGGGCAAGGGGAACCGGACCCCCCAGGTGACGGACTCCTGCAAGAAACACGGCGGCTTCTATCTCGGCTCCGTGGGCGGAGCCGCGGCCATCCTCGCCGAGCAGAGCATCAAGAAGGTCTCCGTGCTCGACTTCCCGGAGCTCGGCATGGAGGCGGTGTGGGCCATAGATGTGGTAGACTTCCCGTCCTATATCCTCATCGATGACAAAGGCAACGACTTCTTCCGTCCTTAAGCGAGCCTCGCTCCCGGCCGCGCTCCTCCTCCTGGGGGGCGCTGCCCAGGGGCAGGAGGCGTTTTTCCTTTCCATGGCCGGGGCCCCGGCCATGATCGAGCTCCGTTCGGCGGCCTTGAGGCCCGGCCTCCAAGGCGCCCTGGTCATCCCTCCGCCCGCCTTGCGCGGCGTCATCATGGCCCCTCCTCCCTCCAGCCAAGCGGTGGGGAGGCATAGCCGGGGCCGGCTCCTCAACCCCGCCCTCCTGCCCATGGAAGGGCCGGGCTTCGTGAAGATCCAGCGCCGGCGCGGGAGGCATTACGGCACCGACGAGCTGATCGTCGCCCTAAAGGGCATCGGCGCCCGCTACGCCGCCCTCTACCCCGGTGAGGCGCGCATTCAGGTCGGCGACATGAGCGGCCCCAAGGGCGGCCGCGTCGGACGCCATGGCTCGCATGAGAGCGGCCTGGACGTGGACGTGGCCATGATCGCCTCCGGGGAAGCGGAGCAGGACCCGGACCGCGAGGGATTCGACGAGTCCTTCGTGCGCAAGGGGGGTGTGCTTCCCCGCTTCGATATCGAGCGCAACTGGGCTTTCGTGAGCGTCGCCGTGGGAAGCGCCGGCGTGGGGCGCATATTCCTGGACCGCTCGATCAAGAAGGCTTTTTGCTCGCGCTACGGGGTCGACCCGGCCAACGAGGAGATCCTCAGGAAGCTGAGGCCCCAGAAGCGGCACGGCGACCACTTCCACCTGCGCATCGACTGCCCGCCCGAGGATGGCCGCTGCCGTCCCCAGGCTCCCCCGCCCCCCGGCTCCGGCTGCTAAGACCTGGACCGCGTACGACCGCAGGCGTTCTTCCGCGGTCCAGGGAATTTGTTCTTATATTCGACGGCTCAGTCACTTCGCCGATTTGATGAGCGGACTTTTATGGGGGATGCCGATCAGTCCGTCGATGGAAAGATCTTCATTGCTCTGCCTCCGCCTCGGCCTTTTGACAATGAATATGGATCGGCTCGTTTCTTTCATTCGCGTAGAATAAGGGCCGACCATCCAATGTTATGCCCCATGTGGACGGAGTCTGAGTTCTCGCTCGATCCTTTCCGACAAGAACATTTTTAAGAGCGATTGATAAGGTACGTCTCTCTTGTTTGCCAAGAGCCGCAACTCCTCAAGCATGGATTGCGGGAGGCGAAGGGAAATGGACTTGAGGGATGGCCTTAGATTGGAAAAGACCACCCGCTTCGCTTTCTTCCAATCGACATGGTCTACCGAATCATGAGAGGCCCAAAAGGACTGCTCCTCTCTTTCGCTTTTAAACTTAGGGATTTTATTCTTCATGGTTTCGGTAAACCTCTCTCTCCGCCCTGCTCATATCTCGAGCCGAGACGACTCGAACCAGATTCCGGCGGGGGGTAAAAACAAGAAATAGAAGCCGCTGAGAGTCCGTTCGTCCAAGGAGATAGAAACGCATCTCCGTTTGCGAATGCTCCTCGTCCGGCGCGACGATCAGGGGTTGATTGAAGAAAACCTGCTCGCATTCAAAGGGGCTGACCTTATGCGTCCGCCATATTTTTCCGGTGTTCGCCTTGTCCCAATCAAACCCGGCATATCTGGCTCCTCGCTGGCGCGCGTCGGTAGAAGCGCTTGGTTCGGCCCGCTATGCAGCCCATTTAAGTTCCAGCTTCTTATGATGCAAGGCGCAGTCTCGAAGATATAGATTGATAAGATTCTGGTAGGGCATTCCGACCTCGACAGCGAGCGCCTTGAAGTAGGCGACGGTCCCTTTGTCCAGACGGATGGTGATGGGCTGCTTCAACTGAGATATGTAGGGATTCTTTTCGCCCTTCAATCTTGAAAAGTCATAATGTGCTCTCATGCCGTCACCTCCAATAATCCGCCGCCTCGCGTCTGTCCGCCTTTCTCGCTGAGAAGATCCGTATCACCGCATCGCTCTCCCTGTAACAGTGGCATACGACAAGAACATGTTGTTTAAAGCTCATCCCAAGCATAATAAAGCGGTCCTCTTCGCCGGAATGGTCGGGGTCGAAGAACCGGACAGCGTTCTCATCAAAGAATACCGTCTGCGCCTCATCGAAAGAGACCCCGTGCTTTTTGATGTTCTCCTTATTCTTTGCCTCATCCCACTCGAACCGCAAATCCATCATATCGATAGTATATGTACACTATACATATAAGTCAAGGGGGACTTTTGGTCGGCCGAACTATAGAGTGGGCCGAACGGCATAGTTCGGCCGCTGAAGGGAATCATATCACGAAAACGAGCATAGAAATCATGACATATCGCCTAAATGGGGGCGAATATTGGAGGGGGCAAAGGCCGACCGCCGGGTCGGCCTATCTCGACGGGGCGAGCGCCTTTGCTTTTGGGTTGCGGGCGACGCGCTTGAGGGAGGCGTCTAGGTCCTTGATGATGTCCGAGGGGCTTTCCAGGCCGATGGAGAGGCGGATTCCGTCCACCGTGCGCATGGCGCCCCCGCAGGCATAGGCCGAATGCGTCATGCCCGAGGGCAGCTCGATGAGCGTCTTGACATGGCCGAGGCTGACCGCCAGGGTCACGGAATAGGCGCGGGAGGCCACGTCGTCTACGAACTGGACCGGGTCCAGGAGGCTCTTCTTGACGCGGAAATAGATCATGTTCCCGGGCGCGAAGTCCCCGTCGAAGTCCTTCATCTGGCGGCGGGCCAGCGCCCGCTGGGGGAAGCTTGGCAGGCCCGGATAGCTGACCTCATCGACCAGTGGGTGGGATTCCAGGAAGCGGGCCACGCGCAGGGCGGAATACTGCTGTCTTTTGATCCGCAGCGGGAGTGTCGGGAGCCCGTAGACCAGGATGGACCAGGCGGATTTCGAGGAGAGTATGCCGCCGAAGTCCTTGCGGAAGAGTATCGCCTCGGGGTAGCGCTCGCGCGAGCAGACCAGGGCGCCTCCCACCTCGGTGCCGAATCCGCCGATGTTCTTGGTCAGGCTGTGTACCACGATGTCCGCGCCGTGCTCGAGGGGGCGCTGGCAGAAAGGGGTGGCGAAGGTGTTGTCGATGACGGAGAGAACCTTGCGCCCGGGCTTCCTCCCGCGGTTGGCCGCGTCGCAGAGGGAGCGGACGGCCGCGATGTCGACGAGCTCCAGGGTCGGGTTGACGGGGGACTCGAAGTAGAGGACGCGGGTCTTGGGCGTGATGGCCCGGGCCACGGCCTTGGGGTCGGTGAAGTCCGCGCGCACGACGCGGATGCCGAGCTTGGGATACCAGTTGGTGAAGAGGGAATGCGTGCACCCGTAGAGCAGGGGGTGGGCGACGATCTCGTCGCCGCTCTTGAGCACCGAACCCAGGGCGCTGGAGATGGCGGCCATGCCCGAGGCGAAGGTGAGGCAGCAGTCCGCGCCCTCGAGCTGGGCCAATTCGCCCTCGAGCAGGGCGCGCGTGGGCTCGTCGAGCCGGTCGTAGATGTAGACCGGGGGCTCGCCGGAGTCGTTGACCGGGCGGCCGTATTCCGCAAATCCCCGGGCGCCCCGCTTCACGGATTCCAGGCGATAGGTGGTCGAGGAGGTCAGGGGAGGGACCGCGTGATGAGAATAATCCCATTTGACCGTGTGGGCCGGACCGTGGACGATCCAGGTGGTCTTGCGGTAGCCTTCGATGGTCTCGCGTTTTTTCATGGTGGCCTCTCCCATCCAGCTTACAATACATGGCAACGCATCGGCCATGACGGATGGGATAGAATAAGGGCATGGATTGGGCGCAGCTGGTCCCTCTGGGCATGGAGTGGGTCTGGAGTCTCGCGGGCGCGGCCTGCCTGGCCGCCGCCGGGGCCATGGCCCTCAGGCCCGGGACCTTCGAGCGCTGGGAAGCGCGGCTGGAGGCGGAGGGCGGGCGCCGCTCGGACCGGGCCGCGGCTCTCATCCTGGGCGCCTGCCTGCCTCTGCTCTGCGCGGCTTTCAAGCTGGCCCAGTTCCGGCGCTTCGAGCTGATGTGGGATTCCGGGGTGCTGGCCAACCTCGCGTGGAACATCGCCCACGGCTACGGCCCGCATTCGAGCGTGATCGCCGACCGCTCCTACCTCTCGGTGCACTTCGCCTTCATCGTCGGCCTCTTCGCGCCGCTCCTGCGCCTGGGTTTCGGGACCGGACTCTTGGCCGCGGCGCACGGCCTGGCCGTGGGCGTCTCGCTCTGGGCCGCGTACCTGCTGGGCGCGCGGGTGGGAGGCAGGCGGAGCCTGGGCTGGCTCTTGGCCCTGCTGGCGTGGTCGCATCCCTTCTTCCACGACATCGAGGGGTCCGTCTTGGATAACAGCATCTACATCCTTCCCCTCTGCCTGTGGGGGCTTTTGGCTTGGGAGCGGGGGAATCGGCGCTGGGCCGCGCTGTGCGCGGCTCTGCTTCTCACCGCGCGCGAGACGATGCCCCTCCTGCTCTTCGGATTCGCCCTGTATTCCGGCCTCAAGGCATCGAATAGGCGCGAGCGCCTGAGGGCCGCGGCGGGGATGGCCGCTTGCGCGGCGTGCTGGCTGGCCGTCTGGGCGCTCATGCGCTCGGCGCGGGCGGATTGGCAGGCTCTTGACCCATGGAAGCTCTTTAGCGCGCTCGGAGGCTCTCCCGGCGAGCTTTTCGGCCGCGCCGCGACCAGGCCCTGGGAGTTCGCCGCGGCCCTGGTCTTCCCGCCCGAGAAGGCGCTCCGGGCCTTGGGCGTACTGCTCGAGCTGGGCTTCCTGCCTCTGGCCGCGGGGAAGGCGCTCGTCCCGGCGCTGGTCATCTGGCTGCCTCAGCAATTGGCGGACGCGGGGGTCATGTATCACCGGCTCATCGGGCACAATGCGGTCTACATCTTCGGCCCTCTTCTCTGGGCCTCCGCTTACGGACTAAAGAGGATCACGGGCCGCCCGGGCGCCAGGGCCCAGGCGGCCGTCTGCGGCCTGCTCCTGGTCTCGGGCATCGGGTTCTTGCGTGGGGCGCGCTTCCTATTGCCACCGGGCATGAACCCCTCCCTCTGGCTCGAGGCCGGACCGCGAGCCATGGCTCATGTCCCCGCGGGAGCCTCGCTCTGGTGCGATGAGTTCTTCCTGCCGCATCTGGCCCTGCGCCGGCATGTCAAAAGCCTCATGGGGAACGCGGACCCGTATTTCGAGCCCGGCCTCTTCGTCCCGGACAGAGTCCTGCTCTCGACGCATTGGCTCAGGACCGCGGATGCGGAGCGCAGGGACGCGGTGCTGGGGACTCTCAAGGAGGGGAGGTTCGTGGAGCTCTTACGGGAGGGGGACTTGGTCGTGCTGGGAAACCCGGCTACGCTCGGCAAGGAGGGCGGGGAGCCTAAGCCCCTTGGGTCAATGCGCGGGAGCCGAGCGGGGCGCGGGCTTGGCGTGCCAGATGCGCAGGAGCAGGAAGAAGCCGATCAGCGAGAAAGGAGCCAGGAACACCGGCCATAGCGCCCAATTGCGGCTGGTGATGTAGCCCAGGGCCAGGGACTGCAACCCGGTGCCCAGGTAGACGAAGCCGTCGATGATGCCCACCGCCGTGGCCGCGCCCTTGCGGCCCCCGAAGTCCATGGTGGCGGTCCCGCTCAGCAGGCCGTGCGTCCCGATGACGCAGATGGACAAGAGGAAGACCAGGAAGGCCAGCACCCAGCCGTTCTGAAGGAAGAAGAACATCCCCAGCGTGGCGACGAAAGCCGTGGCGAAAAGGAAGCCGGCGGCCGGGGCGCGGCGGGACTGGAAGAGCTTGTCGCTCACCGTCCCGGCGAAGACGCCGCCCACGATGCCCGCGACCATGAGCAGGAGTCCCCAGTTGTCGTTGGCGAAGGACCAGCCGCCGCCCAGTCCCGCCTTGATGTGCTCCTTGGCGAATATCTTGAACCAATGCATGACCCCGTTGCGGATGACCCCGGTGCAGAATTCGACTAAGGCGATGGTCAGGATGACGGGATGCGTGAGCACCTTGCGCAGGACCTCCCGGATCGGAGGCTGGGCCGAGTCCTCGCCGCTGGAGGCGTCGCCGGTGTCGAAGTCCTGGTGCCCGGCCTCGGAGGGGGTGTCCTTGAGGAGGAAGTATTCCAGGAGGAAGAAGGCTCCCAGGAGCAGGGCCGGGGCGAGGAAGACCCAGCGCACCGCGTCGTCCCCGGCGCCGGAGGACTGGGCCAGACGCAGGATGCGCTCGTTGACGTCGAAAGCCAGGAAGAGGCCGGTGGAGATCATGATCCCGAATATCCCGGAGAACACGCCCCGCTCGCGCACATGGAACCAATGCGCGTTGACCTTGACGATGGCCACCGCCCCGTAGCTCTGGAAGTACATGTTGACGGCGTAGAGGAGGGTGAAGACGAGCTTGAGCGGGGCCTGGGAAGGGTCCGGGCTGTTGAGCACGCTCTGGATGTACATGCCCATGGCGAGGTTCGAGAGCGCGGCGCCGAAGGCGCCGATGAGCATGCCGCGCTTGCCTCCGATCCTGTCGGTGAGGGGGCCGTTGATGAGGAAGGCCACGGCGTAGACCCAGGCGCCCACCCCGAAGATGGTCCCGAAGTCCGACTTGGGCATGAGAGTCCCGAGCGCGGTCTGGCCCACGGTCAGGTTGTAGCGGCCCATATAAAGGAGGGCGTAGGTGAGGCCGAGGGGGAACCAATTCAAAAAACGGCGGTATCTGAATTCGGGGGAGTGGACGGGCGGCGCGGTCGGGGCGTCGGCCATTACATTCTCAATGAGTTTCCTATTATATAATGTCCGGCCATGGATCAGCTACGCCTTCTTCTGGACGTCTTCCTGCATCTGGACCGGCATCTCAACGCCTGGGCCGCGCAGTTGGGGGGGTGGCTCTATCTCGTCCTCTTCGGGGTGGTCTTCTGCGAGACCGGGCTCGTCGTGACCCCCTTTCTGCCCGGAGACTCCCTGCTCTTCGCCGTGGGAGCGCTCTCCGCCATGGAAGGCTCGCCCATCCGCCTGCCCCAGGTCATCGCGCTCCTGTGCTCGGCCGCCATACTGGGCGACGCGGTGAACTATGCCATCGGGTACCGCGTGGGCCCCAAGATATTCCACCGGGAGGATTCCCTGCTCCTCAACAAGGAGCATCTCCTGCGCACCCGGAGGTTCTACGAGAAGCACGGCGGCAAGACCATCATCCTGGCCCGCTTCATCCCCATCATCCGCACCTTCGCCCCTTTCGTCGCCGGCGTCGGCCGCATGGAGTACCGCCGCTTCGCGCTCTTCAACGTGGCCGGAGGGGTCGCCTGGACGCTGATCTTCACCCTGGCCGGCCATCGCTTCGCGGGCATCCCCGCGGTGCAGAAGAACTTCCACTACGTCATCTTGGCCATCATCGTCCTCTCCGTCATCCCCGTGGCGGTGGAGTTCGCCAAGGCCCGATGGGGCAACCCCGAGTAGGCTCCCTCGATGAGCGGCCCCGGCTATCCTTGAGGCAGGCATATCCCCAAGACACCACCAAACTGCAGAAATCCGCTGGGAATCGCGACAGAACCTCGATACCGCTTCGCCCTCGTCGAGGAAATTCTCGGTCCTCGACGGAGAGGAAGTGGTGCGTTGTGGATATGCCTGCCTTGAGGATAGTCCGTCGGAGAGTCGGAGTTCAGGAGGTCGCATGAATCGTCGCGCCGTGCTGTTCGGTCTCGTTCTTCTCGCATCCCGCTCCTTCGCCGGGGCCGAGCTCGTCTCCAGGCCGGTGGAGTACAAGGACGGGGATACGGTCCTGGAAGGATTCCTCGCCTACGACACGGCCGGGGCCAAGAGCAAGCCCGGCGTGTTGGTCGTGCACGAATGGACGGGCCTCGGGGACTATGTCAAGAAACGCTCCGAGCAGTTGGCCAAGCTCGGATATGTCGCCTTCGCCGCGGACATCTACGGGAAGGGGGTGCGCCCCTCCGATCCCAAGGAAGCGGGGAAGACCGCGGGGATATACAAGGGCGATAGGGCGCTCATGCGCTCGCGGGTGAACGCCGGCCTCTCGGCGCTCAAGAGGCAGGAAGGCGTCGACGCGGCCAGGACCGCGGCCATCGGCTATTGCTTCGGCGGGACGGCGGTCCTCGAGCTCGCCCGGTCCGGGGCGGAGGTCCAAGGAGTCGTGAGCTTCCATGGCGGGCTCGCTTCTCCCTCCCTGGAAGACGCCAAGAAGATCAAAGCCAAGGTGTTGGCCCTGCACGGGGCGGAGGACCCCTATGTCCCGGCCAAGGAGGTCCAGGCTTTCGAGGAGGAGATGCGCGCGGGGAAAGTGGATTGGCAGTTGGTGAAATATTCGGGCGCCGTGCACGCCTTCACCAATCCGCAGGCCGGAAGCGATCCGGGCAAGGGCGCGGCCTATCACGCGAGCGCCGACCGCCGCTCCTGGCAGGCCATGGCCGCCTTCTTTGAAGAGATATTCCACCCCTGACATTTTGGCCCGGGCTGCCCTCCCGGACGCTGTGGACCTCGCGCATGAACCATATACGCGCCTTAGGCTAATCAGTGTCAGGCTTAAGTACCCGTTCCGGAACGGATATTTAAGTCTGGCACCCGATCGCGGAGGATCAGCCAGGGTCTGGCCTGCGGGATCACCCGGCTAGCTCAGAGGCCTCACCCACACTACCCCGTCATGAGCCAAAATGTTTAGAGCAGGTCCGGCGCTTGCTAGAGGATTTGGGGGATCAAGGCCGGTCGGCGAGCCTGTCGATATCTGGTATGATGTATCCAAAGAGACTCGGAGGTTTCCATGCCGACCATGAACGCGCCGACCAAGACCGCGATCGCCGCTCCGCCAGCGAAGACGGGAGCAGACCTGCTCCATGACCCGGACCTCAATAAAGGGACCGCGTTCACCCGGGAGGAGCGCCGCTCACTCGGCATACTCGGCTTGCTGCCCCCGAAGGTCTCCACCCCGGAAGAACAGGCCATCCGCGTCCTGCGCAACGTGCGCAAACTGGGCACCGACCTGGAGAAATACGTGGACATGATCTCGCTCCTGGACCGCAACGAGACCCTCTTCTACCGCGTGGTCCTCGACAACGTCGAGGAGCTCATGCCCATCATTTACACCCCCACCGTGGGCAAGGGCTGCCAGCTCTACGCGCACATCTTCCGCCGCTCCCGGGGCGTCTTCATCACCAAGCATGAGCGCGGGATGATCAAGGAAGTCCTCGAGAACTGGCCCCACAAGGACGTCCGCGTGATCGTCGTCACCGACGGCGAGCGCATCCTCGGTTTGGGCGACTTGGGCACCAGCGGCATGGGCATCCCCGTGGGAAAGCTCTCCCTTTACACCGCGTGCGCGGGCGTGAGCCCGGAGCAGACCCTGCCCATCATGCTCGACGTGGGCACCAACAACGAGGCCTTCCTCAAGGACCCGCTCTACCTGGGCACCTCCGAAAAGCGCATCACGGGCAAGGAGTACGACGACTTGGTCGACGAGTTCGTCTGGGCCGTCCAGAAGGTGTTCCCCAAGGCTCTGCTCCAATTCGAGGACTTCGCCAACCACAACGCCTTCCGTCTCCTCGAGAAGTACCGCGGACAGGTCTGCACCTTCAACGACGACATCCAGGGAACGGCGTCCGTGACCTTGGCGGGGATCGCCTCCTCGACCAAGATCACCGGCATCCCGCTCAAGGACCAGAAGATCCTCTTCTACGGCGCCGGCGAGGCGGCCATCGGCATCGGCAATCTCATCGTCAGCGCCATGGCCGCCGAAGGCGTGTCCAAGGACGACGCCATGAAGCGCTGCTGGTTCGTCGACTCCAAGGGGCTCGTCGAGAGCGGCCGCAAGGACCTGCAGGAGCATAAGAGGCCCTACGCGCATGCCTTCAAGCCCATCGGCGACCTGCTCACCGCCCTGCGGGAGCTCAAGCCCACCGCCCTCATCGGGGTCTCGGGCCAGGGCGGCCGGTTCACGCAGGACATCGTCGAGGAGATGTCCCGCATCAACAAGCGGCCCATCATCTTCTCGCTCTCGAACCCGACTTCGAACTCCGAGTGCACTGCCGAGCAGGCCTATTCCTGGTCCCAGGGCCGCGCGGTGTTCGCCAGCGGCAGTCCCTTCCCGCCTTATGACTACCAGGGGAAGACCTTCACCTCGGGACAGGGCAACAACGCCTACATCTTCCCGGGCGTGGGGCTGGGCGTCGTGGTCTCCGAGGCCAAGCGGGTCACCGACGAGATGTTCTTCGAGGCGGCCAAGACCTTGGCCGGCCTGGTCACCCAGGAGGATATCGACAAGGGCTGCTTGTATCCTCCCCTGAGCAAGATCCGGGAGGTCTCCGCGCACATCGCCAAGGCCGTGGCCGAGGTGGCCTACAGCCGAGGTTTGGCGGCGGCGAAGAGGCCCAAGGACCTCCTGGCCGCGGTCAAAGCCGCCCAATACCAGCCGGTCTATAAGCAGTATGCGTAAATAGAGCCCTCCCCAATAGAGCCCTCTGGAACAGAGCCCTCCGAAAGGAGGGCTCGCGTGTCATTGGGTAGTGACCGTGAGCCGTTGTCGTTTTCCGCGGCAGAAGGTCGCCTCCGCCCCCTGCCCCCATCCCGCGCGGTCTGGCGGAGAGAGATGTCATGATTACTGTCCGCGCGGCGAGTTCGGTGGAGCCTGGCAAGTCGGATTTATTGAGGAGGGAGAGGGCAAGGAGCCGGGACGAGCTTGACTTCGGGGCGTGTCGGAGCTCGGCGCCACGAAGAGCGACGAGCGAGACACGAGCGGCGGCCGAACGGAGAGGCCGACCGCTGTCCCCGAAGGCGAACTCCGGACCGGCTCCTTGCCCTCGACTCCTTATTTCCCGATATCCTCGTTCCAGAGGGCGGGGTTCTTGGCGATGAAGTCTTTCATGAGGGCGGCGCACTCCGCGTCGTCGAGGTCCACGACTTCCACGCCGTGCGCGCGCATGAACTCCGGGCCCCCGGGGAAGGTCCGGCTCTCTCCGGCCACGACCTTGGGGATGGCGAACTGCACCACGGCGCCCGAGCAGAGATAGCAGGGCATCAGGGTGGAGTAGAGGACGGCGCCGCGGTAGTTTCCGACGCGTCCGGCCTTGCGCAGACAATCGATCTCGGCGTGGGTGATAGGATCGCCTTCTTGGACCCGCCGGTTGTGCCCGCGGCCGATGATCTTCCCATCGCGCACCAGCACCGAACCGATGGGGATGCCCCCTTCCGAGAGCCCTTGGCGCGCCTCCTCGATGGCCGCCTGGAGGAAGGGGTCCTTCATTTCGTGAAGAGGAGCTTGAGCGAGATCATCAGCAGGGCCGCGCCGAAGACCTTCTTGAGAGCCGCGTTGGAGAGGCCCACGGCCAGTTTGGCGCCGAAGAGACTGCCGAACACGAAGCCCAGGCAGAGGAGGGCCGCGACGCGCAGGTCCACATGGCCTTGCTTGTAGTAGGTCCAGGCGGCCAATATGCCGATGGGAGGCACAAGCATGGCCAGCGTGGTCCCCTGGGCTTGATGCTGGGAGAGGCCGAAGAAGAGGGTGAGGGCGGGGACGATGAACA
This sequence comes from uncultured Elusimicrobia bacterium, assembly GCA_964359165.1. GTDB lineage: Bacteria > Elusimicrobiota > Elusimicrobia > UBA1565 > UBA1565 > CAYHRV01. Next base: position 14,196 of record CAYHRV010000026.1, read on the forward strand.
CTCCTCCGCCGAGGCCGACCACGCCGCTGAGCACGCCCGCGACCAAGCCCAAAAGGATGAAGAGGACAGGCACGAGGCGAGTATACCAATTCAAAACGCCGGAGGGCCGTTCGGGGCCGCCCGGGGTGTTGTATCATGCCTTTCGTGAGCCCGACCAAACAGGAAAGCCGCGTGCTCCCCGAGGAGGACGGCTTGACCCTTTCCGCGGTGGTGCGCAGCCGCTTGGCCGCGGCCGGAGCCGGGGCGTCGTGGTCGCGGGCGCGAGAACTCTGCGAGCGGGGCAAGGTGCTCCTCGATGGCCGGCCGGAGCTCGACGCGGCCGCGCGGGTCAAGAGCGGGCAGGGGCTCGCCATCGATCCTCATGCGCGCGCGCCCAAGCCGCCGACGGCGGCGAAGATCGTCTTCGAGGACGCCTACCTCGTCGTCATCGACAAGCCTTCCGGCGTCCCCAGCGTCCCCTTTGTGGAGGGCGAGACGGGCACGGCGATCGACAGCGTCCGGGAGGCCTGGCGCCATAAGGGACGGCGCTCGGTCGCTCACGGGCTCCGAGTCGTGCACCGCATCGACAAGGAAACCTCGGGCCTGCTGGCGTTCGCCAAGGGCAGTCGCGCCCAAGAGGCGTTGAAGGCGCTCTTCCATGCGCACGACATCGAGCGCGCCTACCTCTGCGTAGCTTTTGGGCGCGTGAGCGACCGGACCATCGAGTCGATGCTGGCCCCCGACCGGGGCGACGGTCTGCGCGGCTCGACGCGCCGCCCCGGCACGGGCAAGCGCGCGCTCACGCATGTGCGCGCTCTGGAGCATCTGGGACCGGCGACGCTATGTGAGGCGCGCTTGGAGACCGGCAGGACGCATCAGATACGCATCCACCTCTCCGAGGCGGGGCATCCGATCATCGGAGAGCGCGTCTACATCCGCGAATGCGGGGAAAAGGAGCTGGAGCTTATCGAGTCGGCGCGGCTGCTCCTGCATGCGGCCACGCTCGGATTCGTCCATCCCTTCACCGGCGCTCGCGTGCGTCTGTCCTCGCCGCTGCCGGAGGACTTCGCCGCGGAGCTCGCGCGCCTGCGGCGCGTCGGCCGAATAGGGACTTAAGGGCCTGGCAAACAATAACTGATTCAATTTGGAGGGCCGAGTTTGAGGTGAGTTCGAGGCGCGAGGAGGGAGCAATGCTGAAGCATTGTAACCGACGAGCAACAAAGAAATCACCCAAAATCGGCCCTCCCCGAAGGGGCCGGGGGCTTTTGCCCCAGGGCGGCGTTGCTCATCGCTTACATACTTTTCAAGTATGCGCGCTCTTCGCGTCTTGCCCCGGGGCAAAATCCCCTCGGCCAAATTGACTCAGTTATTGTTTGCCAGGCCCTAAAAGTCGGGGGGGTCCACGAGGCCGGCTTGGGGAGCGTCCACGAGTTCCCGCCCTCCGGCTCCCTTCCCTTCCTCCAGGACGTTGAGGTGGGTCTGCTCAAAAACGCTGGTCCTCCCCTGGTCCGCGCCGGACATGCGGACGACTCCCTCGAGGAGCTTCCTCTCTCCCGTGCGCAGGACGGGCACGAACCAATCGGTGAGCCCGCCCAGGCTGAGTCCGGGCCCGCCGTCGGGATTGAAATCCTCCTGAGCCGCCAGGACGCGGAGCTTTTCCCGAGGTTCGGGTCCGATGTTCTCGATCTCGACTTGATAGCGGACGACGGTTTCGGGCCAGTAGACCGGGTAGGTCCCGGCGTATTCCCTGGGGAATCTGGCGTGGGTGTCGAGGCGGGTCTGCCCCCTGAACCGGTAGACCATCCCGATCTCGGAGAGGAGGCATATCCCGACGGGGCGGAGGTAGTTGACCCGAAATCTCAAGCCGTTCTGCGTCTGCCATCTCCCGTGGAACACCGGCAGGAGGGCGTCGTCGATCCGTCTTCCGAAGGAGAGGTTCGCCAAGGGCCTTGGGCCCCGGCGGTCCTCCGGAGTGAAGAGCATTCGGTCGGGGACCGGAGGAGCCGGAGGGGGGTCCCAGAGCGCCGGGACTTCCCGCGCGCCGGGGACCGAGGCGATGAAGGGATTGCGGCCGGAGGGGGTGGAGGACTTCTCCTCTTTGTGGGCGGCGGCGACCTTTTGCCAGAGACGATAACTCTCCCGCAGGTCCAGCCCGACCGTGTCGAACACGGCCGCGGCGCGGTGTTGGACCAAGGCCAAGGCGAGCATCCCGTTCTCTATGGAATCATGCAGGGAATCGAGGTTGGCGGCCCCTTCCGCCTGCCGTCTCGCCAGCCAGAGCAGGCCGTCCTCGATGGAGTCCGAGAGCGATCCGGCGAGGCCCGGCGCGAGGGACGGCTTCTTGACGGAAGGAGGGAGCGCCAGGGAGGCCCTTTCCGGGATCGTCCTCGGCGGAGCGGAGCGCTCCAAGTACCGGCCGTCTGGGATCATGCGGTCTCGCGCGCTTCCCGGAGGCAGGGCGCTGCCCAGATGCGCGGGCCGGGAGGGGGACATCCGCGAGGCCACCTGCGCCACGCCCGTGCTCTGGGAAAAGAAGAGGGCCGCCATCGCGGCGGAGGCGGTCCGGAAGGATGTTCCTCGGCGTTGGAGCATCATCGATCCTCGCCCTCAGTCTAGCTCCGGCGTTTTAACGCCGTGTTTCGGCACTGTAAAAGTATTGTAAACGATTCTTTCCGCCGTAAAACCGTACCCAAAGCGCGCAACGCGGCAAATTGCTCCGGCAATTTGCCGCGTTGCGCAAGATCCGAAGTAGATAAACGTTTTTACGAACAGATCATTATTGCCCACTTCGGGGAGAAACTGCTATTTATGAGGGATGAGCACTGCCAAGTCGGGCGCCGCGCTCCGGGACGAGATCTTGCCCCAGGACTCCTTCATCCGGCGGCACATCGGCCCTTCCGACGAGGACGCGGCCCGGATGCTGGGGTCGCTGGGCTTCTCGTCGCTGGAGGGCATGACCGCGGCGGCCGTCCCCGAGCAGATCCGCACCTCCAAGCCGCTCGACCTTCCCGCGCCGGTCGCCGAGGCCGAGGCTCTTGCCGAGCTCAAGTCCATCGCGGGGCGCAATAAGATCTTCCGCTCCTTCATCGGGGCGGGCTATCACGACTGCCGCACGCCGGCCGTCATCCTGCGCAACGTCCTCGAGGACCCGGGCTGGTATACCCAGTACACGCCCTACCAGGCCGAGATATCCCAGGGCCGTCTCGAGGCTCTGCTCAATTTCCAGACCATGATCGCCGATCTGACGGGCCTGGAGACCGCCAACGCCTCCATGCTCGACGAGGCGACGGCCGCGGCCGAGGCCATGACCATGTCCCGCGCCGTCCATGGAGGCGGCAGGATCTTCTTCGTCGCCTCCGACTGCCATCCCCAGACCATCGAGGTGGTCCGCTCCAGGGCCAGGCCCTTGGGCATCACGGTGGAAGTCGGCGATCCTTTCAAGGCCCGGTTCGGTCCGGAGGTCTTCGGGCTCCTCCTGCAGTACCCCTCCACGGACGGGACTCTCCGGGACCTCTCGGGCGTCTGCGCCGCGGCCAAGGAGGCCGGCGTCCTGGTCACCGCGGCCGCGGACCTCCTCTCCCTGGCTCTGCTCCGCCCGCCGGGCGAGTTCGGCGCGGACATCGCGGTGGGCAGCGCCCAGCGCTTTGGGGTCCCCCTGGGCTACGGCGGGCCCCACGCCGCCTATTTCGCGACGCGCGCGGCGTATCTCCGCCAGATGCCCGGGCGCCTGGTGGGCGTGTCCAAGGATCCCCAGGGCCGCCCGGCCCTGCGGCTGGCCGTGCAAACGCGCGAACAGCACATCCGCCGCGAGAAGGCGACGAGCAACATCTGCACCTCCCAGGTCCTGCTCGCGATCATGGCTTCCTTATATGCCGTCTATCATGGGCCTGACGGGCTCCGGGACATCGCCTTCCGTATCCATCGCATGGCCGCGGCCCTGGGCCTGGGGCTCAAGCGTCTGGGCTGGGAGCTCGAGGCCGATTGTTTCTTCGACACGCTCCGGGTGCGCGGGACGCGGGAGGCTCTGCTCCAGGTCCTCGGAGGCGCCGCCTCGATGCGCATCAACCTCCGCGTCTTCGACGAGAATTCCGTGGGAGTCGCCCTCGATGAGACGACTTCGGCCGAGGACCTCCGGGACCTGCTGAAGGTGTTCGGCCGGGACAAGACCGCGCCCTCCGTCTCCGAACTTCTCGCCGAGGCGGAGGAGGGCGTCCCGCGGGAGCTGCTGCGCTCGAGCCCTTTCCTGAACCATCCGGTCTTCCACCGCTATCGGTCCGAGACGGAACTGCTCCGCTACATCAACCGCCTAAGGGCCAAAGACCTCTCCCTGACCGGTTCCATGATCCCGCTGGGCTCCTGCACCATGAAGCTCAACGCCGCCTCCGAGATGCTCCCCGTGTCCTGGCCGGAGTTCTCCGGCCTGCACCCCTTCGCGCCCGTGGAGCAGGCCGGCGGCTACCGCCTCCTCTTCGAGCAGTTGGGCTCCTGGCTGGCCGAGGCGACCGGCTTCGCGGCCGTCTCCCTTCAGCCCAACGCCGGGTCCCAAGGGGAATACACGGGCTTGCTGGTCATCCGTAAATATCTCGAGAGCCGGGGCCGGGGCGAGCGTTCCATCTGCCTCATCCCGCAGTCCGCGCACGGGACCAATCCGGCGAGCGCGGCCATGGCCGGGCTCAAAGTGGTCCCGGTCGCCTGCGACGCCGCGGGGAACATCGATCTGGCCGATCTCGAGGCCAAGGCGCGCGCCCATGCCGGGGAGCTGGCCGTCCTCATGGCCACCTATCCTTCCACCCACGGCGTTTTCGAGGAGCGCATCAAGGACGTCTGCCGGATCGTGCACGAGAACGGCGGGCAGGTCTACATGGACGGGGCCAACCTCAACGCCCTGGTGGGCCTCTGCCGCCCGGCCGAGCTCGGAGCCGACGTGTGCCACATGAACCTGCACAAGACCTTCTGCATCCCGCATGGGGGAGGCGGCCCGGGCATGGGACCCATCGGAGTGGCGTCCCATCTGGTCCCCTTCCTGCCCGGCCATCCCGTGGTGCAGACCGGCGGGCCGGGGGCCATCGGCCCCGTCTCGGCCGCGCCCTGGGGGTCCGCCGGCATACTCCCCATCCCGTGGATGTACATCCGCATGATGGGCCCCACCGGGCTCGTCCGCGCGACCCAATTCGCGATACTCAACGCCAACTATATCGCCCGGCGGCTCGAGCCGCATTTTCCGGTGCTCTATAAGGGACGCGGCGGGCTGGTCGCCCATGAGTGCATCCTCGACCTGCGGCCGATCAAGGAGGCCAGCGGGGTGAGCGTGGAGGACGTGGCCAAGCGGCTGATGGACTACGGCTTCCACGCGCCCACGGTCTCCTTCCCCGTCCCCGGGACCTTGATGATCGAGCCCACGGAGAGCGAGTCGCTGGGCGAGCTCGATCGTTTCTGCGAGGCCATGATCGAGATCCGCAAGGAGATACGCGACATCGAGGAAGGCCGCATCAGCCGGGAAGACAACCCTCTTAAGAACGCCCCTCACCCCGCGGAGGTCGCGACCGCCTCCCAATGGACGAGGCCCTATTCCCGGGAGAAGGCCGTCTACCCCCTCCCGTGGGTCAAGGAGCGGAAATTCTGGCCCGCGGTCGGACGCATCGACAACCCCTACGGCGACCGGAACCTGGTCTGCAGCTGCGTCGTTCCTGAATGACCGAACGGGAAGCCCTCCAGTCCATACGGAAACTGCGCAAGCGCATCCGCGCCGTGGACGCGGGCATCCTGGCCTTGCTCAGGCGCAGGCTCTCCCTGGCCCGGCGCGTGGGCGAGGCCAAGGCCGAGGCCGGGCTCCCGGTCAGGGATTTCAAGACGGAGAGCGGGGTGCTCGACGCCGCCCGTTCCTACTGCGAGAGATCGGGGCTCTCCCCGGATCTGGGGGAGGAGATCGTCCGGACGCTCATCCGAGGCTCCGTCGAGGTCCAGGAGCGCATCCGCCACGGCCGCTTCCAAGGCGGCCTCAGGGACGTGCTGGTCCTGGGCGGCTGCGGCGCCATGGGGCGGTGGTTCGCCGACTTCTTCGACGCCCAGGGCCACCGGGTCCGCGTCGCCGACACGCGCCGGGGAGCGCGTTCGCACTATCCGCTGGTCCCAGACGCGGCCCTTGCCGCCCGGAAAGCGGACATCGTGGTCATCGCGGCCCCGATCCGGGGCGTGGGCCCCACCCTGCGCATGCTCCGCGAGAGCGGCACACGGGCCCTGGTCTTCGACATCGCCAGCGTCAAATCCCCGTTCCTGAGCGACCTCAAGGCGGCGGCGTCGACCTTGCGGGTCGGCTCGATCCACCCGATGTTCGGTCCGGACGCGAAACTGCTTTCCGGCAGGACGCTCATCCTCTGCGACGCGGGCCGCCCGGAGCACCGCCGGGAGATACGCTCCCTCTTCCAGGGCACGGCTCTCTCCATCGTGGAGATGCCGCTCAAGGACCATGACCGGTGGATGGCCTGCATCCTGGGGCTCTCCCACCTGGTCAACATCCTCTATTTCGACGCCCTGTCCTCCTCGGGTAGGAGGTTCTCCGCGCTCCAACGCTTCGGGAGCACCACCTTCGAGCGCCAATCCGACGCCAGCCGGCAGGTGGCCTTCGAGAACGCCCGGCTCTACTACGACATCCAGAGCCTCAACCCCGGGTCCCGGACCGTGATGAAGGCCCTGCGCTCGAGCCTCGAGCGCGTGGACCGCGCCGTGCGCTCCAGGCGCCCGGCTGCCTTCCTCTCCCTGATGCGCCGCGGCCGGGACTTCTTCGGCTCCTGACTACTTCTTGACGATCCCCTCGATCTCCAGGGTGATGGAGATCTCCTCGCCCACGACGAGGCCGCCTCCGTCGAGGACCTTGTTCCAGACGATGCCGTAGTCCTTGCGGTTGATCTTGGTCGTGGCCGTCGCTCCGGCCCGCTGATTGCCCCAGGGGTCCTTGACCACCCCGCCCAGTTCCAGGTCCAGCACCACCGGCTTGGTCACGCCGTGGAGCGTCAGGTCTCCGTGCAGTTTGGCCTTGTCTCCCTTCAGGCCCGCGACCTTGGTGCTCTTGAAGGCGATCGCCGGGTGCTTGTCGGTATCGAGGAAGTCGGCCGCGCGCAGATGCTTGTCGCGGTCCTCGTTGTTGGTGTCGATGCTGGCGGCCTCGATGCGGGCGTCCACCTTCCAGGCCTTAGGATCGCCTTTGACATAGTCCACCGTCCCCTCGAATTTCCCGAAGCGCCCGGACACCTTGCCCACCATGTGCGATACGCTGAAGCGGACATCGCTGTGCACGGGGTCGATCTGGTAGGTCTCCGCCCCTGCTTGGCCGCTGAGCACGGCCACGGCGAACAGCAGCGCGAATAATCTCTTCATCCTTTGTCCCTCCTTCCTAATTTCCGGCAGAGCGCGCGCAGCGCCTCCTGCTCCGCGCCCGTGAGCGCGCTGAATTCGGCGGCGACGGCCTTGGCATGGCCGGAGAAGATGCGCGCGATGAGGGCGCGCCCCTTGGGGGTGAGGTGGACCGTCATCAAGCGCCTGTCCTTGAGCCCCCGCTCCCGGCTCACCCAGCCTTTCTTCGCCAGATTGTCCACGACGAGGGTGATGTCGGCTCCGCTCTTGAGGAGCTTGCCGCCCAGCTCGCGCTGGCAGAGGGGGCCCAGATGGAGCAGAGCCTCCAGGACCCCGAAGCGGCTGGGAGTCAGGCCCAGGGCCGGGAGGCCGGAGAGGACGCGCGCGGACACGGAGTCGGCGGCCCGCAGGAGGTTGATGTAGGCATTGAGGGCCCGGACTTCCGTCGCGCTGCCGCGGTAGTGAGTCCCCATGATTAGATATCGAATGATTCGATGTCTAAGTATAGCGGACTCTCCCGCTTCCGTCAAGCCCCAGCCCTCCTCAATGAGGGCCGGCTGAGTTTTCGGGGTCAGACGTTGACTTTCGGACC
>CAYHRV010000027.1:0-7430 GCA_964359165.1 uncultured Elusimicrobia bacterium
CGGGAGGCATCCTTTCCGGCCACCTTGACCTTCCCCGCCGGGGCCGGCTTGCCGCCTTCCCCCCCGGCCTCCGGCGACGCGAGGAACTCCTCGGGCGCGGCGTAGGAGGACCCCTTTCCGCCATAGAGCCTCACCCGGATGCTCTGGGAATAGGCGGAGAGCACGGCCTCCGGATCCTTGCGGTCCCAGCGCTTGGCGACCTTCCAGGCCGGAGGGGCTTCCAGGCTGATCCCTTTCTCCAAGACGACTTTCTGCCAGGGCATGGATTCTCCTGTGGGGGCGGCGGCCGCGGCTGAAAGCGAGAGCGCGAGGGCCAACGCCGCGGCGGCGAAGCGTCGGGGGGTCATTTCTTCTTCTTGGGCGGATAGAGCGCCTTGCGCAGATACTCGGCGTCCTCATCGAGGGCCTTCTGATAGGCCTTGAACTGCTCGCTCTGGGCGTCCTTCTGGACCTGGGCTAGAAGTTTCTTATCGTCCTCCAGCGCCGATACATAGTCGTCTATCGCCCCGAGGCTCTCGTCCTGGGTGGCGATGCTGGTGCGCACATCGTCGAGCTGCTGGCGCAGAGCCTTGTCCTTGATGTTCTTATTGACGGCCTCATCGAGCTCCTTGCGCCTTTCGATGAGCTCCTCTCGGTGGCGGCTGACCAGCTCCTTGTGCGCCTTGAGGCTCCCCACCGGATCCTTCATCTCATCGAGCGAGAGCCCCAAGGCATACGCGGGAGCAAGGAACATGTTCTGCTCGTAATACGCCTCCGGATCCCTCAGATAGCTCGTCACGCGGCTATTGCGAGGCTTCAAGCCGAGCTCGGCCTCCACGCGCGCGCCCACGAAAAGGGCGCCGGTCTCGTCTCCCCGGTAGAGGCCGTAGGAGAAATCGTTCCCCTTTTTCTTGGCCACGCCGTGCTCCAGGCCGTGGCCGAGCAGTTCGTGGGCCAAGGTCCCTTTGAAGTCGCGGCCGGTCTCCACGTATTTGTCGTTGAGCCGGACCTCGATGGGGTCCGTCCAGGGCCGGGCGAAGCCCATGATGCCATAGAAGTCGTCCTTGCCGTCGGGCCCCTTGTACTTGGTGGACTGCATCTCCTCGAACTTGACCTCGCCTTTGAGTCCCTCGTCGACCCAGCGCTCGGCCAGGCGCCTGGCCGTGGGACTCTTATCCACCATCCCTGCCAGGGATTTCTTGAGGAGATCCGCCTTCTTCTTGTCCCCCCCTCCATCCAAGACGACTTTCTTGAGAAGTTGGTCGGAGACCTTGACGCAGGCCAAGTCCCCTTTTCGGGGCTGATTGGACACCTCGGTGCGCTGACCGGCCGGGCATTTGGCGAGTTGGGTGAAAGGCTCCTTCTTTTTCCCCGTGGGAGCCATGATGCGCGGCTCCCCCGCGGCTGCGCCCCCCGGCTTGGGCTTGACCGCCGGCTTGCCCATGCACAGGGCATTATCGCAGGCCTTTCCCTTTGGCACCATGAACCCGCCGGCGGCGCCGCTGCCGGCGGGCGTGGATGCCTGTCCCACCGCCGCGATGAACGCGGAGCCCGAGAATCCCGGCCCAGGGGCGACGAGCTCGGTCCTGGCCTTCCGGGGACCGGCCTCGGTGGCCAATCCGACCTCTTGGGGAGCCTGTGCGGGGGCTCTCTGATGCGGGGAAGTCCCCCCGCCCGGGAGGACCGCGTCCCCGCTCCCTTTACCCCCGCCGAAAGCGCGCCCCAGCCATTCCAACCCCTCGCCCGAGGCCTTGGCCGCGCTCCCGGACATGCCCCGCTCCTGCCGCCCCCAGGACTGCATGCGCTGGCCCTGGTCGGTCAGGTCGTCGAAGAACCCCGCCTGGGCGTGAGCGGCGAAGAGCGCCCCCAGGAGGGGCGCCAAGCTTGCCCGGAGAAGCGGAGAGAGCCTCGGACTCAAATCGTCAGGTTCCCTTGAGCTGGAAGGTGTTTATCAGATGCTCGAATTTCGGCAGGTGGCGGTCAAACTCCTTCTCTTCCGCGGAATAGCGCAATACCCAGAAGCCTTCCTTTTGAGGGACCACGACATAGGCCTTGCGGAGCATCACCACTCCCTTTTGGGCCTTGCGCGTGATCAACTTCCCGTTGACGTAGACCTCGGGCTTGGAACGGATCCCCTTCTGGACGTCGAAGCGGGACGCGCCGATGCCCGAGACCTTCACCGCGCGGACGATGGCCGAGGACCGCGGGATGGGGTTCTTCACCCCCATGCGCTTCCATTCCCTCTCGGAAACCCCCGTGACGCCCGTGTGGGAGTCGATGAAGTTCTTGGGGGACTCGAAGCCATCTTTGCCGTGGCGGTAGAAGTCGACATGCATCCCCGGGGCATAGGTCCCCTCCGCCAGGGCGAGCACCAGATGGAGGCCCTTGCCCGGACTCGGGGACCAATCCGACGGCACCTCGCAGGTGAAGGGGTCCGACGCCAACGGCCAGGGCTTGTAGTCCTGGGACGCCGCCGCCAGGGAGAGGAAGAGGCTCGACGATAGGAGAAGCGCTTTCATGTCCAAGCCTCCTAATTATTGGTCGCGGAGACCGAGGATTTCGGGCCCAGGGCTTCCATGTAGGCTTGGGGATGGGCCTTGATGTCGTCGAGCTTCTTGTCCAGAGCCCGCTTGGCGGCCTCCTTCTCCCCGTCGGAAAGGTCCTTATTCCCCTCGATGGCCTTCTTCTTCCGCTCGATCTGGGCCGAGTAGGCGGAGACCACCTGGTCGACCATCTTATCGTACTTTTGGCTCTGAGCGTTCATCTGGCCTTCGAGCTCCTTCTGCAGGGCCTTCTGCTCCTGGATGATCTTATTGGCGCCCTTCTTCGCCTCGAACGCGGCGCGCAGCTCAGCCTCGGTAGGCTTGGGGATTATCCGCCGGGTAACTTTATCCGCCTCCCAGAGCTTCTTTTCGGCTTCCTCCAGGGCGACGCGGCTCTTATCCTGCTCCTCCTTGATCTGTTTGGCCGTCCTGCCCTGCAGGGCATCGTTCAAGGCCTCTTTCTGGTCCTGCATATGCTGGCGCGTCGTCTCCTCGTTGACCGGGTCCGCCGGCTCGGTCTTCTTCTCGGAGTTCGTCGTGACCGTGGAATCCGAGGAGGCGGTCTGGGTGGCCCCGCCCTTGTCCGTGGTGGACGCGGTCGTCGTCTGCTGGGTGGAGACCTGGTCCGGCGACACCGTCTGGCCCGACTGCACCACGCTTTCCCGGAGGTTCTGCGCCTCCAATGCCGCGTCGCTCGATAACGCGCCCCCGCCGTCCTGGACGCCGTTGACGAGCTCCAGGCTCTCGGCGAGGTTGGCGGCCATCTCGATGGAGGAATAGCTCAGCCGGCCGTCCTGCCCTTGCGCCGTCTCCGGGAGGGTGAGGGAGGTCTTCGTCACCTTCCCGTCGGCGTCCAAGTCGAGCTTGATGGTCGTGTTGTCGCAAGAGGAGCAGAGTTGGATATCCGGCTTGTAGGTCTCAAGCGCCTTGAGCGTCCTCTCGCAATCGGCCAGCGAGGAGAGGCGGAGCATGTCGATGAGGGAATCCTTGACCTTGGCGTCGTAGGGCAGGCCGTTGACGCTCGGGATAAGGAGGAATTTCTTCTTCATGTCCTGGAACGCCTTCTCAGCCTCCGGGACCTTCGAGGGATCCGTCTTCTTGAGCTCCTCGATGGTCTTCTCCAGCGCGAGGAGTTCCCGCTCGAACACGTCCTTGGCGGTCAGAGCCGCCCCTTCCTTCGAGACGCAGCCCCACGCGCCCGCCATAGGATAATCGGTCTGCTTCGGCTCGGTCTTGTTCTTGCAGGAATCGACGAGAAGGGCCTTGCTCGGGTCTGTGGTCTGCAGATAATACGGCCCTTTAGGCCCGCTTTCGTTCTTGCCGCCACCCCCGGAGGAAGTGCTGGCTGCGCTCCGCGTCTTGGACCCGGACTCCTCGCCCGTCCATTCCGTTCCCTTGACCGCACCCATCCCTCCGGCATTATCGGGCTGGCCTTCCTTCTTGCCGACAGGGGCGTTGAATTGGCCCTGGCCGGGCTTATCTTTGCAGACCAACAGCGATCCCTGAGCCTTCAGGGGGCTGGAGCAGGCGGCTTGGAGCTTTTCGAAGTCCCCCTGCTTCAAGTTGGCGTAAGGGACTCCGTCGCGCAGCTTATCGAGCAGGGAGGCACCGCCGTTCTCTGCGCCGACCTTTCCTTTTTCGGACTCTCCCTTCTTGACGGCCTCCACCTCGGCGGGCGTGGCGAGGGCGATGAGCCCGATATCCGCCTTGACCGCCTTGAGGTCATCGTCCGTCAACTCGGTCAAATTCTTGATCTTATCCGTCTCCTTGTTTTTTTGCTCGTCGAAATCTTTTTCGGCCAGCTCCCGCGCCCAACGGCTGTCCCCTGGAGCGACGACCTCGGCCACGGCCTTATCCTTCTCGCGTTCTTCCGGCGTCCGGCCCCCGAGGATTCTCCCCGCCACCTCGACGGCCCCTCCGAAAACCTGCTTCCCGTAAGACCAGGCGGTCTCCCCCCACCCCATCCCCGGCAGACCCGTCGCCGCCGCCGCCCCGGCGGCGGATCGCTCCCCCACCGCCGATTGCTGGATGGAGTCTCCCCCCTTCACCATGGCATCGTTGAAGGCGATCCCCGTACCGATCAGGGCCGCGGCGCCGACTACTATCAGCGGAATAAGTGGAAAAAACCCGCCTTGGGATTTGAGTGGGTTGCTCATAAAGTCCTCCGCCAGAGGGCCGATCAATAGGCCGTTATGGAGCGAATACGAAGCGTTATTAGTGTAAAGAGTCTAGGACTTTTTGTCAAGGGACTTTTAGGTCTAAAGACCTATATTCCAGTCAGGATTACCGCGGCGGGGACTGCTTTTTGCGGTGAGAGAGCCACTCGAGGAGAGCCCACGCGAGCAGGGCGGCTCCCACACCCATCAACGCCCAGGGGAGCCAGGGATGAGGCGAGCGCGGAGGCTGGGGCTCCCCCGGCCGGGAGGGGTCTTGGGGATCCTGCGGCCTGGAAGGATCCTGCGGATCGGCGGGATCGCGGGGCCTGCGCCGCCGCTCGCGCCCGAGCTCATCCTCGAGCTCGGAGAGGCGGCGACGCTCGGCGGCCAACTGCGACTCCAGTCGGGCAAGGTCGGTTTCGGTCCGGCGGATGTCGGCTTCGAGCGCTTCCTGGCTCCCGATGCGCCAGGCGAGGCGGAGTGTCTCCTCGCGCAGGGGCCCGAGGCGCCCTTCGGCGGCGCTCCTCTCCCCCAAGACCGCGTCCAGAGTCCGCTGCGCGGCCGAGAGGGCGTCGCGCAGGGGGCCCGCCGCGGCCAGGGCGCTCCTTCGGCCCAGCTCGAGGGAGGCCGGCAGGTCCTTGAGCCGGTCCGCGATCGCGCCGTACTGGCGGGAGCCGGGGCGTATGCGCACGAGCTTCTCGACACGGTCGACCTCGAGGTGGCCGGGCTCGCCCCAGACGCGGACCTCGCCGCTCCCGTCGGAGCGCGGGTCGTTGGCCACCAGCGGGTCCTTGAGCTCGTCCTCGATGGCGTCGAGCCCGGGCTTCTCCTCGATGCGCGAAGTCTGGTACCCCGGTCGGAGTTCCGAGCGGCCGCGCCGGGTCTCGAGCCAGGCCGTCTGCACGCCGCCCTCGAAGAAGGAGAGCACGCGCTTGCGGGCGTTGACCAAGTCCTCGGTGTTGTAGACCACCGTGCGCCCGATGTGCTTGACGCCGAAGCTCAGGTCCTTGGAATCCCCGGCGCGCAAGGACGAGGCCCGCGCGTCCTTGTCGTAGATGTTCTGGCCGGGCGAGAGGGAAGAGTCCAGCTCCACCTCCGCGGGGAATTGGCTGGGGTCGAAGTACCACTCCACCGGGTCGGGGAGTATGTCGAGCACGTCCAGCCTGCCCGCGACCCTGCGGAAGAAGCCGTGATGCTCGGTGGAGCCTCCCTCGATCTTGCGCATGTAGACGCGGCCGAGATAGCCTTCCTGGCGCGGGTCTCGGCCGGTCAGGAGCTCCACGGGGGTGCGGAGCACTCCCTTGGGTATCTCCCAGAGGAGATTGCCCCAGTTCCAAGGCATGAGACCCCAGTGATCGGCCTCCGTGAGCTTATGCCCCGCGCCCTCCAGGCGGGAGATCATGTAGCGGCGGTTGAGCATGACCGGCAGGCCGCTCTCGGGCTCCACGTAATGCTGGAGGCGGAAATTAGGGTCGATCTTCCTGCCGCCCCGCTCATAGGAGGCTCCGTCGACCGCCTCCAGCCGCCAGGAGGGGGCCGCTTTCTCCACGACGCCCTGGTCCATGTAGAGCCGGACCAGGGTCTGGTCCTTGTCCATGACCGCGGCGAACACCTCGCCTGAGACGGCTTGCACCCCTCCCTCCGGCTCGCCCAGGCGCATATCCAAAGGCCGACCGCCGAACACGGCCTTCGCGCGCACGCCGACGAGGGCGTTCCTTCCGTCGATGAGCAGTTCGGCCTCGCGCGTCAGGTGGAGACTGAAACCGCCGTACCCCTCCAGATAGGCCTCCTGCGCTTTCACCTCGTCCTCGCCGAGCCCGGCTTCCCGGAGCGCGTCGAGGTATTCCCCGGAACGACCCTTCCAAAGCCCGGCCGCGGCCAGGAGCTTGCCGGCCTCCTTGAGGTCGGCCAGGGACTCATCGGCCTCCCGGAGCGCGTCCGAGGCCGCCTCCTGGGTCTTGGCCGAGCGCCCCATGGCCTCGGAGAGGCGCTTCTGCGCGGCTTTGAACTCCTTGTCCATGATGACGCGGGCGTCGAGTTCCGGCTTCATGCGGGCCGCGTACTCGCCCTCGGACTCGCCCTCGCCGCGGGGGTACTCGGTTCGGACCTCGCGCGCGAGCCGGATCCGGACCTCACCCTCCGTGAGTTGATAGCGCAGCGTCTCCCCCTCGGCCAGGGCGCGGTCTTTCTGCGCCGCGTCCTTCGCCTCGAAGAGCCGGGCCTGCGCCGCCTTCAGGTTCTTGATGACCTTGGGCAGGACATGGCCCGCGTCCTTGAGCGCGTCGAGCGCCTCGTTGAAGTCGTCCTGGGTCAGGTAGAGGGCCGCCACTCTCCCGTTCTTATCCATGGCGAAGGCGTAGCTCTGGAGCTTGACCCCCATCCAGCCCGACCTCTGCGCACGGACCTGGTGCTCGCGCGCGGAATCGATCATGCGCGCGACTCCCCGGGGGCCGATCTCCAGCCTCCAGAACCGAGCGGCCTCCGGATCGCCTTCGGTCTTGAGCCGGGAGAGGTGGTCGCGCAGGGATTCCAGGGTCGGGAATTGGTCGCGGCCGATGCGGCGGGAGCCGGTGTAGACGATGGTCTCCGAGCCGGCGGGGTCGTCCCAGAGCGATTTAAGGGGATGCGCCGCCACGCGCAGCCCACGCGAGTCCGCCGCTTTAGAGAAAACGAATATCTGGACCCGGGCAATCTCCCCCGGGGGGATTTACCCCGTGGAGGGGGGGTGTTAGCCGGTATAGAAACCACAAAA
>CAYHRV010000027.1:7440-22047 GCA_964359165.1 uncultured Elusimicrobia bacterium
GCAATCTCCCCGGGGGAGATTGCCCCGTTCGAGGGGCGTTCTTCGCCGTTCTCTATCCCTCTAAGCAACTCCTCATACCCAATCCCCTTCACTTCCGTTCCCGTCAGAGATTTCAGCGCGAACTCGCTCTTCTCCAAGACCTCGTAGATCCCCGTCCGCGCCGCGTTGTCCCCCGAGAGCTTCTCCGCCTCGGCGCGCCGGGCCTCGGCCGCGTCCGTCCCGGCGACGAGCTCCAGCTTTTCCCCCGCCGGGCCTTCGGGCTTGAGCCAGAGGCGGCCCTCCGTTCCCCTCTCGATCCGGCCGCCCTCCTCCAGCCGCGCGATGTCCGAGGAGGTGTGCCAGCCTTCCACGGTCCAGAGCCTGCGGCCCTGCCCGTCGGTCTTGGTCGCCGCGTAGAGCGGGGAGAGCCCCGCGCCGTCCCCCGAGTTCCAGCGCGCCTGCAGCGAGCGCAGGCGGTCCAGGGAGCTCAGCGCTTCCTGGAACTCCGCCGGGGTCGCGCGCTTGAACCGCAGAGCCGCCAGGCGCCCTTCCTCGAGCATCACCAGCGCGTCGAGGGCGAGCGCTCCCCGTCCGCCCTTGGCGGAGGCCTTCTGCCGGGCAAGTGACTCCCGGATGCCGTGAAGCTCGTCGAGACGGCGGGCGAGGACCGGGTCGGCCTTGACCTCGGAGGAGGAGAAGAGGGCGAGCACCTCCTCGTCGTAGGCCTGCGCGGATTTCAGGTAGCGGTCCAAGGCCAGGTCGCGCAGGATGAACTCGGTCGGGCCGGAGAGCGAACCCGCATAATCCTCCAATAATGCCTGCCGGGCCTCCTCGCGCACCGAGCGGAGCGTCTCGAGCCTCTCGAGCGCTCCGCGCACAGCGTGCGGGAACTCCAGCGCCTTGGCGTAGGCCGCGCGCATGGAATCGAGCAGTTCCTTGTCTTGGACGCGGGCGCTTTGGGCCCCTTCGAGCTCGGCCCCCACTTCCGCCTGGAGGAAACGGAGGAAGGCGGCGCGCTGGGGGGCTGTGCGCAGGCCCGACCAGAGCTCCGCGAGCGCGCCCTCCACACGCATGCGGCGGCCCTCGGTGTCGGCCCGGGCCAGGAGATCGAGCTTCCTTTGTCCGGAGAGGCCCCCGTGATGGCGCACCGAGTCGGAATCCTCGTGCATCGTGCGGTAGACTTCCGAGAGCTTCAGGAGCTCGTCGGTCGCGCGGGCGGAGTCCTGGACCTGCGAGCGCAGGAAATCCGCCAGGCGCTGAGCGAAACCGGCGTCGAGCATCCGGCGGGAGAGATGGGCCGGCAGCTTCTCCTCCGGCGCCCGGAGTTCCGCCGGCTGTCCCAACGCCGAGAGTCCCGCGGGCTGGAGCACGGATCTCGACGGGAAGCCCAGGGCCTCCAGCTCGGTGACGAGGCGGATGAAATCGTCCTTGAGCTCGGCGGTGGTCTTGCTGAAATCCAGCCAGGAGCGGGCCAGCGCCTCCTGGGTCCTGAGCACCTCGGCCGAGCCGCCCATGCCCAGGTCCCGCGCGAGGAGGGCCCGGCGGAAATCCTGTTCCAGGGATTTGGAGACCGCGTGCTGACGCTCCAGCAGCCTGGCTTTGTCCTCGACCCCTTTCATCAGGAGGTGGAGGCGCAGGGTGAGCTCCTGCATCCGTCCCTGGGAGAGGAGTTCCTTGCGCAGGGAGTCGGTGAGCACGCTCTCCAAAGCCCGTTCGATGGACCTCGGGTCCGGGGCCTCGAGGAAGACCCCTCCGGCGAACCGTCCCCGGAACACGCCGAAAGCCCCGACCGGGGTGAACCCCTTGTAGCTCATGCGTTCGGCGATGACATCGGCCCTGACCTGGGCCATGAGGTCGTCCTCGTTGCTAAAGCGCGAGGAACCCTCGTCGAAGAGCGTGCGCGCGAACTGCTCCATGGCCCCGTTCTGGGACTCGGCGATGAAGCGCGCCGCGAGCTGGGAGAGGTCCGCCTCGGCCCCGGCGGGGTCGGAAGGGACCAGGCGGGTCAGGGTCTGCGTGGGCTCATCGGCGGAGATCCCCAGAAGAGCCTTGAGTTCCATGGCCTGCGCCTCGATGCGCTGGCGCACCCCGGTCTTGAACTCCTCGAAATGCCTCTGGAAATGAGCGGCCTGAGGCTCGGACTGAGCGCGCTCGGCCCAGCGCAGGAGCCGGACGTTGGTCTCGAACTGGGAGACGAGGATGCGCCCCTGGGACCGGGCCGCGGCCACGGCGTTCTTGTGTATCCGGTCCGCCTTCTCCCCGCGCAGGCGGGAGAGGGCGAGCAGGACCTCCGGAGGGGTATCCGGGCTGCGCAAACGCACCTCGACCCAGCCTTCGAGGAAGCTCCGGCCGATGGGGTCGCGCCCGAGCGAGGTGTGCGCGTAGTAATACCGGACCGCGGCCATGGAGCGGCTGCGCATGACCTCCGGGGAGAAGACTTCGGGGTCGGCGGTCGGGCGGGAGGCGCCTTCCGCCTCCTGGCGCGCGTCCATGACGCGGGCGGCCAATTCGGCGAAGCTCGCGGGGGCGGCGGCGACGGAACCTCCGCCCGCGTCCTCGCCCAATCGGGCCAGATCCGCCTCCAGCAGGGCCACCGCGTTGCGCGCCTCCACCGCCGCGAGCCGGCCTTCCGCGCCGGGTTTGGAGAGGGCGTCCCGAAGCGCCGCCTGGGCGCGGGAGAGCTCGGCGCGCGCCTTGGCCCGGCGCGCTTCGAGGTCCTTGCCGTAGGATTGCTCCGCGCGCTCCGCTTCCAGGGTCTGGATGCGTGCCGCGGCCGCGACGTCCGGGTTGGCGATGCCGTCGTCGGAGAGCGCGTTGATGAGCCTCCCCAGGGAGCGCGCGACCAACGAGACGGGCTCCAGACGCAGTTCCTCGAGTTTGAGGTTCTTATCCGCGACGGTCTCCACCGCCCGGGCCACCTCGACCCTCCCGGCGAGCACGGCCCGGTCGGTCTCCTGCGGGGATTTCTGAGTGAGGATGGACTTAAGAGCCGCCAGGGACTCCTCCCGGGAGAGGCCCCAACTCAGGGAGGCGGCGGGATCGCGGCCCAGGAGGTGGTTGAGCGCGGCCCGGGCTTGGTCCCGCACCTTGAGGGTCTGATGGAGCCTGCGCAGGGCCGTGTCGTACTCCAGCCGCGCGCGGGCCGCGGCGCCGTTGGGATCGTCGGCCAAGGGGCCGCTCCCGTCCTGGGAGGAGGCGCGCAGGGCCTTCTCGAGACGCTCCCGGGCCTGGGGGATGACTTCCTCTTCCAGGATCCGCGCGGCCTCCTCGGCGTCGGTCAGGGTCACGGCGTTGCGGAAGATGTCCACGGAGAGGTCGATCTCGAGCTTGGTCTTAAGAGCGTCATAGACGGCTCCCTGGCCCTTGCCCTGGCGCACCTGAAGCTCTCTGAGCTCCTCGGGCTTGAGCTCGAAGGTGGCGATGGGCGTGACCGCCAATCCGGTGATGCCGAAGGAGGGCAGCCAACCCACTCCGGACGCGGTGAGGTTATAGCCCACATGGAGGTCCACGTAGAATTTCTGGATGCGATGGTCGTTGGCCTGGGTCAGGAGCGCGGCCGCCTCCCGGCGATAGCCCACCTCCTCGAGTCCGGTGGAGTTCAGGGCCGCGAGGTCGAAAGCCTCCTGGAAGGAAGATATCTGGGCGGGACCCGACCGGGGCCCCTCTCCCCCGAAGGAAGCCTCCATGTCCTGCCACACCGCGGCCAGGGCCTGCCGGGACTCCGCCTCCAGGATCCCGGAGGTATACCAGCGCCACTGGGAGAAGGCTTCGCGCAGGCGGCCCTCGGAGATGAGGCCGTTGCGGTAGGCCGAGAGCGCCTCGGAGGCGGCCAGGGCGGCTCGGGCGGCATAGGGGCTCAGGGTCCGGGCTTCGCCGGCCGAAGCCTGGGCCTGCAGAAGTTCCTTGCGGGCCCGCAGGCGGTGCTCCCCGTAGACCGTCTTCATCTCCGCCATGCTCGCCGCGGCCTCCAGCCGGTACGCGCCGTCCCTGTCCTTGGAGGCCGGGTCGTAGAAGGGGAGCCGGACGCTCCCGCCCACGCCGAAGATCTGGTTGGCGAGCAGGTCCTGGAACTGCACCCCGACCGAGAGGGTCAGCCGGTCCACCCAGGGGAGCCAGTCGGCAATGTTGAAGGGGTCCTCGCCGACCTGGGCGGCCAGGGCCTCCGGGCCGAGGCCCTGGAGAATCTCCCTCATGCGCTCGGGCGAGGCCATGAGGCCGCGTATCTCGGCGAGCACGGCCTCCATGTCCGCGGCGTCGAGCCCCTCGAAGGGCAGGGGCTCGGAGGGAGAGCGGCCCGAAAGCATGTTGTAGCGGATGACGGCCGAGTTGAGCCGGGCCAGGGCCTGCGCCTCCCAGGCCGCCCCTTCCAGGCGCAGGGACTGCGTGGGCGCGCGCGCGGAGGCCGCGCGCGCCATCTTGAGCTCCCATTGGGCCTGGGCCGCCTCGACGAGGACCTCCTGCCACTCCCGCGTGAGCTCGAGCATCCGCTCCTGCAGGCGCAGGCCCTCGCGGTAGAGCTTCTCGGCCTTGGCCTCGATGAGCGCCTTCTGCGTCTTGGTCAGAGTCATCTCGGTCTGCGTCCCCGCGGTGAAGCCGCCGCCCACCGCGCGGTCGGCGATGGCGTCGCCGATCGGGTTGGTCACGAAGCCCACCATCCCGCGCTGGCGGACGTTGTCCATGAAGGCCCCGGCCCGGCGCAGTTCCGCGATCTCGCGGTAAAGCGTGCCGATGTCCTGGGTGATGAGCTTGCGGCCCACGTCGCGCATGTAGACGGCTTTGAGCTCCTGTACGGCCTTGTCGTCCTTGCGCGCGGTGAAGAAGGCGTCGAGGTCCTTGTGGTAGGACTTGAGGGCCTCCGAGCCCGACAGGGAGTCCGCGGCTCCCTCGGAGACGAAGCGCCAGAGCTGTCCCAGGGTGAAGGAGGTGTTCGCCGCGATGGTCAGCCGGTCGGGCATGCCCGGATAGCGGCTGCCGTAGCTCACCGACAGGTTGGAGTGCGGGCCGAGGGTCTTGGAGGCTTCCAGGAAATAGGTCTTGGCATCGCCGATGAGCCTGCCCTCCGCGCTGAAGGCCACCCCCCAGTCGGGGAGCGTCACGCTCACCCGGTCGGAGAGGACGTTCATCTTCTCCCCCGCCTCGGCGCCGGCGCGGTTGTTGATGATCATCCAGGGCTTGCCGGATTCGTCCTTGATGGAGAAGCCCTTGAGCACGCTGATGCCCGCCGAGTTCTGCGTCGGGTCGTCGGTCCCCTCCTGGCGGGCGAAGAAGAGGTCCACGGTGAACGCGTCCCCGCTTTGGGATTCCAGCAGGCGCGCGATGTCGAAGCTCGGTCCGATCTGGGTGCGCTTGTAATACTTCTTCTCCCCCTTGGCGTCGATGACGAAGTCGCGGTTCAAGTCCGGGTCCAGCCCGGTGAAGTCGAGGTTGACGGTCTGCAGGAAAGTGCGGGGGTCCTTGGCGAAGACCGTCTGCTGTTCCGCGTTGAGGCGCATCACCTCGTTGAACTTGAGCGAGGTCTTGAAGCTCCCTCCATAGTAGTGGGGCTTGTTCCAGGTGTCCTCCATGGCGAAATCCCCGAAGCCCGCCGCGGCCACGTAGAGCCGGTCCCCGAAGAGCAGCATGGCGAAGTCGTCGAAGACCATGAGGCGGCTCTGCCGGGCGGAGGAGGCCATCTTCGTGTCCGGGGGGATGTCCTGGATGAAGCGGTGGAAGTCCACGTTGAGGTAGTTGACCCAGTTGGCTCCCTGCAAGGACTCGACCTGCACCTCCACGCCCTTGTCCCCGTAGGGCGCGTTCTCCGGGTTGGGCGGGCTGGCGAACTGGTAGCCGGTGACGCTGATG
This sequence comes from uncultured Elusimicrobia bacterium, assembly GCA_964359165.1. Classification (GTDB taxonomy): domain Bacteria; phylum Elusimicrobiota; class Elusimicrobia; order UBA1565; family UBA1565; genus CAYHRV01. Next base: position 13,261 of record CAYHRV010000027.1, read on the forward strand.
TTGTTGCCCCAGAGCTTGGCCACGTTGCCGAGCGTGACCCAGTTGGAGGTCTCCAGGCCGTGGGGGACGGAGAACTGGCTCTGGTAGACGATGTAGAAGCCGTCGGCGTCCCCGAAGTCCACGAGTTGGGAGCCGGGGATGAGCTGGGTCAGTCCGTAGGGATTCTCCAGGAGTTGGGAGCGCAGGGCGGCCAGACTGCGGGTGGAAGGCTCATGGCGCAGGACGCCCGCGAAGATCTGGTCGATGAAGCGGGAGAAGTCTTTCTTGGGCACCACAAGGGCCGCGGCGTCCCCATCCCCCTCGGGCGCGAACCACCAGGCCCCGCCTCCCTGGCGGACCTGGTTGATGCGGGCGATGAGGTCCGGGCTCAAGGCCGCGGGGTCCTTGAGGGCGCGCAGTTCCTTGTCGAGTGCGGCCTGCGCCTCCCCCAAGCGCCCCACCGTCCATTTGACGATGTCATGGGAGCGCTTGTGCCGGGCCTCGACGTCGCGGAAGGCCGTGTTCTGCTCGAGCACCGCCCGCGTCTTCTCCTGGATGGCGCGCACGTCCTCGGCCACCCGCTTGAGGGCGCTCTCCTGGGGGCTGTTGAGCTGGGACATCCAGCCGGCGAGCTTGCGCCGGTTGTCCTCGAGCTCCTGGAAAGTCTTGCGCAGGGCCTCTTTCATCTTGAGGATGGCCTCCCGCTCCGCCTCCGACACCTCGCCCGAGGACTCGTAGATGCGGGCGGTGGAGTCGTAGTAGGTGCCGATGCGGTCCACCGTCTTGTAGCCTTCCTTGCTCCAATCGACTTTCAAGCCGTAGAATTCGACGCCCTCGCGGGTGATCCCGTTGAGTTCCTGATAGAGAGCGATCTTGCGGTCCACGACCGAATCCCCGCCCCCCGCGGCCCCGCCGCGTACATAGCCCGCGTCCGTGTCCGCGTCCGCCACGGCCTTCTGGAGCGCGTCCTTCGCGCGCTGGAGGAAGCGCTCCGCCACCGGGATGCGCACCTCCAGGTTCGTGCGCGCGGCGTCGACGACCGCGTCCGAGTATAGGAAGCGCGCCACGGCGTAGGCGGCCCCGGAGCTCTCCGGACCCTGATGGGTGGAGGGCGTCAGGCGCTTGGCGGTCTCCAAAGCGAGCAGAGCGATGGTCTGGTTGTCATCGAGCTTCGGGGAAGGCTGGGTCCCGCTGGGCACCTGGCTCTGGTCTCCCCCGCCGAGTGAGACGTCGCCCGCCTTGGCCTTGTACTCGTTGCCCAACTGGGTCAGGACATCGCCCAGGCCCTCGAGCGTCTTGTCGTCGACCAAGCGCTGGATCAGGTCGACTCCGGCCTTGCCCGCGGGGACGGCGACGGGCAGGCGCCGCGCCAGGAGCCCATGGCGGCCACCGGTCATGGCGTCGATGCGTTCAAGCACGGCGTTGATCTCCGCGTTGGCCGAGTCGATCTGGGCGGCGCGGCGCGCCTTCTCCTCGGTGTATTGGGCGATCTTGCGCGGGAGGCTGAAGGGCTGGGTCTCCCCGTAGATGACCTCGGTGCCGGACTCGTTGGGGTCCTTGCGCCGGGCGATGTCCAAGAGGTGCTCGTCGATGCCGGTGTGCCTCCCCCTCTCGTCGTCGTAGCCCGTGATGAATTTGCGGTACTTGGCCTTGGCGGATTCGATGTTGGCCAGGGCCGAGGCCGTGTCCCCTTCCCGCGCCCCGCCGGAGGCCAAGGCCCAGGGCAAGGTGGTCTCCACGGCCTTCTTGCTCGCCTCGTAGAGCTTAATCTGGGCCTTGAGGAGCTTGGCGTAGCTCTCGCCCTCGGGATCGGCGGACTTGATCTGGTCCCTCTGGAAGGGGAGGAGGGTGTCGCGCACCATGGCCTGGGCCCCGGCGAGCTTGGGCCTCATGACGGAGGTCAGGAGGGCGCGCTTGCGCTCGAGGAGAGCGCTGTTGTCGCCCGCGTCATGCGAGCCCCCCTGGAGGTAGGCCCGGTCCGAGTCGATGTCGCGCAGGATGGCGTTGACGAGGTCCACGATGCCTTGCAGGCCGGTCTGGACCTTGGGCAGGGTGTTCGTCTTCACGTCCTCGATCGTGCTGATGGTCTTGTCCGACTTCGACCAGGAGATGACGGCGCGGCCTGCGTAGGGCAGGAGCTTGCCGATGCCCAGCAGGGCCATCTTGGCTTTGAAGAGCTGGGGGGTGTCCTGGCCCAAGAGGCTGAGGGCGCTGAGCTTGTCCGGGTAGGCTTCAAGGGCGTCCTGCATTCCCTTTAGGTCGCGGCCCGAGAGCGCGGGCAGGTCCGCGCCAGCCACGGCCGCCCGGATGTCCCCGGCCAGGCGGTCGATCTCCGCGGCCAGCGCGCGGGCTTCGTCTTGGCGGCGCGCGGCGTTCTGCCGCTCCGCGTCCTGCCAGCGCGGCAGGGACATGGGGTGGGTCTCCTGGAAGCGGTCGGTTTCAGAGCCCGAGTAGCCTGGGTCGAGGCGGTTGCGCGTCTCGGCCAGGCGCTTCTCGTATTTGGAGAGTTCCGAGCGCCAATAGGCCTCGCGCTGGGAGAGCAGGCGCAGGGTCTGGGCCGTGTCAGGATTGAGGGCGCTATACTCGGGAGTCCCGGGCACGGCCAGTATCGCCACCCCGGCGAACTCCACCGGAGTCGAGTCGAGCTTGCCTAGGCCCTCGTCTATCTTCCTCATCTTGGACTCGATGTCCGCGAGGTCCGCCTGCAGACTCTTGAGGGAGAGAGCGTCCGGATCGCCGGGCGTGCCGTTGGTCTCCCAATCGACGATGGAGGGCAGCAGGGCCTGGCGGCGGCGGTACTCGGCGAGCGCGTCGGCGCTGGAGCCGGACTCCTCGGCGTCGAGCCGCGCCAGCAGGGCGCGGACCTCGGCGCGGAAGGCCCCGATCCGGGAGACGGCCTGCGCGGTCTGCCCCTCCAGCTCCAGCATGTCGTCGAGGGAGGCCTTGTCCGTGCGGACATTCTCGTCGACCTCCTTGCGCCAGGCGTCCTGATTCTTGCGATTGCCCTCGGCGTCGGCGCGGCCCTGCTCGGCGGCGCCGCGGACACGCTCGATCTTCTCGAGCTTCTTGTCGAGCAGTCCCTGCATGTCCGAGATGGCCTTCTGGGCGGCGGCGATCTCGTTGAGGGAGAAGGCCAGGTCCATGACCGTGGCCAGGCGCGACATGTTCTTGTGGAACTCGAGCATCTCCTTGCCGCCCCGGCGCTCGCGCAGGGCGGCGTTGCGGGCCTTGTTGACCGCGCCGAGCAACCTCTCCAGGGCGTCGCGGTTGGCCATCTCCCCCTTGGCCTGGGCGCGCAATTCCTCGATGCGGCCCAGCGTCTGAGAAATGCGTTTTTCAGTCTCTCGGTCCACCCGGGAGCCGGTGCCGAGGTCCGGACGCGGGGTGGAAGAGGAGCCTTGCATGCGCTCGAGCAGGGCGGCCATCTCCTTGAGCGAGGCCACTTGGGCGCCGAGCTCTTCTGAATCCCCCGGCTGGGCGGTCGCCGGGAGGAGGATACCCTCCAGGCCCTTCTCGAGCGCTTCCAGCTCCTTGAGCCGTTCGGCCCGGTCCGGGCTGCCGGCGGCCAGGTCGCGTATTTCAGAGAGCTTGCCGCGGATGTAGGACTCGTCGCGCCCGGCGGCCAAGCCCTCCATGAGCTCCTTGTACTTGGCGCGTTCCGCCTCGGACACCGGCTTGCTCACGGAGCGCAGGCCCTCCAACCGCCTGCGCTGGAAGGAGAGCTGGTTCTCCAGGCCGGACACCCTCTCCCGAACCGCCGCGACCTCGCGCTCGAGGTCTCCTGCCCTGTCCTTGACATCTACGGGGCGGCCCGCCGCGGCGGCGGCCACGGCCGCGACCACGGAAAGGCCCGCGTGGACATCCCCTCCCCCTCCGGCCCCGCCGATGGCTTCGGCGACCGGGTCTCCCGCGAGGCCCGTCGCGGTCCCCCGCACGGCCATGTACACCCAGTCGGTCAGGTTGAAGCCGAGGGCGTCCTGCAGCTTGTAGAGCAGGGTGTTCCCCCAGGTGATGGCCCCACCGAATGGGACCGGGCTTTCCCCTTGGGGCCGCTCCACGGCCGCGGCGAGGGAGTGGAAGAGCCGGAACTCGATGCCGGTCAAGGAGCGGAAGGCCGGGCTCAGGGCCGAATCCAAGGCTCCGGCGTAGCTCATGACGCCCTCGATCTCGGCCCCGACAGTCAGGAGCCCGAAGAGCGAGAGCAGGTTCTGCTTCCAGAACACCGCGCTCACCGCGGTTCCGAGCACTCCCCGGATCCACTCGTTGCTGAACGCCCGGGGCGGCTGGAGCGTGCCGTGCCGGCCGTCCATGAAGCGCTGGCGCAGGGCCGCGGGGAAGGTCAGGGCGCTGGAGAGCGTCAAGGAGTTGATCAAGGACCCCACGGTGAGCTCGGAGACCAAGGCCTCGAAGGCATGGGAGAGGAGCGCGGAGGCCGCCCCGCCGATCAGGGGAAGGTGGAGGGCCAGGGCGGGGATGCCCGAAGCGGCTGCGACAAGGGCCGGTCCGAGCAGGGGAAGGGCGCTCAGGTGGATGGCCAAGAGCGGCAAGGGCAGCAGGCCCGCCACCAGGCCCATGGCCGCGGCGCTGAGCACGGCCATGACCACGCGCCGCTGGAGGAACTGGACCAAGGGAGCGAGGAAGGGGTCGATGAAGTAGCGCATGGCCGCCCGGCCGGCCCGGCCGGAGGCGAAGCGCTCCGCGAGCCCCGGGTCGCGGCGGAACTGGCGGCTCATGGAGGATTCGAGCCAGCGCAGGGCCGAGGGTCCTTCTTCCCTCAAGGGGCGCCCCTCTTCCCGGGCCTTGCTCCGCTCCAGGGCGTCCTTGACCGCGAAGAAGTCCTCCGTGGAGTGGGCGAAGGAGAAGGAGATGTTCCTGCGGAAGTAGCCGAAGAGGAAAGCGTCGAAGAGGTGGTAGGGGAAGCGCACGAGGAAGCCGACCGCGTGCTTATGCAGCTCCATGGCCCGCAGGAGCATCCCTTTCGCCCCGGCGGGATATTCCCGGTTCTTGAGCTTCCGGAAGGAGCCTTCCGCCGGTTTGGCGCGCAGGCCGAGCAGGACGAGCAGGCGGCCGGCGGCCTCGGAGAAGAGGCCGTCCTGGTATTTCTTGTGGTCGAGCTGGGAGAACTCCTCCCGGTTGGCTTTCTGCATGCGGTCGTACACCGCCAGCCAGGCCGTGCGCAACTGAGACTCGGTCAGGACCTTGCCGCCGGCTCCGGCGCCGGCCTGCCCTAGGCCGTAGCTCTCCCCCATTTCCCGCACGCGGATCTCGGGGATGTCGAATTGCAGGGCGAGCCGGCGGATGATGGCGTCGGTATCGGCGTCCAAGGGGAGCGGCTTGAGCTCCGGGGAGTGGCGCGCTCCGCGGACTTTCCGGAAGCCCAGGATATCCTCCTCGATGTGGCGCGAAGCGTCGTCCTCTCGCGCGCCGCCCTCCGCCGGGAACGCCGGAGGCGGGGCCGTCTCCTCGGTGTGCGTACGGCGGGCGGGCCGCAACTGATTCTTCGTTTCCGGAACGGAGGCCGACGCATCCACGGCGGAAGCGGCGCCTGGGCCGCCGCCCTCTTCGCGAGTGGAGAACGACTGCGCTCCAAGGACGGCGGCCCCTGGGCCGCCGCCCTCCTCCGCGCCTTGGAGCGCGGTGAAGCTCTTCTCCCCCCACCCCTTGGCGCCCGAATCCCGGCGCAGGTCCGAGTCCGGCGCGTGGAGCCAGCGAGCCTCGGCGGGAGCGTTCTCCGAAGTCCTGGGAGCGGCCCCTGAGGGGGCCGCTTGCTTCGCCTCATGAACCAGTATCTTCGTCAATCCACGGGGAGCATCCGCCCCCTCGGCGGGGCGGTCGAGGAGCGGAGCCAGGACCCGGCGTTCCCGGGCCTGGTCGGCGACCGGCCGGATCAGAGCGCGCGTTGCGGAGGGCGCCTGCCGCGGCGTTCCCGCCGGCGTGGCCGCCGCCCCCTTAGCCGCCGCCCCTGCCGGGGTGTGCTGGAGCTTGGGCAAAGAGGGCAAGGCCCCCGCGCCGAGGTCCATGGACGCCTGGGCGGGATTTGTGGGCGAGCCGAGCTGGAGTTGGATCGAAACCGGAGCCCCGGAGGCCTGTCCCGCCGAGGAGCCGACGGCGGGTCGGACGAACTCCTGTCCCATGGAAACGGCCTGCGGGATCCCCGGGGTGTTCAGCAGGATGCAAGCGCAAAGTACGCTGGAGGCGGCCCTTCGCATGGCCTTCAGGCTCGACTGCGGCGCTACTCGCATATACATAAGCTAACATTGGAAAAGCCTTGCGCAATGAGCCCAAAGGTCCGAGCCAGACGATTAAACGGCCCAAAACACCTTAGGCCCTTTGTCCCCAGGGGAAAATGGTGTCAGACTTTAATTTATTTATATTTACTGGACTGCCCTTCGTTGCCTCATAAAATGCCTCCACGATCCCCCTGGGACCTTAGACCCATATCACCTGGGCCTACTGTCTAATGAAGGTCTGGGACCTCGGACTCAGGAATATGATCGGCGTCCGGCTATACTATCCCTAGTTCTTTGGCTCGGAACGGGCCTCGCAACGGCCCACCGTGTAACCCGGGGGAAGGGCCCCGGGGTGAAACGCGGCTCCCCCTTGGGAGCGTACCCACGGGAAAGACGGCTTCCGCAGACGCGGAAGCCCGCCTTTCCCGTTTTTTGTTGGCTGAAAATGGAGGATGACATGAAAACGATGAAAACGGCGATGAAGACCTCGGCGGCCCTGCTCTCCCTGACGCTCTGCGCCGCGGTCCGGGCGGCGGAGACGGAGACGGCGCTGAATTCGGCGGCCTCCGCGTTCGAGGCGCTGGGTTCGATCCAAAAGGGCTCTTTCGTGCCCCTGAGCCACATGGACCCGCCTCCGGGCGTCCAGCCGGCGCCGCACGCGCGCAACGGCCGGAGCGAGGCCTCCCGCGTCTGCGAGCGCATGCTCTCGGGCGTGGCCCACTCCTGCCGCCGGACCGTCGAGCGGGCCCGCTTCTTCACCCCCGAGGCCGTGGAGGCCTGCGACTCCATGGCCTTGGACGGGGACAAGGCCGAGTGCCTGAGCGCCATTGCGGACCATCCCATTCCCTCCCAGGACGCCTGGGAGTGCTCCCGGAGCTTCTCGAGCAGGGACAAGCTCGACTGCCTCTCCCGTACGGCCCGGCTCTACCCCCCCCAGGGCGGCTGGGGACAAGACCCCTGGGGACCTGGCCCGGGCTACGACCCGCGCGGCATGGGCCTGGAGGAGGCCGCCGCCGTGTGCAGGAGCCTCAATTTCGACAGCAGCAAGACCCAGTGCGTGCGGATCATCGGCCAGGCGCGCATGTTCTCCCCGGAGGCGGCGCGCGTCTGCGGCGGCCTCGACTACGACTCGAGCAAGACCAACTGCCTGGAGGCGATCAAGGATAAATTCATCTCTCCACAAACGGCAAGCCTCTGCGCGGAGATGACCTACGACTCCAGCAAGGTGCAGTGCCTCCGGGACGGAGCCTCGCGCGAGCCCGACTTGCGAGACGGGCGCTGGGGGCCCGGCACCGGCCATGATGGCCGGGGGATGGATGCCGCGGCTGAGGCGTGCCGGAAACTGAACTACGACAGCAACCGCACTGAGTGCGTGCGCGTCATCGGCTCCGCGCGCTTCTTCTCCACGGAAGCGGCCCAGGTGTGCGGGGACTTGAATTACGACTCCAGCGTCCTATCCTGTCTCAAGGCGGTCAAGGACAGGAACATCGCGCCGCATCTCGCCCGCATCTGCGGAGACATGGACTATGACTCCGAGACGATAAGTTGCTTAAATGACGCCGGAGCCCGGTGAGAACGGCCAACGGAAATCAGGAGCGTCCGGGACCCTGGAAGCTCGTCCTCGCGGCGTCCATCCTGCTCGCGGGCTCCGCCGCCTGGGCGCAGGGGCGGCTTCGGCCTCCCGGTCTCGACCGGAAGGCCGTCATCGAGGGGATCGTCGCCGACATCAATGCCCCGGGGGTGTCCACGAAGGCGCGTTCGATCGCCGCCGAGCTCGTTCGGGAGATGTTCGCCCGAATGGACTCGGATGTCCTCAACGAGCTCGGACGAAGGCACCTGCGCATCGACATCATCCATCCGGGGAACCTCAAGGTGAACATGGTCCCCATCCCCGTCCCGGGAGGGAAACCCAAAGGGGTCCCTCCCCTAGGACGCGCGAAAGGCCGTCATGGAGGAGCGGTCTCCATCGAGATATCCGAGGCGAGCCTCTTGCCGACCGAGGACCTGCCCCCCCTCACCGAAGGCTACACGCGCCCCGTTCCCCTGAGCAACGCCGTCCATGAACTCGCGCATGCCGCGGATTTCGCCTGCACGCGCGAAGAGCAGGGGTACCATGGGAAGCTATTCGACCTACAGCATGCCCGCAAAGCCCCTTTCCCCTCCAAGTACGCCTCTAACTATCCCAAGGAGTATTTCGCCGGGGCGACCGAGGTCTTCTTCGGCGCGGCAGACATCGTCAAGGCGACCGAAGCCCCCCAAAACACGGCCGCGGGCGGAGCGGGTCCGCAATGGCTCTCGAAGAACGCCCCGGAGATGTTCGAGGAGCTCAAGCGTATCTTCGGCCCGCCCAAGGACCTTTCCGCTCTCGGCGCAAGGCCGCGGGGCAAGGCCGTCTTTCAGCGAAGATTCTGAGCGATAGGCCCTAGGACCCATCCCGCGTAGGCCTTCTGTCTGATTAGTCCGTGGGACCTCGGGCTCATGTTGTTTCCGTCCTTTCCGGTACAATATCCCTAGTTCTTTGGCTCGGATCCTACTTTCCGCACTTCATGAACGCGATATCGCGCCAAGGACTTGGTCC
>CAYHRV010000028.1:0-21779 GCA_964359165.1 uncultured Elusimicrobia bacterium
AGCCCCGCGCCAGTCCCGCCGACGGAGTCGCCGCAGGGGCGATTCGTCGGTCCTGCCGCTAAGGGCCTAACCTTGACATCATCCCAAAGAGGTGTCATACTCAAGGCAACGGTCGATGGAGAAGAAATCCTTCCTCCTGGTCGGCGTCGTGATGACCCTGGTCACCACCGGGGCCCTCGCTCTCTTGTTCGTCGTCATGAAGCCCTCGGGCATCAAGGAGTCCGAACAGGCCGGGGACGGCGCCTTCCGTTTCCCGGATAAGGGGTCCAACAGGCCCCTGCCCAACTCCCTTCCCCCTCCCGTCTCGCCCTCCTCCATGCCGCCCGCCGTCCCGCCCCCGGCCGAGGCGGAGCCCTCCGCCCCGGCGCAAAGCGGGACCTCCTCCTTGGGCATGATCACCAAGGACCCGGCGGGCACCAAGCGGCCGGTCGACGGATCAACGGCCGAGCCCGGGGCCGAGGCGGCCGAGGCCGCGGCCCGAGGCGACGCGACGGGCATCGCCTCCGCCCTCAAGCGCTCCAAGAACTCCGACGCTCCCCCGGTAGGCAATTCGGCCGACTCCGCCACACGCAAGACCCTGCAGGTCCTCGTGGACCTAGTGCACGACGAACTGCCGGATTGGTACGACGAGTTCCTGGCCAAGAAGGAGCTTAAGAGGATCGCCGACGCCTACGACGACAGCCGGGATCTCCCCATGTTCGTCGTCCAGCTCGCCGAATCCTCCGCGTTCAACAAGATGCTCTCGGCCAAGGCAGGGAAAGGCGAGATGCGCTCGCTGGTATCCAAGATATTCGGCAAGAAGAAGCTGGCCAAAGACCTCCGGACGATTCTCTCCGACAACGCCAACGACGAGAATCTCCTCGGGATGATCCGGAAATTCGGGAAGAAGTGCGGCCTCCCCAAGGACATCCTGGCGAAGGCCGAGACCGCGGCCCCGGAGGGCGGCGAGGAAGTGGCCGCCGAGGAAGAGCCCGCCCCGGCCCCGGTCAAGAAGGCGGCGCCCGCGCGCAAGGCGTTCGCCAAGCCCAAGCTCAATCCCACCGGCGGCTTCAGTTTCGGCGGCTCGGGCGGGAGCCGTCCCTCGATGCAGACCGGGCAAGGCCAAGGCCAGGCCGACCCGGCCAACATCGACGTCGAGGCGCTCAAGAAGCAGTACCTCAACCAGCCCAACAAATAACGCGGCGCACGAAGTGCGCCGCGTTACTGCCGCTCGGACATCCGCGCGAACTCCCGGGCCACCCGGTCCGGGATCCAGAGCAGGTGCAGGATGGCCCCGTAATGCCCCCATGGCACGCGCATGCGCCGGGCGCCGGGCAAGGCCGCGGCGAGCTTGTCCGCGTTCTCGGGCGGGACCACGCCGTCGGCGGCGGCGTTGATGAGGAGCACGCGCCCTCCGGCCCTCGGACGCTCCAGGGGATCCATGCCCGTCCAGGCCTCGCGCAGTTCTTTCTCGCCGAAGCCGGAGCGCCGCGCGAACGCGGAGGTCATCGAGCCCCTCATCACTAGATCCGGGAAATCGGCCCCTCCCAGGGCGAACACCGCCGCATGGAGGGCTCCCGCGGCCTCATCGTCGAAGGCGTAGAGGGAGGAGCCCACCAAGGCTCCGAGGCTCACCCCGAAGAGGCCGATGCGGTCCGCGTCCACCCGCCCGGAGTTCCTCAGCCACGTCAGCGCCCGGGCCGCGTCCGCCCTGGCGTGCAGGAAATTGCGCGCGAGCGCGCGGGGAGAGCGCGCGAGGAAGGACTGCCCGCTCGGGACCGAGGGGTGCGGGCGGCGGCGGAATTGATAGGGCATCTCGATCCAATAGGCCGCGATCCTCCGGCGCAGGAGGGACTGCACGAAGCGCTCCTCGATCCAGGCATTGGGCGCGGCCATGACCGGGAGAATGAGGACGGCCGGCGGCGGCCCGTCCCCCTTTTTTCCCCTCGGGACATAGAGATGCCCCCAGACCGTATCATTGGACCTGAAGAGCCCGCGCATCGCGGAGGGGAAGCTGGTCTCATAGACGTCGTAGTTCCATGTGCGCCCTTCGAGTCTGAGTTCGGAGGCGAACGCCTCCGCGTTGACGGGGGCCCCGCGAGCGGCGCTCAGGACGCACACGGCCGCCAGGCATTGGAGCGTCCGACGCGGGGCGGAGGGCGGAGCCATGGGGTCTCAACTCAGAATGTCATGATGATGGAGAACGCCCCCTGGTAGATGTCCGTGACCCCCTCGTCGGTGGCCCCGCGCCCCATCACCCAGTAGGAGTAGTCGAACTTGGTGGAGAAATGCTCGCTGAGCTGATAGTTGAGCCCGAGGGTGTATTTGTCCATCCGGGTGTCCACCCGGGAGGCGGCGGGGTTGTAGGCCGCGATGGAGGGATAGAGCGTCCCGGCGATGGTCTGGTTGGTCAGCAGGTCGAGCTGCGGGCCGCGCCGGAAGAGGCGGTTGAAGACCAGCACCCCGCTCAGGCGCTTGCCCCAGGGGGGCCGCCGCATCAGCGGGAGGGAGGCCTGCAGGTAATAGCCCGAGAGGGTCTCGAAGTCGCGCACGAAGGCCGTGGGCGAGAGCAGGGTCGTGCTCGAGGGCGCGGCCTCCAGGGGCGAGCGGAAGTGCGTGAAGCCGTACATGTACTCCGCGGTGATGTTCGCTCCCTGATACTCGAAAGACACGTCCGCGCCCAGCATGTGATAGTTGAGCTCAGCCTCCAGGTTGTACTGCCCCCCCATGGCCGATAGCCCCAGGGAGATCCCGCTTAAGTCCCGCTTGCCTTCCGGGATGGGCCAGGGGAAATCCAGGTCGCCCAGGGCGAAGATCATCCTCCCGCCGACGGCCTTGTTGTTGTTGTTGTCGGCCAGGTTGTTGTTCTCGTGGCCGAAGTCCACGGACTGGCCGTTGGCCGGAGGCGGCGGTATGCCCAGATGCTCGGGCCTGGGGAAGGTCCGGGAGCGGTTGGAGCTTTCGCCCAGGCCGTTGACCACGAAGCCCGTCATCTCGCGCGGCACGAAGGGCAGATGGTCGGGAGGGTAATAGGTGACGCGCGAGCCGATGTCCGTGTACCCGGAGGAGAAGGGCGGACGCGGCGAGTTGATGCGCACCACCAGGTCCAGGCTGTCGGGCGAGGCGTAGAGCAGGGGGCGGGTCACGGTCAGGAACATGTCCGGCCGGTAGAGCTCGTTGTAGCGGCCGAAAGGGACGAGGAATTTTCCGAACACCAGGTCCCAATCCTCGAACCGGTCGTAATTGAACTGGAAGCGGTAGAGGCTCGGCTGGCCCTGGGACCCGGTGGGGATGTTGTACTCCATGAGGAAAGGGACGCCGTCGATGACCGGACCGTAGACGTCGAAATACAGGTCGGCCAGGTACACCTCGTTCTGTATCTGCGTCTCATAGCCGGGCTTGCGCGGGCCGACGTTGCGCCAGTTCAAGGAAAAAGAGCCGCCGAAGCGCCAGTCCCTGATGCGCGGCTCCTCCACCGGCGGGGCCGCGGCTTGGGCTCCGGGAGCGCTCCCCGGCGTTCCCGCGGCCGGGGAGACCCCCGGGACCGAGGCCAGAAACAGCCATATAAGGAAGCGTTGACACCCTGGGGCAAATGAGTTAGAATCGGACCCGCGAAGGATGATTCTCGTCGGAGAAAAGCGCTTCATCATCGACGCTTTTATCATATCAAGGGGGATCTAAACAAATGTCTCACGTGATTCTCGAAAAGTGTCTTGGGGAAGTCTATGCGGCCTGCGTGGACGTCTGTCCGGTGGAGTGCATCCACCCCGGACCCTACAAGAACGAGGCCTTCATGATCATCGACCCCGAGGTCTGCATCGACTGCGGAGTCTGCCTGCCCGAATGCCCGATCGGAGCCATCGTCGGCTCGGTCGATGAGTCCCCCGAATGGGCCAAGATCAACGCGGAACTCACCCCGACCTTCAAGGGGAACGCGAAAGTGACCCCGCGGCCTCCGAACGATCCTCCCAAGAAGCCGGGGAACACGCTGGTAAAATAGCGGCCGCCCTTGAGCGCCGGACTCCTCGCACCTCCGGCCGGCGGCCGGCCGCTCCGGCCTGGGCGCTGTGCGCGGCCCTCACGACGGGCGGCCTCACCGGACCGGGACAGACTGCCATGACGGTGATCCATCTCAGCCCCTCGGACATCGAAGGCGCTCGCGTCGAGGGCCTCCGGCGCCTTCCCTTCGAGGACGGACTCCTGGAAGGGGAGGGCCGCCTCGAATCCCCCCCCATCGAGACCGCTCCCTTCGACCGCTTGGTTGGCTCCTGGAACGCCAAGACCGCGCGGGGCGCATCCGTGGAGATGCAGGCCCAGGTCCGCTCCGGCGGCGAGTGGTCGAAGTGGTTCCAGCTCGCGAGCTGGAAGGACGGCTCCGGGACCAGCTTCGGCGCCCAGGAGGATGCGTGGGGGTCGGTGGCCGTGGATGTGCTCACGCTCACCCGGAAAGCCGACGCCGCGCGCTACCGCGTCCTCCTCGCGGGCGAGGCCCGCCTCTCCAGGGTGGCTCTCACCCTGGATGATTCCTCCGTGGAAAGGCCTCCCTCCCCGCCCTTCTCGCCCGGCCCCTGGGTCCGCGAGCTCCGGGTCAAGGGCCGCTCGCAGATGACCGAACAGGACAAATACAAGCACGATGTCTGCAGTCCGACCTCCCTCTCCATGGTGCTCGACTTCTGGAAGAAACGCGGCTCCACCGAGAAGACGGCACTGGCCGTGCTCGACGCGGCCGTGCCCGGGGGTTTCGGCAACTGGACGCTCAACGCGGCGTACGCCGGCGAGCGGGGCCTCGCCGGGGAAGCCGCCTGGCTCCCCTCGCTGGAGGCGCTCCAGGAGGAGATCGCCGCCGGACGCCCCACCGTGGTGTCGGTGAGCTTCGCCGAAGGGGAGCTCTTCGGCTCGCCCATGCCCAAGACCAAAGGCCACCTCTTCGTCGTCGCCGGCTTCACGCCCGAGGGGGACGTCATCGCCTTCGACCCCGCCGCGCCCGACGCCTCCGGGACCCGGCGCGTCTACCGCCGCGCCGAGTTCGAGCAGGTCTGGCTCAAGCGCAAGCGCGGCCTGAGCTACCGGCTGGGCCCGCGCTTTCCGCTGGAGCTCGCCGTCTCCGTTCCGGTCGCGGACCTGCGCGCCCGGCGTGACGCCTCCTCCGGGACCGACCCCATGGACAAGGGACTGGGCTCCCAGCTCCTCTACGGCGAGCGCGTGCTGGCCCTGGAAGCCCGCGGGGACTGGGTCCGCGTGGAAGCCTTGGAACAGCAGAAGCTCGGGCGCCGCGAGCGCTGGGGAGGCTACCCAGGCTGGGTGCGCGCCGAAACCCTGCGCGCCGATTCGCGCCCCGGGGCCTCGCACTGCCTCGTGCGGGCCAAGCGCCTGGAGCTGGCGCGAGCGGACGCACCGCCGCTTACCCTCCCCCTGGGCTCCACCTTGCTCTGCTCTCCCCCTGCCAACGGCTCGACCGAGGCCCTGCTCCTAGACGGGGGAAAGGCGCGAGTCGAGCCGGGCCAACTGCGCGCCCTTCCCGTCGCCGCCCCGGAGGAGACTCTCCGGCGCGACGTCCTCGAGGTGGCCTCCCTCTTCCTGGGCGACCGCTATGTGTGGGGAGGCCGCTCCAGCGTCCAGAAGCAGGCCGGCTGGGGCGTGGACTGCTCCGGGCTCGTGAACCTGGCCTACCGCTCGGTGGGCCTCACGCTCCCCCGCGACGCCAAGGACCAGTTCCTCAAGGCGCGCCGCGTCTCCCGGGCCGCCCTGCGCCCCGGCGACCCGGTGTTCCTGACCGTCTCCAAGAGGTCGCGCGAGGTGGACCATGTCCTGCTCTACACCGGCGGCGAGGGCCTGCTCGAGAGCCGCGCGTCGGCCGGAAAGACGCTTCGGACCACCTTCCCGGAACGCTTCGGCGTCTCCCTCTCCGCCCTGGAGGACGGCGCGGTGGTCGAGGATGCCAGCGAGGCCCGCCCCCGGCGAAGGCGCATCTTCTTCGGAGCGTTCTTTTGAACGCCATTCTTCTACTCGCCTGTTCGATCATCCCCTCGGCCCATGCGGCCCCCGCGGCTCAGGCCGACCGGATATTGATCTCGACGGCTTCTAACCGGGCTCCGGGCGTCGCCGTGTCCACGGCCGGCGGCCGCGTTCCCGCGGCCGCGATGGGGATATCGACCTCGGGCTCGGGCGCGCTCGCGGTCCCGGTCAAAAAGCCGAAAGCCTCCGAACCCGTCGTCAGCTCGACGCCCATCGCGATCATCTATCCGGAGGAAGGCAGGCTCATCGACATCGGCTCCAACACGGGTATGTTCATCCTGGGCTCCGTGAGCCATCCCCGCCGCGCATTCCGCATCAACGGGAGCAGCGTGGCCGTGCACCCGCGCGGCGGCTTCCTGGCCTACCTTCCCGTGGCCCCCGGGACCTTCACCTTCCGCTGCGAACTGGACCTGCCCTCGGGCCAGGCGGTCTTCACGCGGACCGTCGTCTTCTCCGCCGTGCCCGCCCCGCTCGGGCCGGAGCCGGCCCTCATCCTCTCCTACGGGCTCTCTCCCTGGGCGGACGCCGAACTCAGGCCCGGCGATTGGGTCCCTTTGCGCTTTCGCGGGAGCCCGGGCGGCGGCGCGGCTTTCTCCGTCGGCGGCCTCAAGGCCTCGCCCATGGCGGAGACGAAACCCGGGGTCTACGAAGGCGCCTATCAGCTCCGCGCGGAGGACCGCTTCTCCGGGGCGGAATTCTCCTTCCAGCTCAAGAGCCCGGAAGGGCACACGGCCAAGGCCGACGCGCCTGGCCGGCTCACCGCGCTCGACCGGGCCCCGGGCGTGGTCTCGGTCCGCTCCGAGGGCATCGTCAACGTGCGCAACGCGCCCGGGGAGGGCTACATACTCTTCCCCCCTCCCGGCACCCTCTTCCTGGCCACCGGGCGCCGGGACGGCGAGCTCAGGCTAGCCCTCTCCTCCCATCTTTCCGGCTGGGTCGACCCCAAGACCGTGGACTGGCTCCCCCTGGGCACGCCTCCCCCCCGCGCCGTGCTGGGGACTATCCGCCTCTCCGGCGAGGGCGAGTCGAGCTTCGTGACACTCGACCTGACCCAGAAAGTCCCGTTCCAGATCGAGGAAGCCCCGGACCTCTCCGGAGTGAAGCTCACGCTCTACTCTACCGTGGGCCACACCAATTGGATCGTCCACGACTCCGGGGACCCCTTCCTGGAGCAGGCCTCCTGGACGCAGGCCGAGTCCGACGTGGTGGAGGTGCTCATCCGCCTCAAGCCCAAGGCCATGCTCTGGGGCCATGACGCCTCATGGCGGGGCAATTCCCTGCGCGTGGAACTGCGCCGCCCGCCGGCGCTCGCGAAAGCCCCGGCCTCCGTCTTCCAGGGCCGGACCATCCTCATCGACCCCGGGCACATGCCGGCCTCGCCCGGAGCGATCGGCCCCCGCGGCACCCTGGAATCCGAGGTGAACTACGCCATCGCCAAGGACCTCAAGGCCCTGCTCTCGGCCCAAGGCGCGCACGCCCTGCTCTCGCGCGCGCCCGAGGAAAAGGACGTCTCTCTCCCGGAGCGCATCCGCCGCGCTTGGCTCAAGAAGGCGGACCTCTTCGTGAGTGTGCACAACAACGCGCTTCCCGACGGGGAGAACCCCTTCGACTCCAAGCACGGCTTCTCCATCTTCTACTACCATCCCCACAGCCTGGCGCTGGCCGACGCGGTCTACCGTTCCTATCGCCGCAACCTCTCCCTGCCCGGGGAGGGCCTGCGCTACGGCAACCTCTATGTCACCCGGGCCACGCAGATGCCCTCCATCCTCACCGAGTCCGCCTACCTCATGTTCCCCGACCAGGAGGAGCTCCTGCGCGAGAGCGCCGGCCGCAAGCGCTTCGCGCGCGCCATGTTCGAGGGCCTGCGCGACTTCCTGGAAGCCGAGCGCAAGCGGCAGGCCGAGCCCCAACGGCGAGCGGAGTCGGCACTCCCCGCCGGCACGCGGGTCCCACAGGCTGGAGGCCCGAAATGATCAGGACCGAGGACCTCTACGACGCCCTGGATTTCTTCTACTCCCTGCGCGAGCCCGACGAGTTTCAGACCTGGTCGCGCATCCTGGAGAAGATCGCCGCCGTCATCCGGGCCGAGGGCGCGTCCTATCTTTATTTCGACCCCAAGAACAAGCGCCTGGTCCCCTTCCACGCCCTGGGGCCCACCCCGGACCCGGACTCGCAGGAGCGCATGCCGGTCTCCGTGGGCGAGGGCCTCTTGGGCTGGGTCGCGAAGTTCCGGGAGCCCGTGATGGTCGCCCAGGCCGGGGCCGACAAGCGCTTTCGCAAGGACATCGACTCCGTGCCCGGGCTCGAGCCCCACGGCATGCTCTGCGTGCCGGTCTTCGACCGCTTAGACCTCACCGGCGTGCTCGCCTTCTTCAATAAAGAGGAAGGCTCCCCCTTCAGCGACGCGGACCTGCGCTTCACCCTGGCCATCTCCCGCCTCTCCTCCCTGGCCCTGCGCCGCCTGCGCCTGGAGGGCATGGTCAACCGCGTGACCTCCTACAATTCGAGCATACTCGACAACCTCTCCGGCGGCTTTCTGGCCGTGGACCTCCAGGGCCGCGTCATGATCTGCAACCCGGCGGCGCGCCGCATCCTGGGCATCCAAGGCGACGTCACCGACCTCCCCATCGAGAACGCCGTCCCGCACCTCATGGAGCTGGCCGCGATCCTGCGCATGACCTTGGCCAGCAAGCAGACCGTCAAGCGCCGCGACCTGCGCTGGAGCCTGGCCGGCGAACCCAGGCTCCTGGGCTACAGTTCCCTGCTCATCCAGGACGCCGCCGGCGCCTTCACCGGCGCGGGCATCACCTTTCAGGACATCACGAAGCCCGGCGCCCCCGCCTGAACGGGGGCGCCGGGCTTCGTCGTCGGTGCCTATCATGGCTCGCGCCCCTTAAGTCACCCTTCTCCTTCGCAGGCGTGATGGCTCCAGGATGATCAGGGTTCGTGATAATTCGGACTGCTCTACTCCCGTCAAGAAACGGACTAGATGATCGGCCACTGTTCTCACCGAGCATTTCGGCATGCGCACGATCACGATGCCCGTTTGGCGCATGGGAGAATAGCGCAGCGGATTGCCGAAATCCTTGTAGTTTGTTGAGATGAGATGCCTGCGCCCGCGCAGGGCCAAACGATAGACTTCATCGTCCTCAAGCCCCGTTCCGGCGATCTCCCTCACATCCACGGCATCCAGTCCCGACTTGCGCAGATCGCCGGCCAGCCAAACCGGCAGGTTCTCATCCAACAAGAATCTCAACAAGGAACTTACCTGAGAGGGAGTATTTCTTCTCGGACGGCAAGGGACGCATATTCGATGGCTTCTTGAACGGCAACCTTGGTCAATTGTGGGTAGGCCTTGAGGATGTCGTCAAAGGAATCCCCGGCCGCAAGATGATCGAGCAATAGATGGACTGGAATGCGAGTCCCTTTGATGCAGGGCTCTCCGCCGCATATCTTCGGATTGGAGACGATCCACTTCCAGGTTTGGGTCATCTATCGCCTTATTCAGGAGTATAACAGAGGACCCCGGGGATTTCAACCGGTCGTTTCAGAAGATGACGAAGCCCGGCTCCCCCGCCTGAACGGGGGCGCCGGGCTTCGCCGCTATTTGCCTTTCTTTTCCCTTGAAAAAGAAACGGATGTGTATTATAATTCAGTAGGTGAATGATAGTTATTCAGGTAGAGAATTAACGTATCTCCCCCGCTGGCTCGCGCCCCGTCTAGGGCGCGCCGTCGCCGACCACCCTATCGTGGTCCTCACCGGGGCGCGGCAGGTTGGAAAGAGCACCCTGCTCCGGCACGAGGAGCCGACCAAGCATTGGAAGTACCTCACCCTCGACAGCATGGACGCCTTACGGCAGGGAGAGCGCGATCCCGCGGGCCTCTGGGCGGGCGAGAACCGCGTGATATTGGACGAGGTCCAACGCCTCCCCGGCATCCTCTCGGCGGTCAAGCGATCGGTCGATGAGGATCCGCGCGGGATGCGCTTCGTCCTTTCGGGCTCCGCCAACCTCCTTTTGATGCGCCAGGTGTCCGAGAGCTTGGCGGGGCGGGCGGTCTACCTGACGCTTCTTCCCATGACGGCCGGAGAGATCCGCCGGCGGCCGCCGCCCTCGGTGGTCGAGGATGTCTTGGCGGGCCGGTTTCCCGGCGAGTGCGAGCTCCCGGGGCGCGCCGAGGCTCCGCTCTCGACGCTCGCCAAGGGGTTCATGCCGAGCCTGCTCACGCTCGCCTCCGCGGAGAGCAGGACGCGCTGGTGGGAGGGCTACGCCGCGACCTATTTGGAGCGCGATCTCAGGCAGCTCTCCCAGGTCGAGTCGCTCTCCGACTTTCGCACCGTCATGGAGGTGCTGGCTCTGCGCTGCGGGCAATTGGTCAATCAGACCGAAGTGGCCCGCGACTCCGGCGTTTCCCAGGCGACGGTGCACCGCTACTTGAACCTGCTGGAGACGACCTGCCTCATCGACCGGCTTCCCGCCTTCGCCCGCAACCGGACCACGCGGCTCATCAAGGCCCCGAAGCTCCACTGGCTCGATCCGGGCTTGGCCGCCTATCTCGGCGGCCTGCATGATGAGGAATCTCTCAAAGCCTCGCGGGAGGCCGGGGCGCTCTTCGAAACCATGGTCTTCCATCACTTAAAGGCCCTGGGGGGCACGCTCACTCCCGGGCTCCGGCTCTGCCACTGGCGGACGATCAAGGGGCAGGAAGCGGACTTGGTGCTGGAGTGGGGACGCAAGATCGCCGCCGTCGAGGTCAAGCTGACCGATTCCCCCCGCTTGGCGGACTGCGCGGGCCTGGAAGCCTTCCTCAAAAGCCACCCCGAGGCAAGCGGAGCGATCCTCGTCCACGCCGGAAGGAGCGTCGTGCGGATGGGAACGAAGATCATCGCATTGCCTTGGACGATGCTGGCGGGACTCTAAGCGCCTCGGGGATTTCAACCGGACGCCGTGATATAATCCCGCCATGGACACCGATCCCCTCTCGCGAGCCAAGGCCGTGGCCGAACGCTCCCTGCGGGCCAACCTGCACCCCCTCTCCAACGGCCGCACCGTGCTCAGCGCGGGCGCGCGGCAGTTCCGCTCGGTGTGGACGCGGGACTTCTGCTTCGCCTCCGGCGGCCTGCTGGCCCTGGGGGAGGCCTCGGCCGTGCGCGACACCCTCGATGAGATACTCCAGAACCGGCGCGCCGACGGCCTCTACCCCCGCCTGCTCGACTCCTACGGGACGCTCACCCACTTCAGCCGCGCCTTCTTCAAGGGGAGCATCCCCTTAGTCCACCCCCTCCGGCCCAATTTCATCTCCGATCATCTGGTGCTCTCCATCGACTCCAACGCCCTGGCGGTCTGGACCGCGGGGCGCTACGCGCTGCACACCGGGGACAGGGCTTGGGCGGAGTCCGTTCTGCCGGCTCTTAAGCAGGGCATGCATTGGTATGAGGCCGTCCTTACGGACGGCCTGGTCCGGCAGCCCCCGTTCTCGGACTGGAAGGACACCATCGCGGCCCGCCGCGGCGCCGTGTTCTTCACCCAACTCCTCCTCTGGCAGGCCCAGCGCGCCATGGCCTCGCTCCTCGACCTCACCGGCAAAGCCGAGACCTCCCCTCCCTGGCGCAGAAGGGCGGAAGTCCTTGCCGCCAGGATGCGCGAGGAATTCTGGGACGAGTCCGGGGGCTTCTTCAAGGACACCGTCCTGCACCCGGTCTTCTCCAGCGACGGCAATCTCGCGGCCGTAGCCTGGGGATTTGCGACCGATGAGGAAGCCGGCCGCATCCTTAAGGCCCTCGACGGCCTGGGGCTCATGACGCCCATCGGCCCCCGGGCCGCCCAACCCTACCCGCTCTCCGAGAAAGGCTGGCTCTCGCTGTTCGCCGGCATACTCGGCTATCACGACGACTATGTCTGGGTCTGGAACTCGGCGCTCGCGCTCTCCGCCTTCCAGCGCATGGGCCTTCTTGACCGCAGGGAGGCCCTGCTCTCGGGCATCTGCCGCATGCTCGAGGAGCAAGGCGAGCTGGGCGAGGTCTACCACGCCGATGGAACCCAGGTGAGGACCTGGCTCTACCGCTCGGAATCCCCTTTCAGTTGGAGTTCCGGCATGTTCCTCGAAGCGGTCAGCTAGGCTCCGGAATCCTGATAAATCCTATCGGATTTCTCAGGATTCCGTCGATTTTTCTGCTTGGAAGACCCTTGACAGGCGCGGGAAGCGCCTGTTATAGAGTGTATTAGGTGGTGGAGGGTCGAAGGACCCCCCGGAGGCTCGTTTCGATGCCGCGCCGAGCGCTGTTGGCTTTCTTCCTGATTTCACCGTCCATATCGGTTCACGCGGCATCCCCTCTCGAAGGCCTCCTCTACAACAACCTCACCGAAGCCCAGCGCGGGGACCTCCCCGAGGACGCGACGCTTGAGCAGGTGGTCTCCCGCATGGCCCCGGCGCAGAAGATCTCGGCCAAGAACGAGCTCGCCTATCTGGAGCGCTCCAAGGAAGCCGCCACTCTCAAGGAAGTGGGCCGGGGCTACATGCTGCTGGGCTCGGCCACGGACGCGGCGCGCGTGGCGGCGAAACTCAAGGAGCTCCAGCCCCAAGGCGCCGCGGGCTACGCCCTCTCCGCCGAGGCATCCTACAAGCTGGGGCGCATGGAGGACTCCGTCGAGGACGCCAGGCGCGCCCTGAAGATCAACCCCAAGGACTCCAACACCCAGACCCTGCTCCGCTTCGCCGAGACCCAGCTGGGACGCGGAAAAGCATCGGCCGGGGCTTCCCCCAAGACGGCCAATGTCGCGGCCCGCCCCCAGGCCGCCGAGTTCGAACGCCGCCGCGGGGGCGTCGGTGACACGCTCAACCGACTCGAGCATCTTAAGACCGACCAGGGCTTAAACCGCCTGTTTCGGACCAAGTCGGGCCGCAAGCTCATGGTGGAGGTCATCCCGGGCGCGGACGCCGAGACCACGCTGAAAACCCTGCAGGAGAAGGGCGTGGACGTGCGGGCCATGGACTCGACGGGCGGCCAGACGCAGAAAGTCTTCAAGGAAGGAGACATCTACGTCATCGTCATACCGCGCGAGGCCTTCAAGGAGTCCCCCTCCGCGGTCGCCCCGGTGCTAGGCCAGGGCATGAGCGAGGTGCAGGACCTCAAGGAGCAAGGCGAGGGTTTCTCCATCGTGCTCATCAAGCAGAAGGCCCAGCTCATCGGCATCCGCATCTGGGAAGAGGTCAAATCCACAGGGGAGGGCTGCGACGCCAGCGGCTGGCTCTGCCAGACCCTCAACCTCGCCTCCCGGATCTGGAAGGACAACTTCTCCGAGAACCCGCCCCGCGAGGGAGAGTTCTCCGCCCCGGGATTGCCTGAGAAGCTTGATCGAGCTTCCTTGAGCGAAAGAAATGATGGTCGGCGGGGGACCGACGAGGTGTTGAAGCAGGTCTTACACGAATATAACATGGAAGACATGCGCCGCGTAAAGCTCACCGAGGAATTCGAACGGACTCGCGACGAATCCCTGCGCAAGATGAAGCAAGAGGACGAGCAATTCCGCCGGGAGACCGGGAATACCCTACCCAACAAGTGACACACAAGCAGCTTGCTATCCTCGCCGCCATTCTCTTTTTCGGGGTACTGGCCACCTCATTAGGTCGAAAACTCTTCGCTTCAAAAGACGACGCTCCCCAGCAAGATGAATGGACCTCCTATGAAGGTGGCGACATCCGTCTTGATCATCCCCTGGGGTGGACGGCTCGGTCAGTTCCTAATCCTCCGAAGAATCGTCGAGATTGGACAGTTGATCCGCCCAATGCCAAAGATGACTATACTGGCACCATTTTCATTAAAGAACTCTCTGCAGGCATTAAACAAATGTCTTTTGATGAAATAATTTCCAATGAAAAAAAGTGGCCAGGCGTAAGACTCGTAAATACCCCGAAGCAACTCAAGCTGAAAGTTGGTCGTTGCATCAGCTACCCACGGGAGTTGCAGGAAGGGGGTGGCTACCTCGCCACCCTGCACACCCATTGCTACCGTGACAATGGAAATTATGTCGACATCTGGGCCGACATAGGACGCTATAAAGACAACACCAAGCCCGACGCCGTCTCCATCCGCAATTCGCTAATCTACGAGCGCGTCCTCAACAGCATAGAATTCCTGTAACCCCGCCTCCTCAACACTGGCCGGCAAGTGTTGCACTACGAAGTTGAACTCATGCCAAGAAACCGGGCCTGCCGATTGGGATATTTTTGCAGTTTTTAAAAAAATAATTATTGTTTTTCCAGCACAAACAGCATCGCCCGGGCGATGCTGTTTGTGCTGTAAATCACAGCACTATTTTTTTAAAAAATGCAAAAGCGGCGATTATGCGCGGCGGGGGGAGTCAGCGTGCGTTGCGCTGGGTGCGGCCCTCGGGAGGGAGTCCCGCTCCAGCTTATTTCTCAGATATTTTAGTCGACGTAGATCTAATGATATAGGCGTCATAGAACCGCTTCTCCATCGCCAAAGGCTCCTTCCAATCCTCGAAGGTGAGCAGGGCCCATTTCCATCCCGACCGGATCTTCTTGAACTCGAATTTATACCCCGTGCCGGCCTCGCGGCCGCTTATCCGGACGGCCTCCTCGGAAAGGTCCGGCTTCGACCAATCCACCGTGTCCGCCGGCTCGGTCATGATCGCCGCCGCCGTCGAGGGGTCGACGAGCCAGCAGATCTGCCTCTTATCGGAGCAGACCCCGAACCCGCAGGAATAATAGCGCTCGAGCCGGTCCTTCCTCTTATCGCGCACCGCCTCATGGATGGCCTTATAGAATGACTTCGGCGACTCGAACACGGTCTCCCCGCCCTTGTCCCTGGCGCACTTCAAGGCCTCTATCTTCCTCGGTGCCACGCGGTCGATCCTCTCATACGCATCCGAATCGAACGCGTCCGGATACTTGCGCAGCAGCAGCTCATAGAGCGATATCGCCGCGTCGTAACGTTGGTCCTCTCCCAGGGTGGCGGCCGCTTCCTTGATGATCTGAGCCTCCTGGTACCGGGAGGGAACCCCTGTTTCCTCCGCGAGAGCCGGGGCCGACCCCAGCGCCAGACCGAAAACGATGAAAGCCGACAAGTTCCCCATCATCCCCCCGCGTCATCGCCTGCCGCGCCCTCGACCACGCCGCCTACTTCGAGAGCGGGTAGAAATATATCCCCATGAACACCGCGTTGTCGTAGAAGCCCTTCACCCACTCCCTGAGCCCGTACACCCCGGGCGGGTGCACGGTCTGGATGCTCGGGACCTCCTCGTAGCCCAGGCGCAGGATGTCCTTATAGAGCTTGGCGCGCTTCACGGGGTCCACCTCGCGCACCGCGGCCTCCACCTTCTTGTCCAGCTCCGGGTTGCGATAGCCCTGGGCCGAGGCGTAGCGCCCCTGGCTGTGATAGAAGGGAAAGACGAAGTTGTGCGCGTCCGGATAATCCGCGGTCCAGCCCCGCGAGAACACGGGCATAAGATGCCTCTGCGCCTTGTCCAGGTAGGAGGCCCACTCCACGCCGCGCACGTCGATCTTGAACTTGGGGTTGAGCGCCTCGACCGTCTTCTTGAGTATGTTGCAGGAATACTCCCGCACGTCCCCGCCCGTGTTGTAGGTCAGCGTGAACTTAAATCCCTTCTCCCAGACCTTCCCCCCCCAGGCTTTCTTGAAGTGCTCCGCCGCCTTGGCCGGGTCGCGCGCGTAGAACGGCTGAGCCGGGTCCGAGCCCGGCAGGCCCGGCGGGATGGGCCCCTTGGCGCGCTGGGCCACGCCGCGAAAAGTGTCCTTCAAGAACGCCTCGTAGTCGAAGGCGTAGGCAAATCCCTTGCGCAGATCCCTGTCCTTGAAGAAGTCCGCGGGAATACCCTCCCCGTCGAGCTTCCCGCTGCCGATATCCGGGTTGGCCGAGGGATTGATGTCGAAGGTGAAGAAGAACGCCGGGTCCGTCATCAGCCGAGGCAGGCCGTCGGCCGCGCGCACCCCCTCCATGCCCTTGAGCTGGGTGATGAAGGGTCTTGGCACCTCGATCAAGTCCGCGTCGCCGGCCTGGAGCATGAGCTTTCGCGTGGTGAACTCCGGCACGGAACGGATGAGTATGCGCTTAAAGAACGCGGGCTTTCGCCAATACTTGTCGTTTCGCCCCAGCACCACGTTGCGCCCCAGACGGTCCCAGCGCTCTAGGAAGAAAGGCCCGGTGCCGTTCATACGCTCGTAGAAGAAGCTCTTGGTCTTCTCCGGGTCGTTGAAGGCTTTCCAGGTCTCCTCGCGGCCGTCCCAATCCCGGTTCTTCACCGCCCAAGGCTTGCTCATCACATAGGACCAGCGCGCCATGATGGAGAGGAAAGGCCCAAAAGGGTCCTTGAGGCGTATGACCACCTTGTCTCCCTCCACCCGCACGGCCTGCTCGGCCTGCTTGAAGTCCACGACATGCTTGCCTGATGCATCCCGCGTGCCGGAGAGCCCCAGGATGGGCTCCAGGAGCAGGGAGGAGGGCCCCCCCGCCCTATCCACCAGCATGAAGCGCAACATCGAATAGCGGACATCCTCCGGCGTCATGGGGCTCCCATCTTGGAAAAGCACCCCTTTCCGGATGGGGAAGGTGTAAGTCCTGCCGTCCTGCGAGATAAGCCCGTTCTTCCTGCTGGGAACCTGCGCGGCGAGCAGGGGGATGATCTTGTCGTTGCCCTCCCCCTCGAATGCGAGAAGGGTCTCGTAGACGTTGAAGATAAGGCCCTGGCTGACCGCGTCGTAGGCGAAGGCCGGGTCGAGGCTGGTCACCTCGCCGATGGCGCCGAAGATGAAGGTGTCGGGGTTGCGCACGGCCCCCGCGAATGCGGGAGCCGCGTTCAAGAGCGAGACTGACAAAGAGACCGCCCAGCAATGCTTTATCATGGCACCTCGACTATCTTGCTGGGGGATTTCCCGCCCTTGATGAGCCGTATCCTGCCCGCCGGGACGCCCAGTTCCCTAGCCAAAAGCGCCAGGCAGGCGGCGTTGGCCCTGCCCCGCTCGGCCGGGGCGCGCACCCATATCTCGTAGAGGTCCGGCGCCTTGCGCAGGATGTCGTCCTTCTTGGCTTCCGGGTGCACCCGCAGTTTGATGAGCATGAGAGAAAGCTTCGGGGTGCTCGGGCTTGAACCGAGAACCTCCTGGTCCCAAACCAGGCGCTCTACCGATTGAGCTACACCCCGATCGTCGCGCCCCGGCCTTGGCCGGGGTGCGCTCGTTCGGCTTCGCCGAACCTTGCAGCCGAGCTTCGAAGGGTAAGCCCTCCGCTCGGCGCTCCACAAGGGGAACCCAGGTTCCCCCTTTCGTCGTCGCTCGACTTTCGCCCCCTTGGGCGACGCCTCGCTGAACCCCTCCTGAGCGGTGTCGCGGGCCATGCCGCGACAGCAGGATTCTACCAAAGAGGAGGGCCGGACGCTTGTCCGGCCCTCTTTGCGCTCTCGCGCGTTATCGCAGGAAGCCCAGCATCGGCCGGGCGTAGGGGTGCTGCGGGTAGGCCATGGCGGAAGAGTTGAAGAGCAGGCCCAGGTTGGTGGGGTCGGGCTCCTTGTTCGAATACTGGTTCATGGAGCCGGACTCGATCTCGTTGGCGGCCAGGAAATAGAAGCCCTTGTGAACGCCCGCGCGCGCCTTGCCCTCCTGCACCACCACGGAGAAGACCAAAGTCGGCTCTCCCACCAGGTCGGAGGCCATGTCCACGGAGCGGGCGAAGCGCCGGGGGTCGATGCGGCACTCGGTGAGCACCGAGAGGCCCTGGCCGTAGAGGCTGTTGACGTTCGACCACATGCTCTTGCTATCGGCCGCGGCCCGGCAGCGGTAGCGCCAGCGGGAGCCGTCGTTCTTGTTGATGGTGAGCTCCAAAGTGGACCCGTCCTCGACCTTGCGTCCGGCCGCGTCGAGCTTGAGGTTGTACTTGATCTCGTAGGATTTCCAGCCGAAGCGGTCCGCGAACTCGATGAAGCGGCCGGTGTTGCCGAAGCCGCCCTCGTCGGTCACGGTATAGCGCTCCGCCATGGCGCAAGGCGCCAGGCCGAGCATAAAAGCGATCGCCAATATAGTACGCATAGTCGCCCCCCGCTTCACCGAGGAGCCATTAAATAGTTTGACCCCGGAAAGACTTTCTTTCCTGGGTCCTAGGGCTCGCCTGGATCTGGGCCTAAGGTCCCAGATGGCGAATCCCTGTCTCGGCTCTCGGCGCTGCATCACGCTCTCACTCTAGCCCCGGGGGGTTACGAGGGCATTAAGAAAATGTTTCGAAGATGTTACAAGCCGGCGAGGCTCTTGCGAATCCTTGGGCCCGGGAAGAGCCTCCCCCAAGACTGAAATTTTGTAGAATCCCCCCGTATTGCCGGATGGTGTAATGGTAGCACAAGCGGCTCTGGACCGCTTAGTCTAGGTTCAAATCCTAGTCCGGCAGCCAGTTTGACGGATTATTACGACTCAGAGAACCCGAGCTGACATCGGAAGCTCGAGGACCAACGAGGGAGGGTTTCTTTAAGCCCTCCCTTCGCTTTTTCTCCGGCTCACGTCGCACGAAAATGATCTCGATGTCGATCATGGCAGTAACACACCCCCCGTCATAATCCGATCTGGTTTTTCATCCTGTCCAGCGTTCGGCAAGCCAAACCGCAAGGAAAATCAGCCAAAACCTGGTCCCCTTGCGTTCTCGGGGTTCTCCTGATAGACTACCAAGAGTAGCGAAGTTCGCTGGTTTTCTTTGCATCATCAGGTGAGGAGGAGCCTTGCTCTCAGCGCCGAGAGGCCCTTGGACGTCGCGATTCTTGCGACTAGCTCATATCGCGATCGTTGCCTCCCTCGCCCCCTCTGTCTTCGCCCAACCCTCCGACGGCAACTCAATGAAGCGACCCCCGGCACCGTCGTTTTTCTGGAACTACAGCTCTTTTCCGCATGTCCTCGGCGCCTATGTCGCGGACGTCTTCGACAATAAAGCGAGCAAGCCCGTGCAAGATCGTGTCGCCGCGGCGATGAAACTCGACACCTTCCAAATCGAGGCGATGACTACGGACGCGACGGTGATGAAGATGGACCGATGGCGTCCCAGCCTCGAACGGAGGAAGAAGATCCTTCCCATAGTCCAAGGCATCTTATCCTTGCCCGAGAAGGATGTGGACATTTGGGACGTCTCCATGACGCTCGCCAAGGACGCCTATCCTGACCTTGATGTCGACCACTACAATCGCGAGTTCAAGCAGGTTGTCGAACAGGTCAGGCAAGCTACTCGCCCCGACGCCGACCCAGAGCGCCGAATTCGCACGATCAACACCATTCTTTTCAAAAAGGTGGGCATCGCCTACGACCCGGACGAACGCGAGCTCAAGCAAGCTGTCTACAATCGGTATCCCTTTAGCATACTCGACAGGAAACGAGGCAACTGCTTCAACCTGGCGCTGTTCTATATCGCCGTCGGGCAGCGCTTGGGTTATCCCCTCTATCCAGTCTCGGCTCCAGAGCATCTCTTCGTTCGCTACGTCGACCCGGGATTCAAGCTGCAAAACATCGATCCTTCAGGGCGCGGGCGTTATTCTCCGGACGAAGAGTACATTCGAAGGCTGGAAATCCCCAAGCATGCCCTCAAGAATGGCACCTATCTCCGCACCATGTCGTATCGAGAGTTGGCGGGCTATATGGTGGCGGACCATGGCGGCTTCTATTATGGGGAATACCTCAAGGACGATGTCCTGGCCATTGCCCTCATGGAACGTGGGCTGGACAGAAATCCGCAGAACTCCGTCTATTGGACATTCCTCGGGACCCGCTATCAGCATTGGGGGGCGCGGGAATGGATGCCCGAAGTTCGCGAGATCAAGTTCATCCGCGGGCTCGTCTTCGTGAAGAAAGGGATGCGGATGGGACTCGGGAAACCGGCGTCCGAAGAACGAAAGGAACGTAAGGAACGGGAAGAGAGACAGAAGATCCTGGCAAAGCCGGGGGTTTAATATGAGGCGACTTTTGACGGCAGCGCTAGTCTGTCTCTCAATTCTGGGAGCACGGCCCACGTTTGCACGGGAATTCGATGCTGAAACGGGATTGGTGCACATGGGTGCGCGTGATTACGATCCCGGTACCGGGCGGTTCCTTCAAGAAGATCCGGTATTCGGCGAGGTTTCTCAGCCGCAGACCTTGCATCCATACGCGTACGTCGGGAACAATCCCATTATCCGCACAGACCCTCTCGGGCTAACATGGCGCGAGTCACCTGGCCTGGTATGGGACTGGTTATTTGAATCTGGCGAAGGTTCGCGCTATTACGGACAAGACGCTGCCTCGACACGGGAACTGATGATGTCCCGTGGAATCAGCAAGATTCGCCAAGAGTTCATCAATAATCGATGCGCCCAACTCCAAAGCGGCCGTAAGGGCGGACAAGCGTATCTTGATTCTACTCTTCATCCTTTTAATGGGACTGCGGTTCAGCTTGGGGGATATAGCGCAAACGTCAGACTCGCACCCAACGGGATGGCAATCTTCACCGTTGACAATTCACTCTCGCTTTGGTCAGCGGTTTACCATCTTCCTGGCCTCCCAAAATATCTCGCGCGCGGCGGGGGGGTGCCACTCATGGGCAACCTCAATCAACGATTTCAGTGGCAGGAAGCAAACATTTGCGGATGCCAATAGGCCAACTTTTCATGACCTGGACATATCGCCTGTTCCATGTGGCCGACACCGAAAGGCCCTGGTATTCGGTCATCGCATGGTGGGAACTAAGACGTATTTCTTATAACCTTATCGTCGGGGGCGCTGGAATCATTGCGGTTATGCTCGTCTGGCTTTTTGTCTTTCTTCCCCCAAAGGACACCCGTCCTGAGACTGGAGTTGAGCCCTTATCGGTCATCATCTTTGGCTTTGTAGCAAATGCCGCCTATACCCTAGGCTGGCTCGTCGAACTGATAACGCGCACGGTGTCTCCCGAAAGAGCGCGAGACTTGGGCCCAAGGCTCCTTCGGCTAGGCATCAAGCTCTCGCTTGCCATGGTGGCTCTACCGGCTTGCGCATACCTGCTTATGTGGGTCCTCCGAATTGCTGGTGTCAGGTTCACGTGACGCCGACTCGGCGCTGCCAAATTGGATAGGCCACATCCTCCTTGGCCTCCCCCCATGCCTCCAATCGAGCCGCCAGCGATTGGGTGTGAGCAGAAACCATGAAATACGGCGTGCTCGTGACGTTGTTTCTCATGCTGCTAAGCAGTTCTGCCTGCTCCAACCCGTATCGGCGCCAATGCTCGAAATGGCTTCCTCTGTTCCATGGGCCATCGAAAGAATGGGACCAGGAATTCCGAAAACATGATTTGGAGACACAGTGTGAGATTTATTTCTGCGCGATGAACTATGTCCACCCGCCCCTGATGGGTTTTTCCGAGAGACTGGCGCAAGCGGGGCCGAATGTCGTTCCTCTGCTACAGAGGGAGCTTAGGGAGACCACTGACGAATTGGTCATCGAAGACGTCGTCTTGGCATTTGTCGTGATGCAGACCCGGGGATTCTATGATGTCGCCTCCGATGGAAACTTGATGAAAGCTATTGAGGAAAGCGCTCAGCGGATCAGGTTCGCCGCCCGACGAGACATCGTGCTTCAAAACATAGAGCGCATCCGCACAACTCCGGCTCCCACCACGCCGACCAAAGAAAACCCGGCTCCAAAAAGGTGAGCCCTCCAAGAAGAGGTTGTCACGTTCGCCCCACCCCCTGAACCATCTTCAGAGACGCGACAAGCATAGCTCGCTCGTCCTTCATTCTCAGCAGCGCCCGCAACTGCCTCTCCCCCACCTT
>CAYHRV010000029.1:0-20664 GCA_964359165.1 uncultured Elusimicrobia bacterium
CACTCTGGCGCAAAGTAATAGGGGTCAGACGTTGACTTTCGGACCGAATTGCTTTTGTGGAAATACAGGTGCGAAAGTCAACGTCAGACCCCCCTGGCTTGAAAAATACGGATTTTCGGGTACACTATGGCGACCCGGCTAGGCCATGGATATCCTCATCAAGCTCCGCCTCTATCTGTGGCTCATGGTCCTTTCCTTATGGGGGATCATGATCTACCAGTTCATGGAGGATGACGCCCCGGAATTGCCGAAGATGCAGTGGGTGTCGAAAAACATCGCTGGGCAAGTTGCCCCGCCCGGAGCGCCGGCCGCGGTCCAGGCGGCCCCCGTCTCGGCCGCGAAATTCTTCCCACAGAAGCCCGGCACGGAGCTCTTCACCGAGCCCGGGCCCCCGGGCTCCAAGGAATCCGAGAACGCTGAGCGCCTGCCCAGCTCCGTCAGCTCCCACGCGAGGGCGGCGATGCCGAGCCCTTCACCGAGCGCTCCGTCCTTCGCTAAGGGCTCTCTCCGGCCGCCCTCCCCGGACGCGGCGCCCAAGCCCGCCGGGGAGAGCGCGCCTTCGCGCGCAGATGCGCCGCCTCCCAAGGGCTTCGTCAAGACGCAGACACGCCACTTCGTGGTCTATGCCGAGACACTCGAGGCCTCCGCCGACTTCCTCACGACCATCGAGAACATCCACGCCAACCTCATGCTGGACCTGGCTTCCTTCTCCCCCTGGGCGCGCGACGAGAAAGTCTCCGTCTTCCTGTTCAGGACGCAGGAGACCTACCGCAAGGTCACGGGACGGCCCTCCTGGTCCGGCGGAGCCAGCTCGGTCAAGAGCCGGAAGGTCTACGTCTACGAGAGCCCCGAGCTCGTCGGCATCCTCGCCCACGAGCTCTGCCACATCTATTTCGACAGCTTCTTCATCGGCGGCAAGCCCAGCCAGCTCTGGCTCAGCGAGGGCATGGCCACTCTCGTGCAGACCGAGCGGGGATTGGCCGCTCCCAACTGGCTCAAGGAGAACATGGAGGCCATCCGCCAAGGCAAGGGGTACGGGCTCACCGAGATGATGACCGTCGAGAACACCACGGGGGCCGACGACTCCAGCGTGCGCCTCTGGTACACCCAGGCCTACAGCGTCGTGCGCTTCCTCATCCGCGCGCAGTACCGCTCCTCCTTCTACCGCTTCTGTTCCCACCTCAAGGAAGGCTATCCCGCGCACGAGGCGCTCTACCGCGCTTACGGCATGCCCTTCACCCGCGTCAAGGCGTTGGAGTACGCCTGGCGCTACGACCTGCAGTCCGGCCACCGCGCGCAATAACCGCGGCGCACGAAGTGCGCTGCGCATTCTTAAGATCGCGCCCGAGGGGCGCATCCTTCTTCGCGCATGACTGCATCCATTGCCGTGCGTTGGAGTCCTCCCCGACGGATAAGACCCACCCCGCGTAGGCCCTAAGGCCCACGAAGAAAACTTCCCCTTGACAAAATCGGATATTTCCTTTATACTTCCCGGGCGTCCTGGTGGGGAAAAGTGTTGAGCGGTGTAAGAAAGTGGGAAACCCCCGGGACGCGAGAAAAATGAGCCATGCAAGTCACGATCGGCCGCTACGACTACAGCCTCGACCCGAAGAACCGGCTCGTGGTGCCCGGGCGCTACCGGGAGGCCTTGATCGCGGAGAAGGGCCGGCACTTCATCATGGCAGTCGGCCTCGACCACTGCATCTGGCTCTTCCTCCCGTCCCAATGGGAGGCTTTCCTGGAGGACTCGAAGACCAGCACGCGGGACATGAAGGGGGAAAAGGCCCGCGCGGTGAAGCGGCACATCTTCAGCAGCGCCATCGAGGCGGAACTCGACGAGCAGGGGCGGCTGCTCGTCCCCCAGCATCTCAAGGACCATGCCGGTCTCAAAAAGGACGTGGTGGTTTCCGGGGCGGGCAACAAAGCGGAGATCTGGGACTCCAAGAGCTGGGAGAGCTACTCCCGCAAACAGGCCGGGCCGTCCTTCGAGAGTATGGCCCAGGACCTCGACCTCTGATGGGCTCCCATTCCCTCATGTCCGAATTCACCCATGAGCCGGTCCTCTTGGAAAGGACTCTGGAGCTCCTCGTCTCCGACCGCGACGGGCTCTACCTGGACGCCACGGTGGGGCTCGGGGGCCACGCTCATGGCCTGCTCTGCGCGCTCTCGGCGCAGGGCCGGCTGGTCGGCCTGGATATGGACCCCGAGGCCCTGGCGCTGGCCGGAGAGCGGCTCACCCCTTTCGCCGGGCGCTTCACGCTCCTGCAGGGCAATTTCAGGGACCTCGACAAGATCCTCCGCCAGGAGGGGCTCTTCCCGCTGGCCGGCGCTCTCTTCGACCTCGGAGTATCCTCGCTCCAGTTCGACAAGGCGTCGCGCGGCTTCGCCATCCGGCGGGAAGGGCCTTTGGACATGCGCTTGGACCCCAACAACCCCTTGACCGCCGCCCGCATCCTCAACGAGTGGCCCGCCGAGCAGATAGAGCTGTTGCTCCGCGAGTACGGCGAGGAGCGGCAGGCCGGGCGAATCGCCAAGGCGGTCGTCCGGGCCCGGGCGCTCAAGCCCCTCCAGACGACCGGCGAGCTGGCCTCGCTGGTGGAGACGCTCATGCCCCGCGGCGCCGGTGAACGCATCCATCCCGCCACGCGGACTTTCCAGGCCCTGCGCATCGCGGTCAACGGCGAGCTTGAGAACCTCACCCGGGGATTGGAGAGCGCCCTCTCGCTGCTGCGGGCCGGCGGCCGCCTGGCGGCGATCAGCTTCCACTCGGTGGAGGACCGGATCGTCAAGAACATCTTCAAGACAGCGGTCGCGGGGGGGCAGTGCCGCTGGGCGGGACCCGACTGCGTCCCGCCTGGGCCGGCGGAGGTCGCTTTGAACCCGCGCGCGCGCAGCGCGAAGCTTCGCGTTGTTGAGAAACGATAGGCCGCAAAGATCGGGAAGCACTCAGGGAGGGTGAACATGATGAAGAGCACGATGGTGGTCGGTTCCGGGCAGGCCTTGGCGGCGCTGGCGATGGCGAGCACGGCGGCCGGGTTCCTGCCCATGCGGCGCGAGGTGATCAGCCTCACCGCGACGAGCTCGGTACCCGCCGCCGGATACGTCTGGCGCCGGGTGTTCCTCAAGGCCCTACCCCCGCATCGCCGAGGCGGCTTCCGGGGATAGAGGCGCGCAAAGATCTGGTGGGCACCTACTCGGCGGGGTGCCCGCCGAATTTGGACGCACGGGCGTAGCAATACCGTCCCCCCCGTCACCGAGGCGGGCGGCGGGGATGGAGGACGCGGAAGATCTGGTGGGCACCTACTCGGCGGGGTGCCCGCCGAATTTGAACGAGGGACGCGGAACACGCCGCACCCGGCGGGGAGAGACAACACGAGATGCGGACACCGCCTGGCGCGGCACATAGGAGGTGCCACAAACAGCGGACTGGACCTGGGAGGGGAGCGCGGCTCCCCTCCCCGGATTCCCTTGGATGACATCATGAAACGAACGACATTGACCCTGCTGGGTTCGGGCTTGGCCCTCGCGTCCCTGCTGCTCTGGCAGCAGGTCCAGGCGGTCCGGGTCGGTTATGAAGCCGGCCAGATGCGCCGCCAGATGCGGCGCCAGTCGGAACTCAACGAGGGCTTGCGGGTGGAACTGGCCCGGCTCAACGCCCCCGAGCGGCTCGCCCAAGACGCCGAGGCGCGCCTGGGGATGTCACGGCCCGACCCGGAGAGCCAGATACACCTCGGGAGGCCCGCCCTGCGCGCGGACGGGCATAAAGTCCTCAGCTTTCTCTGGCGTTAGCCGCATGGATACCCGGGCCCGCCTGAGCTTGGCGGCCCTGCTCTGCCTTCTCCCGCTGCTTCCGCTGTCCTTGCGCTTGAGCTGGCTCCAGGTCGTCCGCCATGAGCAGTTCTCCCAGCGCGCCGCGGCCGAGACGGGAGGCCAGGACCTCGAGATCATCCCCCGCGGAGTCATCGTGGACCGCCGCGGAAGGGTCCTGGCCCAATCCCAGCCCGTATGGTCGGCCTTCCTCGACCTCCCCGCCGACCGCGAGGCGGCGCGCAAGGCGGTCCGAGGCGCTTGCGCCATGCTCGGCCTCCAGCCCGCGGGATTGCTCGCGCAGGCCAAACCCGGCCGCCGCTTCCTCTGGCTCAAACGAAAGATGACGGCGCAAGAGTCCTCCAAGGTCAGGGCCGGGAGACTGGCGGCCGTCGGAATGGCGCCCGAGGAGACGCGGGTCTATCCCAACGGGGACCTCGGCCGGCCCCTGTTGGGGGCCGTCGATCAGGACGGGAACGGGACGGCGGGGCTCGAGCTCTCCTTCAACTCAAAGCTCAGGGGACACTCGCGCAAGATCCGGCTGGTGCGGGACGGTTCGGGCCGCACGATGCCCGCGGACCCGGTCGAGGACATCGACGAGCCTCCCGCGGAGCTCCGCCTGACCTTGGACCGCAGCGCCCAGTACTTCGCGGAGGCCGAACTGCGGGAGGCGGTCCTGCGCCACAAGGCCAAGAGAGGCGTCGTCCTCGTCCAGGAACCCCGTTCGGGGGACATATTGGCCGCGGCCGTCTATCCGCCGGACCCGACCCGCAACGCCGCCTTGCAGGACGTCTTCGAGCCCGGCTCCACCTTCAAGATCGTGGCCGCGGCTGGGGTCTTGGAGAAGGGTCTCTTCGCTCCAAAGGACACCGTCGATTGCGAGGGGGGGCGTTGGGCGGTGACTCCGAGCGTCGTCATCAAGGATCATGAGCCCGAAGGGGTGATCACCCTGGCCGAGGTCATCGAGCGGTCCTCGAACATCGGGACGGCGAAGCTGGCCTTGCGCCTGGGGGCCAAGGACTTCCACCGCCATTGCCGGACCTTCGGCTTCGGCTACAAGACGGGGCTGCCCCTTCCCGGGGAGAGCGCCGGACTGCTCCCCGCCCACTCCGCCCTGAACTCGGTGCGACTGGCCAACGCGGGATTCGGACAGGGCGTCGCCGTGACGGCGATCCAGCTGATCTCGGCCTTCTCCTCCCTAGCCAACGGGGGTTCCCTCATGGAGCCGCGCCTCGTCCTCGCCGTGGGAGGGGAACCGGCGCCCGGTCCGGTGCGACTGCGCCGCGTCGCGTCGGATCGAACCGTCGCCCAGCTGGGTTCCCTCCTGGAGGGGGTGGTCCTGCGCGGAACGGGACAGAGCGCGAGGCTCGCGGGCTATCGCGCCGCCGGCAAGACAGGGACGGCCCAGAAGATAGACCCCGCGACGGGACGCTATTCCGCCACGGACTACCTCTCCTCGTTCGTCGGCTACGCCCCCCTGCCCGATCCCCGCTTCACCATCCTGGTGGCCATCGACAGTCCCCGCGTCGGCTACTACGGCTCCGAGGTGGCGGCTCCGGTCTTCGCGAAGCTGGCCCGTTCCCTCCTCGCCCTGGGAGCCGTGCCGCCGGACCAGCCTCTGGCTCTGCGGGTCTCCGCCGGCCCCAACGCTTCGCATCTGGTCGGCGCACCTGCCGCGGTCGCGGCCCCCTCCGGGAGAGGAGAACACCCGCCCTCCGAGGACCGCGGCCCCATGGCCGCGGCCCCCTCCGGGAAACCATGAAGCTCAAGGAACTCCTTTCCGGGTCCGGGGCCGCCTGCGTCAGCGGGGAGGGGGAGGTCGACATCCGTTCCATCTGCCTCGATTCCCGGCGCGTGGAGCCCGGCTCCCTCTTCATCGCGATCCCGGGCTCGCGCACCGACGGCAACCGCCATGTCAGGGAGGCCGTCGAGCGGGGCGCCGTGGCCGTGCTCAGCGAACTGGGACCCCCGCCCGCCCCCATGACGCTCCTGCGCAAGGACGCGCCCCATCGTCCCGTGTCCTGGGTCAAAGCGGAGCGGGTGGAAGAGTCGATGGGACGCATGGCCTGCTCGTTTTACGGGGACCCCTCCGCTTCCCTCCAGGTCGTGGGCGTCACGGGGACCAACGGGAAGACCACCACCACCTTCCTCTTGGAGTCCATCTTCAGCCGCTGCGGCGGCACTCCCGGGGTGGTGGGCACCGTCGGGCACCGCTTGGGGCATCGGCTATTGGAAAAGGCCGGGAACACCACGCCCCCCTCCCTAGAGCTCCAGCGCCTCCTCGCGCGCATGCGCGAGGGCGGCGCCACCCATGTGGCGATGGAGGTCTCCTCCCACGGCCTCGCTTTGAAAAGAGCCGACGAGGTGTCCTTCGACGCCGCAGTGCTCACCAACATCTCGCGCGACCACTTGGACTTCCACAAGACCCCCGAAGCTTATTTCGACGCCAAGGCCCGCCTCTTCGACTTGCTGACGCGGGCCTCCAGCCCCAAGCGCGCGCGCGTCGCGGCGCTCAACAAGGACGACGCCTCCTGCGCCCGCCTGCAGCGTTCCATCACCGGAGCGAGGATCGTCACCTACGGATTCGGCTCGGGCGCGGATTTCCAAGCCTCCGGAGAGGCCCTCACGCTCGAGGGAACCACCTTCCGCCTCTCCCATGCGGGAGGGGAGAACGCGATCCGACTGCGTCTGCTCGGGCGGCACAATCTGCGCAACGCGCTGGGAGCGGCCGCCGCGGCGTGGTCGCTGGGTCTGCCGGAGAACGGGATCATCGAGGGCCTCGCCGCACTCAAGCGCGTACCGGGGCGGCTGGAGCCCGTGGATGCCGGACAGGGCTTCTCCGTCCTCGTGGATTACGCTCACACCGAGGACGCGCTCCTGGCCGTGCTCGACTGCCTGCGCTCCCTCACCCGGCGGCGCATCATCACGGTGTTCGGGTGCGGGGGCGAACGGGACGCGGGAAAGCGGGGTCCCATGGGCGCAGCGGCCGCGGCGGGTTCGGATTTCGCCATCGCCACCAGCGACAACCACAGGGGGGAGGACCCCCTCGAGATCCTCCGCCAGATCGAGGAAGGCATCCGCCTTTCGAAGCGCGAAAATTATAGAATCGTCCCCGACCGGAAAGAAGCCGTTTTCGAGGCCGTCCGGCTCGCGCAGCCGGGAGACGTCGTCTTGATCGCGGGGAAAGGGCACGAGGACGCGCAGATCCTCGGCTCAGGGACGATTCGCTTCGACGATCGCGAGGTGGCCTTGGCCGCCTTGAAAGACAGCGGAAAATGTTGACCATCATGGACCTTCAGACCACTTGGGGAGCCCTCGCGCAAGCCGCCGGCGGGACCCTGGTCCGCGGCTGTGCGCAGAGCCCAGCGGGAAAGATCGCCACCGACAGCCGGACCCTGCGCGCGGGCGAGGTCTTCCTGGCCCTCAAGGGGCCCCGTTTCGACGCGCACGATCTCCTCGGGGCCCGGCCCGTGCGTGAAGCCTCCGGCTGGATCGTGCGCCGCGGAGCTCCCTTGCCGATCGAAGGGCCGGAGCACGTGCTGGAAGTGGCGGATACCCTCGCGGCTCTCTCGGACATCGCCGCCGCGCATCGCTCCCGCTTCGAGGTCCCGGTCGCCGCGATCACGGGGTCCAACGGCAAGACCACGGTCAAGGAGATGCTCCGCTCCGCCCTTTCCCAAGAGGGGCCCGTCTGCGCCAACGCGGGCAATTTCAACAACGAGGTCGGTCTCCCTCTCTCCGTCCTCGAGCTGGGGCGCGGGCATCGCTTCGCGGTCTTCGAGATGGGCGCTTCCCACGCCGGGGACATCGCCGCGCTCTGCCGGGTCGCGCGTCCGACCCTCGGGGTTCTGACCAACATCGGTTCCGCCCATCTAGAATTCTTCGGGAGCCTCGAAGGTACGCTCAAGGCCAAATCCGAGCTCCTGGACGCCCTCCCGGCGCGGGCGCCCGTGGTCCTGAACCTCGATGACATGCGCCTGCGCACCCTGCTTCCCCGCCTGGGGGAGCGCGCCGTAACCTTCGGGACCTCCAAGGGAGCGGACGTGCGGCTGGAGCACTCACCCAGCCGCGTCCGCCTGAACTTCTCCGGCAGAGGGAGCCTCCCGCGCGGCGTCCTCGAGCCGAGGCTCCCCATTGCGAGCCGCGTCCATGGGCTCAACGCCGCGGCCGCCGCCGCGGCCGCGGCCGCGCTGGGACTCTCCAAGGACGCCATCGGCCGAGGCCTTGCGCTCAGCGCGAGCGCCCCTCTGCGCTTTCAGAGGATAGACCATCCCTCCGGAGCCTGGTTCCTCATCGACGCCTATAACGCCAACCCCGATTCCATGAGAGCCTCGGTGGAGACCTTCCTGGATGCCGCCCCGGCCGGGGAGCGCATCCTGGTCCTGGGGGACATGAAGGAACTCGGCCCCGATTCCCCGGGGCTCCACCGCGAACTAGGCCGTTGGATCGCCGGCCTCGGCGTGGGGGCCGTTTTCCTGGCCGGAGAGCTCTCGCAGGAGATCGCCCGGGGCCTGCGCGAAGCCGGGGCCCCTTTCGAGGTCCGCCACGCGCGCGCTCCCATGGACCTGCTCTCGGAACTCCGCCCCCGCCTGCGAAAGGGAACAAGCGTGCTTTTCAAGGCATCTCGCGCCGTGCGCCTGGAGGAGCTCACCGCTGCTCTCTAGTAAGAAATGAAGAAGAAACTCCCAATGAAACGGCGCTTTGCCCCCGGAACGAGCAGCCCCCCCTGGGGGGGCCGCTAGTATGCTCTATTATCTGCACGAACTGCGCGAAGTCCTCGGAGCCTTGAACGTCTTTCGCTACATCAGCTTCCGGGCGGGGGGGGCGGTCCTGACCTCCCTGGCGCTCTCCCTGGCCTTGGGTCCTTGGGTCATCGCCGCCCTGCGCAGGCGCAAGATCGGCCAGGTCCAGCGCACGGACGGCCCCGCGTCCCATCTCTCCAAGCAGGGGACCCCCACCATGGGGGGCCTGCTCATCCTGGCGACCCTGGTTCCCACGACCCTGCTCTGGATGCGCCCGGATATCCGCTTCACCTGGCTGCTCCTCTTCGTCACCGGCTCGCTGGGCGCCGTCGGCTTC
Source organism: uncultured Elusimicrobia bacterium (assembly GCA_964359165.1). Lineage (GTDB taxonomy): Bacteria > Elusimicrobiota > Elusimicrobia > UBA1565 > UBA1565 > CAYHRV01. The sequence continues at coordinate 8,887 of CAYHRV010000029.1, forward strand.
TGGGATGATTACCTCAAGCTCGTGCGCAAGGACCCGCGAGGGACTCCCTCTCGGGTCAAATTCGCGGTTCAGACCGCCGTGGCCATGGTCGTGGTTACCGCCCTGAGCGTCCACCCTCCCCATCCTTCTTACGCGGACTCGGTCCTGGTCCCTTACGCGAAGGACACCGTACTGGTCCTGGGCCTGCTCTACTCCGCCTTCGCCATCCTCGTCATCGTGGGCTCCTCCAACGCGGTGAACCTCACCGACGGCCTCGACGGCCTGGCGGCCGGCAACATCATCTTCTGCGCCATCGCCTACGGGGTCTTCGCCTACGCCGCGGGCAACGTGAAATTCGCCTCCTACCTGCACATCATCGCGGTGGACGGAGCCGGCGAGATATCGGTGTTCCTGGCCGCGCTCATCGGCTCCTGCCTGGGTTTCCTGTGGTATAACGCGCACCCGGCCGAGGTGTTCATGGGAGACACCTCCTCGCTATTCCTGGGCGGGGTCATCGGCGCCGTCGCCCTCTGCGTGAAGCAGGAGCTCATCCTGCCCGTCGTGGGCGGAGTCTTCGTGATGGAGACGCTCTCGGTCATCCTCCAGATGGCCTCCTACAAGCTCCGCGGCGGGAAGCGGATATTCCGCATGGCTCCCATCCACCACCATTTCGAGCTGGGCGGGGTCGCCGAATCCAAGGTCACGGTCCGCTTCTGGATCGCGGGCATCGTGCTGATGCTGGGCGCCCTGGCGTCGCTGAAGATCAGGTAAACCAATGAAACGGAAAGCCAAGCTCCCCCTCCCCGCTGCTAGACCCCTCCCCCAGCGGGGGAAGGGTCTAGCGACTGCCCCCGCTGCCGGACCCCTCCCCCGCGGGGGGAAGGGTCCGGCGAGTCCGCCGCGCGCCGACCATTTTGACCCGAAGGCCTACGCCCGCGCGCGCGCCTGCGTCCTGGGACTGGGCCGCTCCGGCTACCATGCCGCGGTCCTTCTGGCGCGCAAAGGGTTCAGGGTGCTGGTCAGCGACGAAAAGCCGCGCAAGGAACTCCCGCACGCCTCCCGTCTGCCCAAGGGAGTGGTCCTGGAGGCCGGGGGACACGGCGAAAAGGCCTTGACCTGCGGCTTCGCCGTCAAGAGCCCGGGGATCGCCTCGGGCGCTCCAGTCTTGGCGCGGCTCAAAGCCGCCGGGATACCGGTCTTCAGCGAACTGGAGGTCGCGCTCTCCTTCTGCAAGGCGCGCGAGGTCCTCGCCCTCACCGGCACCAACGGGAAGACCACCACCACGGCGCTGACCGCGGCGGTATTCAAGGCGGCGCGCCGGCGCGTCCACGCGCTCGGCAACATCGGGACCCCGCTCTCTCAATGCGTCCGCGGCATACGGCCGGGGGACGTCCTGGTCCTGGAGGTCTCCAGCTACCAGCTCGAGGACAGCCGCTTCTTCCGTCCGACCGGCGCCGCGATCCTGAACATCACCTCCGACCACGTCGACCACCACGGCAGCATGGCCGCCTACATGGCCGCGAAGGCCCGCGTCTTCCGGCGCATGGACCGCTCCGGGGTCTGCGTCCTCAACGCCTCGGACCCGCTGGTCGTCGGCCTTTCCCGGGACTGCCGGGCGCGAAAGCTCTTCTTCAGCCTCCGGCCGACGGAGGGTTCCTGCGCCTGGTTCGAGGGGGGGAAGATCAAGATCCAACTCCCCGGCGACAAGAAGCCCCGCTCCCTGAGCGCTCCGCGCCTGCCCGGGGAACACAACCTCGAGAACGCCATGGCCGCGACCCTGCTCGCGCTCAGCCGGAAAGTGGACCTCAAGGCGGTGGAGAGAGCCTTCAAGTCCTTCAAGGGTGTTGAACACAGGCTGGAGGACTGTCCCAAGGCGAAGGGGCTTTTCTGCATCAACGACTCCAAGGCCACCAACGTCGATTCCACTCTGGTCGCCCTCAAAAGCCTCCAGGACCGCGCGGGCAAGATACTCCTCATCCTCGGGGGCCTGGCCAAGCCCGGAGGCTTCGCCGCCCTAAAGCCCCTGGTGGCCTCGACGGTCAAGGCCGTTCTCACCATCGGGAGCGCGGCGGCCAAGATCGAGGAGGACTTGGCCGGGGCCGCGCACGTCTTCCCGTGCGAGACGCTCGATTCGGCCGTATCCGTGGCTTTGCGCATAGGGGTCCCGGGAGAGACCCTCCTCCTCTCTCCGGCCTGCGCCTCCATGGACCAGTTCAAGGATTACGAGCATCGCGGACGGACCTTCAAAGAACTTCTGCGCAAGCGTCCATGAGCCGCCGAGGGGCGGGGCCGGACTACGGCCTGCTGGCGCTTACCTTCCTCCTCTTGGCCTTCGGGACGCTCATGATGTGCTCGGCCAGCGCCATCCTGGCGGACACCCAGATGCACGACCCCTTCTACTTCATCAAGCGCCAAGCCCTGTGGGGCCTTCTCGGATTGGGCGCCATGGCCTTCCTGAGCCGCATGGATTACAACCGCCTGCGCGAGTGGGTCTGGCCGGCCCTGCTCGCAACCCTTCTGGCGCTGATCCTGGTCCTCTTCACCCGTCCCGTCGCCGGGGTGAAGCGCTGGATACGCTTCGGGCCCGTCGGGATACAGCCCGCGGAGTTCGCAAAGCTGGCCGTCCTCCTCTTCCTGGCGGATTACGTGGATCGCAAGAAGAGCAAGGTCTCCTCCCTGCTCCACGGTTTCGTAGTCCCGTGGACCGTCGTGGGGCTCATCCTGGCCCTCATCGGGATGGAACCCGACATCGGGACGCCGGCGCTCCTCTTCAGCGTCGGGCTCCTGGTCCTCTTCGTAGGGGGGACCCGGCTCTCGCACATGGCCGGCGCCCTCGCCTGCGCCCTCCCGGTGCTTGTCTTCGAACTCCTGCGCTACCCCTACCGGCGCAAGCGCCTCATGAGCTTCCTCGACCCCTTCAGCCAAGCCCAGGGCTCCGGGTATCAGCTCGTCCAATCCTTGACCGCGGTGGGTTCTGGAGGCTGGTTCGGCAAGGGCTTGGGCGCCTCCCAGCTCAAGCTCATGTACCTTCCGGCCGCCCATACCGACTTCATCTTCCCCATACTCTGCGAGGAATTGGGACTGCTCGGGAGCCTCGCCGCGCTCGCGCTCTTCACGCTTTTCCTCCTGCGGGGAGTCCGCATCGCGCGCAACGCCCCCAACCTCTTCGGGACATTGCTGGCCGCGGGCATCACCTTCCTCCTCTTCCTCCAATCGGCTTTCAACGTGGCCATGTCCATCGGGCTCCTTCCGACCAAGGGGCTCCCCCTTCCTTTCTTCTCCTATGGAGGCTCCTCGCTGTTGGTCACGCTGGCTTCGGTGGGGGTGCTCTTGAACATCTCGAGGCAATCCGGTCCCTCATGAGGATCGTCATCGCCTGCGGAGGGACCGGCGGCCATTTCTACCCCGGCTATGCTCTGGGCCGCTGCCTCCGGGAACGCGGCCATGAGGTCCTCTATTGCCTGCGCACCGACGACCCGGCGGGCCCTAGGCTCGCCGCCGAGGACCTCCCCTACTTCGAGCTCCCGCTGCGCGGCTTCCCCCGCCGGCCTTCCCTCGCGTGGCTGGGATTTGGACTCTCCCTGGTCCGGAGCATGCGCTCCGCCCGCAACGCCCTGCGCGCTTGGCGGCCGTCGGTCGCGGTGGGGATGGGCGGCTACCTCACCTTCCCTCTGGCCGCGGCCGCCGGACGCCTCGGCGTCCCTCTCATCCTGCACGAGGCCAACGCCGTCCTCGGCCTGGCCAACAAAGCCAGCCTTCCTTTCGCCAAGGCCCTGGCTTCGGGTTTCCCGGGCGGGGAAGCCGCTCTCCGCGTGCGGACCGTCTTCACCGGGACCCCGGTCCGGCGCCAGCTCTGGGAGCGCGCGGAGCGAGCCTCGGCGCGCGCCGCTCTGGGTCTCGAGGGGGAGGGCCTCGTCATCCTCGTCGTCGGCGGCTCCCAAGGGGCGCGCTCCCTCAATCGCGACCTCCCACCCATCCTCTCCGAGGCCTGCGCGCGCGCGCCGCGCTTCCAAGTTCTTCACCTGGCCGGCCCCGCGGAGGCGGCCGAGGTTCAAGCCCTCTACGCGTCCCTTGGCGCACCGAAAGCCGCGGTGCGAGGTTACCTCGACGACATGCGCCTCGCCTACGCCGCCTCGGACTTGGCCGTATGCCGCAGCGGGGCGGCGACCCTGGCTGAGCTCGGGGCGCAGGCCTTGCCCGCCTTGCTCATCCCGTTCCCTGCCGCCTCCAACGACCACCAGGCGGCCAACGCGCTCCGTCTCGAGCGCGCGGGCGCCGCACGGATGCTCAGGGAGCCCCTCAGCGGGCCGCGCGTGCTCCAGGCCCTGGACGCTCTCCTGCGGCCGGCCTCGCTCTCGGAGATGAGCTCCGCCTACGGAAAAGCGGGGTTCCCGCCGCCCGCGGAGAGCGAGGGTAGGCTGGCGGACTTGGTCGAGGGAGCCGCCCAATGACCGAACGGTCGGCACGGGAGCGGCTATGAGGACGCCGAGGATCCTCGTCGTCAACGACGACGGCTGGAACGGGGCCGGACTGCACCCTCTCCTCGAGGCCCTCTCCCCACTGGGCCGAGTCTGCGCCGTGGTACCCGAACGCGAACGCTCCGCCGAGAGCCATTGCCTGACCCTGCACAAGCCCCTGCGGGCCCGGGAGGTCCGCCGGGGGGTATTCCTGGTCAACGGAAGCCCCGCGGACTGCGCGCGCTTGGGGGTCTGCGAGCTGATGAAGGGGCGGGTGGACGCGCTCGTCTCCGGGATCAACCAGGGCTACAATCTGGGCGAGGACGTGGTGTACTCGGGGACGGTCGCCGGAGCCCTGGAAGGGTCGATGCTGGGCGTGCCCTCGCTCGCGGTCAGCCGCGGCCTCTCCGAGAAGGGCCGCAGGCATGGCCGGGGAGCCTGGGCGCTGGAGGATTTCTCGGGAGCCGCGGAATACGCCCGTCGGATCTGCGCCTTGGCCCTGCGAAAAAGGCTCCCGCCCGGGGTCTGCCTCAACGTCAACGTCCCTCCGGCCCCCTTGGCCTCGCTCCGGGGAATCCGCGCCACTCGGCTGGGCAACCGCGTCTACGCGAAAAAGGTCACGGTGCACCGCGACCCGCGCGGGGTCCCATACTATTGGCTGGCCAGCCGCGTCGTCTCCCGCCCCGCTCAGCCTGGAACGGACGTGGCGGCGATGCGCGAGGGATTCGTCTCGATCACCCCGCTGCACCCCGATAACACGCACGACCGGGCGCTCGGTCTTTTGAAGTCATGGGACCTCTGAAGCTCTTTCCGGCCGCGGCGACCGCCGCGGCGCTCATTCTCCTCTGCGCGGGTTTGACTCGCGGCGAAGGGCGGGAGTCCGGGACGGACGACGGCGCCGGGGAGATCACCCTGGTCGCGACCGGGGACATCCGCCTGGACGGGGCCCACGGAGCGGTGATACGCCTCCTGGGACCGGCGGCCCCGACCCGGCGCGTCCGTCACTGGCTCTCGGGGGATATCGTGTTCGGCAACCTCGAGACGGCCGTCACGCGGCGGGGCGAGAAAGCCGACAAGAAATGGAATTTCCGCTGTCCTGAGGAGAACCTGGCCGCGCTCTCCGCGGCGGGCTATACGGTGCTCAACCTGGCCAACAACCATGTCATGGACTACGGCCCGACCGGACTCGGGGACACTCTCGCGGCCCTCGCCCGGCGCGGCTTCCTCCACATGGGCGCGGGCAAGGATATGGCCGCGGCGCGCAAGCCCGTCTTCGTCTCGGCGGGGGGGTTCCGGATAGGATTCCTGGGCCTGACCAGCACCGTCCCGGAGTTCATGTGGGCCAAGTCCCGGAAACCCGGCACCGCCTATTCCGATTTCGACCGTTTCCCTCTATGGATCGGCGAGGCCCGCAAGGAATGCGATCTCCTCGTCGTCTCCTTCCACGGGGGGACCGAGAAGATGGAGGCTCCCCAACCCATCCAAAGAGCCTTCGGCCGCGCCGCGGTGGACGCCGGCGCCGACCTCGTGCTCGGCCATCACCCCCATGTCCTGCAGGCCGTGGAGTTCTACAAAGGGAAGCCCATCCTTCACTCACTCGGCAACTTCCTCTTCGTATCACCGGCTCCGGCCACGCGCTGGAGCGCCATCGCCCGCATCCGGCTATCGCGCGAGGGCGTGCGCCGCATCGAATTCCTCCCGGTGGTCACCTGGCCTCCGCTCAGACCCGCCGGCGCGAAGGGGAGGCAGGCCGTCCTCGAAGCCCTGGATGGGGACGGAGCCCTGAGCGCCCATCCCGACCTGTTTTCAGTCCTGAACCCGGAGGCGGAAGATTGATATACTCGCACATCTCCCCCGCGGGGAGATGTGCGCGTCCAAGGGGGACAAGCGCCTCGAATAAAAAGGAAGCTCTCCATAGCACAGTATTTGGCCCCTACAACGAGCATCCTCCCGCGGGGAGGACGCTGATTTCCCCGCGGGGAGGACGCTGATTTGAACATTTTGCTCGTGGAAGACGACGACGCCATGGCCACTCTCCTGAGGGACAGGTTCCAGCTCTCGGGACACGGCGTGGCCCGCTTCGACGACGGCGCGGCCGCTTGGGAGGCCCTGCGCGGGAGCCCGCTCGCCTTCGACTTGGCCGTGCTCGACGTCCAGCTCCCCGGCCTCAACGGCTGGGAACTCTGCCGGCGCATCAAATCCGACGAGGCCCTGCGCGGCCTCCCGGTCATCATCCTCACGGCCAAGAAACCCGAACCGGACGATCCGGTCCTCGGGGAGGGCGGACCCGACGCGCGGATGGGAAAACCCTTCGACTTCAAGGAACTCCTGGCCGTCGCGTCGAGGCTCGGGACAACGGGGAGGACGCTAAAATGAAGAGGAAACTCCCGATAAAACGGCATTGGGCCCCCGAAACGAGCGTCCCCCCGCGGAGGGGACGCTGAGTTGAGCATGCCGGAAGAGACCCCGGACTTAGGACCGCTCTCCGAGATCGTCTCCCGCGCCGCACGCCGCTTGGCCGTCCCGGCCTGCGTCCTCGCCGAACTCCGCGGGGGGGGGAGCAAGGTGCTTGCCTGCGCGGGAGTCTCCGCCCAGGAGGCCTCGCTCCTGCTCTCCTCCCAAGAGGCGGCGCTGGGGGAGGACGCCGGCGAGCGGTCCATCGACGGCGGCTCTCCTTTGGGCGGAGAGCCCGCCCGCTACCTGATCCATGACTTCCGTCCCATCGACGGAGGGGGACGCCTCTCCCTCTCCTGCTTCGACAAGAATCCCCGTGAGCTCTCTGCGGCCTCCGACCTCCTTGGGCTATGGACCGAGGAGGCTCTCCAACGCCTATCTCCCGGAAAAGTCTCGCGTCGCGCTCTGGAATCGAACTCCAGCCTCTATACCCAGGACTTCTTCTTGCGATACCTCCAGGCGGAGATCGCCGCCGGCTCCAGGGCCGGATTGCTCGTCTTCCACATCGACAAGCTCGGGGACATCCGCCGAGACCACGGCGAAGGGACCGCCGGCCGCCTCCTCACCCAGTTGGGGGACCTCCTGCGCTCCCGGGCCCGCTCCGGGGACGTGCTGGGGCGACTCTTCGACGAGGACATAGGGATGCTGCTTCCTGATTCCCCCGCTTCGGGACTCCCGTCCGCGGCGACCCGCCTGGCCGCGCAGGTGCGGGAAGGCTTCCGCTTTCGCGTGAGCGTCGCAGGGGCGGCGGACTCCGAAGCCGAGCGCGTCCTGGAAGGGGCGCGCCACGGGCTGGGCGCGGCTCTTGACGCCGGTGGCGGATGCACGCGTCTTTGGCTGGAGAGCAGGCTCCTCGAACCGGAAGCGGCGCTGCCCGGGGCTCAGGCGGCCGCGGGTGCGGCCGCCCTTTTCCAAGAGCGCTACCAGAAACTGGTGCTCCTTAACCGGGCGTCGCTCAATCTCTTTTCCGGAGAGTCCCTCGAGGCGTCCCTGTCCTCCGCGGGGCACACCATCCTGGCCCTCTCGGGCGCGAAGTACCTCTCCATCCATCAGGCCGATGGGGGCCGTCTCCAATGCCTCCATCGCCATGGCGAGAAGCTCTTCCTCTCCGAGAGCGCGGCCGGTTCCGAAAGCGCCCTCCTCGACCGCCTGCGCGCTGAGCCCGCCAACGCCTGGCTCGTCGAGCCGGGGCTCGGCCTGCTGGGCGTGCCCATCCTCGCCTCCTCCCTCGATCCCCGTTTCGTGGGAGCCCTGATCACCGGTTATCCGCGCAACGAGGAGCCCGGACCGGAGGTGGTCCGCCTCCTCACCGACACCGCCAAGCTCCTGCGCAACGCCTTCGTGGTCCACGGCCAGTTGAGGGAGCAGAAGCGTCTGGCCGCGGTGGCGGAGCAGTCGGCCGACCCCCTCTTCCTGACCGACCTGGAGGGGCGCATCCTGGCCTCCAGTCGGGGAGCCCTGGAGACCTTCCATTTCTCTCCGGAGCAAGTGCTCGGCCGCATCGCCGCCGACCTCCTGGTCCCGCCGGACAGGCGCGAACGCTACCTTGGCCTCGAGCGGGAGACCCTCGAGAAGGGGAGCGTCCTCAGCGTGGAGGGCATCCATCTGCGCAGCGACGGGACCCCCATTCCCGTGGAGATGACCTTCACGCTCATCCGCGACGACCACGGCAGGCCCTTCGAGATGGTCCGTGTGGTGCGCGACATCAGCCAGCGCAAGGAGGTCGAGCGGATGAAGACGGAGTTCGTCAACATCGTCAGCCATGAGCTGAGGACGCCGTTGACTTCCATCCGCGGTTTCGCCGACACGATCATCGAGTTCGGAGCCACGCTTCCTGAAGCGCAAAGGAACCAATACCTCCGGATCATCCTCGACGAATCGATACGCCTGGGACGGCTGGTCGACGACTTTCTCGACGTCTCCCGCTTGGAGGCGGGGGCCCAGCTGCTGCGCATGGAGCGCATCGACACGGCTTCCCTGGCGCGCCGGGTGGCCGAGACCCTCGGCGAGAACCGCGCGGGCGTCAAGTTCGAGGTCGACTTCGAGGAAGGCCTGCCCTCGCCCCAGGCCGACCCGGACCAGGTCCAGCGGGCCATCATCAATCTCTCGGGCAACGCCTTGAAGTACTCCCCGCCCAAGGGGGTCATCTTCATCCGCGGCCGCCGGGCGGGCGACTGCGTCGAGGTCTGCGTGGAGGACCAGGGGCCGGGCATCTCGCCGGACAGCCAGAAGCGGCTCTTCCAGAAGTTCTATCGCGCGGGCGACGCGATCTCGATCAAGACTCCCGGGACCGGCCTGGGGCTCTACATCGTCAAATCCATCGTGGACGCCCACGGGGGGACGATCCGCCTGGAGAGCGAGGTCGGCAAAGGCACCAAGGTCTTCTTCACCCTCCCCATCGACCCTCCCGCCGCTCCCTCCCCCTAAGGCGTCCTATTGCCGTTCGAGACGGGTTTTAGGTACACTACCGGTCGTGATTCAGCACATCTCCAGATTCCCGCTCCTGCGCAGCCTCCGGCCCAAGGACCTCAAGCGCATCATGGCCTTCACGAAGATGCGTGATTTCCCCAAAGGGAGCCAGATATTCACCAAATCCGAGTCCGCCGACCACATGTTCGTGGTCCTCGGCGGACGGGTCAAGATATACAGCCAGTCCAACACCCGCAAGCGCAAGACCTTCGCCTACCTCGGCCCGGGCGACTTCTTCGGCGAGATGGCGGTGCTCCTCGACCACGTCCGCTCGGCCTCGGCCCAGGCCGTGGCCGACTCCAGCCTGCTCATGATCCATCGGCGGGACTTCCACCGCTTCCTGCTCTCCGATCCGGACGTGACCTTCCAGCTCCTCAAGACGGTCAGCGACCGCCTCCGCCGCGCCGACGAGGAGATCGAGAACCTCTTGTTCCGCAACATCCTCGGCCGCGTCTCCAAGGCCCTCTACGACCTGGCCGGGCGCTGCGGCCGCCGCTTCCGCAAAGGGCTCATCCTGGACGAGCGTTATACCCATCAGGAGCTGGCGGACCTCGTGGGCACCACGCGGGAGCCCCTCTCGCGCGCCTTGGCCATGCTCCGGCGCGCCGACCTCGTGGGCACGGCGGAAGGCCGCATCTTCATCCCCTACCCCAAGAAGCTCGAGTCCCTCATCCGCTCCTCCTCGGCAAATTAAGAACATGGGCTCCGTCCAGAGCCTGCGCGGTTTCAAAGACTCCCTCCCGCCCGAATCCGAGTCGGCGTCGTCCTTCGAATCGCTTTGCCGCGGCGTCCTCGGCCGCTACGGCTTCCGCGAGATACGCCTGCCGACCCTGGAGCTCCAGGAGCTCTTCATCAAGTCCACGGGGGAGACCACCGACATCGTGGAAAAGGAGATGTTCCGGCTGGAGGACGCGGGGGGACGGCGCCTGGCCCTGCGTCCGGAGGGGACTCCCGGGGTGGTGCGGGCCTATCTCGAGCACGGCCTCTCGCAGAAGGGAGGGGCCTGCAAGCTCTTCTATGTCGCCCCGATGTTCCGGGCGGAGCGCCCGCAGGCCGGCCGCTTGCGCGAGTTCGTGCAAGTGGGAGTCGAATGCCTGGGCAACCCCCATCCAGCCGCCGACGCCGAGGCCATCCTGGCCGCCAAGGCGGTCTTCGAGGAAGCCGGACTTTCCGGACGGACCGCCTTGCGGCTCAACAACCTCGGTTGCGACGACGACCCCTCGTGCCGTCCCGCGCATCGCGAGGCCCTGCGCGCATTCCTCGTATCCCGCGAGGCGGACCTATGCGAGAATTGCCGCCGCAGGACCCAACGCAACCCGCTCAGGGCCCTGGATTGCAAAGGCTGCGGCCCCTCCTTGGCCGACCAGGCCCCGCGCCTGATCCCCTGCGCGGCATGCGCCGGACATGTCCAGGAGGTGTCCCGGTTCCTCCTGGCCAACGGCTGTCCGCACCGCTATCCGGACCACGGCCTTGTGCGTGGATTGGATTATTACACGCGGACCGTGTTCGAATTCTCATGCTCCCTTGGGACCGGCTCCCAGGATGCCCTGGCCGGCGGAGGCCGCTACGACGGGCTGGTGGGCTCCATGGGAGGGCCGAAGACTCCGGCCGTCGGCTGGGCCTTGGGCCTGGAGCGCGTCCTCATGGCCGTGCGCGCCGCCCACCCCCCGACGGACTCCGGGAAACCCCCTGGGGGGCCGTCCATCGACGCCTTCGTGGCTCTGCAGGGCAAGGGATCCGGCGCCGTCCTGGCCGCGGTGAACGCCCTGGAAGCCCTGCGGCGGGCCGGACTGAAGGCCGGCGGTTCCGCCTTCGGGGCGAGCCTCAAGGCGCAGATGCGCGAGGCGAGCCGCGAGGAGGCGCCCTTCGTCGCCATCATCGGCGATGAAGAGCTTCAGAAGACGCCGCCCGCCTGCACCCTCAAGGACATGCGCGCGGGGACGCAGGCCGAAGTGGCTCTCGACTCCCTGGCGGAATTACTTCTGCGGGAGACGCGGAGGAAGGGAGAATGATCGAAACGCAGGCCGATTTGCCCTATCGCGACCGCTGGTGCGGGGAGCTCCGTGGGGCCGACGAAGGCAAGGAGGTGCGCCTAGCGGGCTGGGTGCACGCCCGACGGGACCACGGCGGCGTCTATTTCTTCGACCTGCGCGACCGGAGCGGGCTTGTGCAGGTGGTCGCCAGGCCCCAGGACAAGGAGGTCTTCGCCGCGGCCGAGACTCTCGGCTCGGAAGCCGTGATCAGCGTGGTCGGACGGGTCTCGGCCCGGCCCGCGGGCAGCGAGAACCCCAAGCTCCCCACCGGCGCCGTCGAGGTCCCGGCCAGCGAACTGCGCGTCCTGAGCGTCTCCAAGCCTCCGCCCTTCGAGGTCTCCGACGAATCCCAGGCCGGCGAGGAGGTCCGCCTGCGGCACCGCTAT
>CAYHRV010000030.1:0-19749 GCA_964359165.1 uncultured Elusimicrobia bacterium
CATCGTCAAGGCCATCCTGGGCTCGCGCGTGCCGGTCATCGTCTATGTCCATCCCGCGGGCGCGCGCGCGGCCTCGGCCGGGGTCTTCATCGCCATGGCCGCGCACGTGGCGGCCATGACGCCGGGCACCAACATCGGCGCCGCCCATCCGGTGGCCCTGGGGGCTCTTCCCGGGAGCGAGAAGGGGAAGGAGGCCATGGACAAGGTGATGGAGGGGAAAGCGGTCAATGACGCGGCGGCCTACCTCAAGTCCATCGCCCATAAGCGCGGCCGAAACGAGGCGTGGGCTTTTGAAGCCGTGTCCAAGAGCACCTCCATCCCTTCCTCGGAGGCGGTGGCCATCGGCGTGGTGGACCTGGAGTCCCCGGGGCTCGAGGAGCTGTTGAAAACGGTCGACGGGCGCAGGCTCCCGGACTTCGACGAGCCTCTCAGGACGGCGGGAGCCGTCCTCGATCGCATGACCATGACGCGGCGCCAAAGATGGCTGGCCGCGCTGGTGGACCCCAACGTGGCCATGATACTCATGAGCCTTGGCGCCGCGGGGCTCTTCATCGAGCTCTACAATCCGGGCTTGATATTCCCCGGCATCGTGGGCGCGGTCTCGCTTCTGCTGGCCTTCTACTCCTTCCAGACCCTTTCCGCGTCGTATGCCGGAGTCCTGCTCATCCTGGCCGGCCTGGTCTTCTTCCTGCTGGAGATCAAGGTGACCAGCTACGGGATGCTGGCCGTGGGCGGGACCGCGTCCGTCCTGCTGGGGGCCCTGCTCCTCTTCAAGCACCACACGCTCGGCGGAGTGAGCGTGTCCTGGACCATACTCTGGAGCAGCCTCGCGGGCCTGCTCGCGCTCACCGCCGCCATCTCCTCCATCGTCTTCAAAGCCTACTCGCGGAAAGTCCCCACGGGTCCGGAGGGCATGGTGGACGCGCGCGGCCTCGCGCGCGGCCCCCTAAATCCTCGGGGCAGGGTGCTGGTCATGGGCGAGCTCTGGGAGGCGGAAACCGAGGGCGGGGATATCCCGGACGGGACCGAGGTCGTGGTCCTCTCCGTGGAAGGCCTCAAGCTCAAAGTCCGCCGCAAGTGATCCGGCCCGCGATGAGCGCGGAAGCGTTCATCTAACCCCCCCGCCAAACACATTGCAACATAGTTGCATTTTTACATGTAATAATGCATAATACATGCAATGTATAAAAGATGTCTCGACCTTGCCTCCGCTCTCGGGAAAAAATCGATCCTTTTGTTGGGACCGCGCCAAACGGGGAAAAGCACGCTGGCTCGCGGACTGGGCGCGGGAACGCGGTATTTCGACCTTTCCGAGACGAACACTTTTCGCGAGCTCAGCGCCCGTCCCGAGTCGATCAGGCAGAGTTTGTCCGACAGCACTCGGACCGTCGTCATCGATGAGGCGCAGAAACTCCCCGAGCTCTTCGATGAGGTCCAGGTCCTGCTCGATCGCAACAAGAGCCTCCGGGTCCTCCTGACGGGGAGCAGCGCCCGGAAGCTGCGCCGTTCCGGGGTCAACCTCCTTCCCGGGAGGATATGGCGCAAGCGTCTATTCCCGCTGGTGTCGGCGGAGCTGGGCGGCGCGCGCATCGACACGCGCGTGTGCCGGGGGTCTCTGCCGGGAATAATAGACTCGGAGGAATTCAAGACCGAGCTCAAGAATTACGTCGGGCTTTACCTGGAGGAAGAGATCCGTGCGGAGGGGCTTACCCGCAACGTCGGGAACTTCAATCGCTTCTTGACCACGGCCGCGCTTGGAAACGCGGAGCAGGTCAACTATACGAACGTTTCCAACGACACCGGGATGCCGCTCAACACCGTCAAGGGATACTACCAGATACTCTACGACACCCTCGTCGGCTACGAGCTTCCCCCCTATCGCAAGACCAAGACGAGGAAGGCTGTTTCCACCCCCAAGTTCTATTTCTTCGACATCGGGGTGGTCAACGAACTCCTTGGACGCTTCCAGATCGAGCGCCACGGAGATCTTTTCGGCAGGGCTTTCGAGCACCTGATATTCGCCGAGCTCAAAGCGGCCGTGGACTATTTCGACTCCGACCGGCCGTTGTGCTATTGGCGGAGCCAATCACAGTTCGAGGTCGACTTCGTGCTGGGCGACGACATCGCCATCGAGGTCAAGGGAAAGCGCGTCGTGACCCCGAGAGACGAGCGCTCCTTGGCGGCCCTTTCCGATGATCTGCGGCTCAAGAGGCGGATCGTGGTCTGCCTCGAACCCCATCGCCGGCGCAGCGAGGCCGGCAACGAAATCATTCCCGCCGAGGAGTTCCTGGCCGAGTTGTGGGGCCGCGGCGGCCCGGGACTTCTCGCCTAGGCTCAGGTGGAGCCGGCCGGTCCCAGTCGGCTTAGGTCCATCGCCGGGCCCTTCTTGGGCCCTACTGCCCTTTCCGGCGCATCCTGAGGGGAGTATCCTTAGGCTACGATGAGGAAGATCACCCGGCTTCTGGCGTTGCTGGTCTGTGCCGCTCTGCCGGCCACGGCTTGGCCGCAGACCGTCATGGCCCCGGCGGGGATGCGCGGCGCGGGACTTGTGACTCCGGCCGGGCGGGCTTTCCTCTTCTCCCTTAACTTCCATCTTGACCAGGCGGCCCTGAGATTCGGGACGCTCTCCGCCGGTTCCCTGCCTCAGACGGGGACCATCGCCGCCTACGCCCGGGAGGCCGAGGTCGCGCGCTATCTGGGCAAGGCCGCCCTGGCCACGACGCCGCAAGCCGTCGGCCCGTCCATCCCGGCCCAGGCCGCGCGCTTCGCCGCCCAGGCTCTCGCCGATCCTGCCGCGAGGCCGCGGACCCTGGCGTTCTTGAGGGCGCAAGGCGCCCTTGGCGCCGAGGCCGCGGAGAAGATCGAGGCGCTCTCACCCAAGCCGGAGGCCTTGGAGTCCATACGGAGACTGGCAGATGACTTGCTGGCCGCCTCCGGCGGCGGCTCGGGAAATCATCTTGAGAGGTTCTTTTCCGGCGGAGAGGAATCGCTGGGAAATGAGCGGAACGCCTCCGGGCCCGTTCTCACGGACCCGGAGGCGTTCGCTTCGTATGCCGAACGGCGCTTCCATCCCGGGCTGTTGCGCTCGGGAGCGGCCGTCGCCTACAAGAAGGCGTCCCATCCCGCGGTCGAAGCCGTTCCCGGCGACAAGGAGCTCTCCGATGAGGTGGCCCTTTCCCCCCTCACCAACCCGGAACGCGAGCGGCTGGTCGTGGAGCTCTTCAGGCAGGCGGGCGCGCAAGCCTCCGAGATACGGCTGCAGGATTCCGGGCGCGGGCGCAACAACATCATCGTGGTCAAGAAAGGACGAAGCGACCGGGTGGTGGTGGTCGGCGGCCATCATGACAAGGTGAGCGAGGGAGCCGGCACCATCGATAACTGGACCGGGGCCACGATGGTCATCAACCTCTATCAAGCCATGCGCGACCTGGACACCGAGGCCACCTATGTCTTCATCGCTTTCGCGCGGGAAGAGGAGGGGCTCCTGGGGTCGAGCCGCTATGTCGACGGACTTTCCAAGGATCAGCGCTCCAAGATCGACGCGATGATCAATCTCGACACACTGGGCGTGGATGGGACATTTTCCTGGAAGAACAACTCCACGCGCTCCCTCCTCGACCTCATCGCCAAGACCGCGGGAGAGGAGCGCCTGGACCTCGTGGAGACCGTTCTTTACGGAGGGGACGCGGACTCCTCTTCCTTTAGGCGCGTCGGGATAGCGGCCATGACGGTTTTTGGAGCCTCGGACGCGGTCATATGGGACATCATCCACAGCGCCAACGACAATTTCGCGGCATTCTCCCTGCCCAACTACAAGAACGCCTATCTGCTGACTCTCGCCCTGCTCAAGAGGATGGACCATGGGCCGGTGAGGGCGGGACTGGCGGCCTTGGCCTCGGCGGCGTCCCGCCTGGCCGCGCGCCTCATCGGCCGCGGCTGATCAGGTCAGAGCACTAGAGGAAGGCTCAAACGGAAGGCGGCGCCCTTGCCCGGAAGGCTTTGCGCTTCGATGGCGCCGCCATGGGCAAGGACGACTTTCCGGACGAAGGCCAGGCCCAGGCCGATCCCGCGCGGACGGGTGGTGACGAACGGGGTGAACAGCTTCCCGTCGAGCTCGGCCGCCAGGCCCGGGCCCGTGTCCGAGACCTCCAACACGGCCGATCCGGCCTCCGCGCGGACGCGGGCGCTCACTGAGCCCGTTCCCGCTGCCTCGAAGGCGTTGCGCAAAAGATGGATGATGCATTTGGTGATGAGCTCGGAGTCCGCGCTCACCTTGGGGTCCTGGGCGGGGACATCGATCGTCAGTTCGATGGATGCGGGCTTCTGCAGGCTCTGGGACGCCGCCTGGAGCAGGGCCCCGAGCGGATGGGTCTGGACCGCCGGGACCCGCATGCGCGTGAAGGCTAGGATCTCTCCTAAGGTGTCGTTGGCGTGCTTGATCTCGGAGTCGATGATGCCCAGGTGTTTCTCCACCTTGGGGTCGAGCGGTCCGGCGGCGGAGAGCTTGGCTTTGATGAAATAGACCGAGTTGCCGATGATGGCCAGGGGGTTGCGTATCTCGTGGCTGATGACCGGGGCCATGCGCGTGAAGGCCCGCTCCTCTACGGCGCGGATGTCCTGGACGGGATCCGCCCCTTTCTTCGTTTTTTCCTTGGCCATCGCATGCTTGCGGCGGAGGAATCCGCCTGCTAAACTAATGCTCCGAGCGGGATTATAGCATGAGCGGGATCAGGGTCGCGTTCTTCGACATCGGCAACGTCCTCCTGCGCTTCGAGGTCCGGGCCGTTTTGCGCACCATCTCGGCCGCGGTGCGAAGGCACCCTCTGCGAGTGGGGCGACTGCTCTGGACCGGCGGGCTGGTGGACCGCATCGAACGGGGGCAGCTTTCCTCGCGGGCCCTCTTCCGCATCTTCCAAAAGGAGCTCGAGTTCGAGGGTGATTTCGCCGCCTTTCGCAAGCTCTGGTGCGACCATTTCGCGCTGGACCGGGGCGCGGCCGGCCTGCTTCAGCGCGTCTGCGCGCGCATGCCGGTCTATCTCCTCTCCAACACCAACCGCCTCCACTTCCAATTCATCGAGGAGAATTACCGGTTTCCGGCGCTGGTGGCTGGGGCGGCGCTCTCCTATCGGCTGGGGCTGCGTAAGCCCGAGGCGGGAATCTATCAGGCCGCGTTGGCCATGGCGAAGGCCAAGCCGCAGGAAGCGGTCTTCATCGACGACCTGGCCGAGAACGTGCGCGGGGCGCGCCGTGTCGGGATGAACGCCCTGCGCTACCAAGGGGCCGCGCGGCTGGAGGCCGACCTCAAGGAACTCGGCGTGCTCTGAGTCCGGCTAGGTCTCGGTGACGAGGATCGGGGTGAAGTCCTTGGAGTTGCTGGCGTAGACGTCGCCGGAGATCCCCCGGCTGATGTCGTCGGCCCGCTGGTCCACTTCCAGGCGCAGGCGCGCGAGGATGGCCATCAGGTGCTGTCCCGGGCAGTCGGTGTGGGTCCAATTCCTGTGCCCCTCCAGATGCCCCTTCTGCGTGGTGTCGATCTTGTAGCGCACGGCGAGGTAGGCCGCCAGGCGCTCGAGGCTCTCTAGTTGGGCCGTGGTGGGCTTTTGCTTGTTGAAGTCTCCCATGAGAGCTATGCCCACGTTCCCCTCGTTGGCGTTGGCGGCGTGAGCGCCGATGGTCTCCACCGGGCGTCCTTCCAGTATCCTTCCCTCGCCGTCGATCATGAAATGGTAGCCGACATCCGCCCAGCCCCTGCTGTTCATGTGGAAATCCTGTATGCCCCGCGCGGTGGCCACGGCGTCCTCGCGCCCGATGGCCATATGCCCCTGCGTGTGATGCACCGTGATCCGATAGGGGGACTGTCCGGCGGCGCCGCCGCGGCGGCCGCGGGCGCCCCACTCCAGGCGGCTGAGCACCGGGTAGGCGGCCTCATAGGTCTTCTTCTGGAATTCCTTGAACGCGGATAGGAACCGGCTGCCCCCCTGGCTGGGCGAGTCGCCCTCGAGGCCGGGGTTGACGGCGGGCGAGGGAACGTCCCCGGAGACCCGGATGCGCTTGGGGGTGCTCATGCGGTAGGACGCGGGTTGGGCTCCCCAGGAGCCGCCGCCCGCGGGCACTCCCGCCACCGCGTCGCGCAGCAGGGGGCGGCTCTGATCTCCGTCGAATGTGGCGCGACCCCAGCGGTCCAGCCCGTCTTCTTCCGCCGCCGCGGAGGGCCCCCCGGAGGAGCCCGGCAGGCTGACCAAGGACCCGAGGTCCTGCCCCTGTCCCGAAGATGAGTCCGAGCTCTCCGACCCACCGGCGGGACCGCCGGCCGCGTCGTCCTTTTTGTCGCATTCCTTGCAGCCGCCGGCGAGGATCGCCGCGGCAACGAAGAACAGAGTCCGGCATCGAGCGGTCACTTCATCCACCTCTACCCCAAGGATAGGTCCAAGGCCTTGACACAGGAAGGGCCGCGCGGCCCACGCGCAAGGGGGACGAAGGGCCTAGAGCATACGGTAATTGACCAATTGGGCTTTTTCCGGCAGGCCGGGAGGAGGGTAGGTCACTAGGTTGGGGTCGTAGATGATCGAAGTGCCGCCCATGTAGCCGGAGCCGGTGATGACCTGGGTGCGCACTCCGTAGATCCATTGGTAGCCGGTCGGGCAACTGGTGTCCTTCATGTTGTTGAGGCCCTGTTCCACGAAATGAACGCCCACGGTCACGATGTTGTTGGGGGAGCAGGAGAGGGCGTTCCACTCGATGCAGTTCTTGGCCAGGGCCGCGAAGGAGTTGGAGGAGCTTGCCGAGATCGAGGAGCCGGAGGCGTAGTAGAGGCTTCCGTTGAATATCACCCGGCCGGTCTGCGCGGTCGTGGAGGTGCAGTTGCTCGCCGCGGTGCTGACCGCCACGGCCGTCACGCGCCCGGAGACCGCGCCCCGGAGCTTCAGATTCGCGTTATACGCGTAGATGATCGCCCCATTGGCGGGGATGGCGTAGCTGGCCCCGCCGACCACCCGGAAGGTGCCCGTCGTGTAGAAGATGATCTCGACGGTCCGGGTGCTCTTGAAGGTGTAATGCGCCTCGTAGTAGTTGAAATCCAGCGTGGGCCAGGTGACGCTGGGCGCGTATTTGTAGGTGGTCCCGCCCACGTTCCATACCCCGCTCTTGGTCCCGGTGTAATAGAGGTCGCCCGTTACGCTCACGGGTTTTCCGGTCGCCGCGGTGAGATTCCCCTTGACGATGAGCGGCCCCGTGAAGGTCATGTTCGTCCCGGAGGTGCTGAAATTCCCGTTGACGTAGAAGCCCCCGGAGTAGACGATGTTGCTGTACCCCAGGCTCGCCGCGCCGTTGAACATGTTGCCGTATTGCGTCAGGTCCGAGACGAAACGGACCAGGGCCTCGATGCCCTTCTCCGAGGAGCCCGCCACGCCCCGGGCGCTGACATAAAGCGAACGAGCGGCCTCGTCCGCCTCGAAGGTGACGGTGGAATAGCCCGCGTCATAGAAGGTCTCGGGCCGGCTCAGGGCGTCGAGATCGTAGTGGCCGTTGTTCGCGTCCTGGGAGAACTGGCGCATGTAGTCGGTCATGGCGTTGTTGGCCGTCTGGGAGGCGTTCTTCTGCCGGCGTTCCGCCATGGCGCTCTTCATCGTCTGCTGGACATATTTCGAAAGGGTTATCCCCAGAGGGAGCACAAACACCAATATGGCAAGAGCCATGAGTAATGCTTGGCCGCGCCCCCCGCGGGGCCCATCGGCGGCCCCCCGTCGGGGGGCCGCCCCGTTCCTGGAGGCGCGTAGCTGTTTCATCGGTTTTTCCCTTTTCATCTGCTCTTGAGCGGCATCAAAGGCGGAAATATATCCGTCGTGATCGTGCTCTCCGCCGTGCCGTCCTTGTTGCGGTCGAGCCCCAGGTGGACGCGGAGCATCGTGACATAGCGCCGCTCATCGGTGGTATCGAGCTTTCCGTTCTTGTCCCCCAGGCCTCCATTGGCCGCGTTCGTCATGTCCATCTCGGTGGCGTCGATGATCCCGTCGTTGTTCCCCCCTCCCGCGGTGGAACAGACCCCGTCGGAGCCGCAGTCTATGTTCTTGCCCAGGGTGTTGGCCTTGTTCCCGAAATAGGCCAGGCTGAAGGTGGAGACGTTGACCGCGATCCTCTTGAGCCGCGCCCCGCCCCAGGCCCCCTCATTGACGCTCATGTCGAGGAAGAGCTCGCGGGTGGCGCTCGACCAGTAGAGGCGGCGGCGCACGTCGCGCTTGCCGTCCCCGTCTTCGTCGTCGTCCTCCAGGCTGAAGCCCACGCGCCAGGCGGCCGAGGAAGGCTGGATGATCTGCGCGTCCCCGTCCCTGTCCGCGTCGCGGTAGTTGGGGATGCCGTCGCCGTCGATGTCGCCCCCCTTGGCGTAGGAGGGGCTGTGGTCGATGTCCATCACGAACTCCACGAAGGTGTTGGAGGAGACTTGGATCTCGCTGGCATGCACCAGGGCGCGCTCGAGGAGGGATAAGGCCTGGCGCATGTCCTCCTGGCTGTAGGCCGTGTTGGATGCTTTGGTCACATGCGTGTAGAGATATTTGGTCAAAGAGGCAAAGGCTGCGCAGGCGACGAGCATGATGGCCATGCCCACCGTCAGTTCGGCCAGGGTCCAGCCCCCGGAGAAGGAGGCCCTCATTCGACCGTGAAGTTCCATGACTCTACGGTGGTGACCTTATCGAGCGGATCGGTGCCCCAATGGCTGGCGGTGACCTCCACGGTGTGGGGAGACCCGGAGGCGTATTCCTCCGTGGGCGTCCAGGAAAGAGTCCCGTCATAGGGGTCGTAGTAGGAGCCGATATTCGCGGAATTGACCACAGTGGAGCCGTCCACGCGCAGGAGTATGCTCGAGGGGATGATGCCGGTCTGATTGTCGAAGACGCGCACCGAGATGACGGGCAAGGCCGGGACGCTCGCCCCCAACGGGGTCTTGTTGGCCGTGGCGGGAGCCGAATTGTCCGTCCCCCCCGCCGCGGCCTGCACGGTGAAAGTCCAGGAGTGGGTGGTCTTGTAGCCCGCGAAATCCCCCGCCTCCAAGAGAGCCGTGTAGGTCCCGGCGGCCAGCACCGGGACGGTCTGGGTCAGGGAGTCGATCCAATAGACGCGCCCGGCACCGGAGTCGTAGCGGTAGGAGACTGAACTTCCGCCGATCTTGAGCGTCATGACATCCTCGCAGATGCCGCTGGTGGAGGTGGTCGATATGCCCGCGTCCTCGAGCGCGGCCCCCACGAAGGGGGAGAAGGTGTTGACCACGGCCCCCGCGGAGGGCTGTATGTCCGACAAGGCCGGAGGATTGATGTCCAGGATGAGGTCTTTGGGCGCGATAGGGGAGGTGTAGGGGCTTTTGACGGCCTGGGCCGTGAGCTGGTTCTGACCTTCCACCAGCATGGCGGTGACGGCGGCGGGATAATGGGAGAAATTCCCATCCACGTCCGAGACGGTCGTGTCGAGCAAGGCCGAGCCGTTGAGGTATTCGTTGACCGTGGCCAGAGGATCGGTCACCCCAGAAACCAGGATGGGGCTCGCCGCGTCCGCGCGCAATTGCGCGACGTCGGAGGGATAGGCTTTGGATATCGCGAGACCCCACGCGTTGCTGAGGGCCGTCGTGTTCTTGCGGTAGAGATAGGCGCTGTTGGAGGGGGTCGAGATGTCGAGCGTGAGCGCGGCCTCGCTGGAGGGGTTCGAGTCGCCCGAGAACTGCTCCAGGGAGATGAGCTCGGTCTGGGAGCAGGCCAGCCGGTCGCGGCGGTAGACCTTCAGGGTGACTTCCTTGATGTGGGTGTCCGGCTCTTCAGCCACGGTGCGCGAGCCGGATGTGTATGTATCGTAATAATCGCCGTCCACGTTCTGGTCGAAATACTTGATGTTGGAGTCGTAGTCGTCGACGAGATTGCCGTTGGCGTCCAGGAAGCTGACCAGATCGGAGGTGAACCCGTTTTCGTTGGAGTCCGAGGTGTCCCGGCGTTTGAAGGTGAGGCTCACGGTCCAACGCGTGAATTTCTGCCCCTGCGCCAGGGCGTTCACCTCGTTGAGCACGGCCAGATAGGGATGGGAGGCCTGGAGGCCGTAGTTGGCCTGACTGCTATCGGCCGCGAACAGATAGTAGAAGTCGATGTTCTTCAAGCGCGAGAAGCCGGACTGCACCATGCGGCCGCACGCGGCCTGCTCCCGGGCGCGCAAGGAGACCACCATGGCCTTCTGGAGCAGAGCCACCAAGGCCAGGGACACGGTACTGAGGATGAGGATGGCGATGATGGTCTCAAGAAGAACGGAGCCCGCAGACCCGCGGTGCCGAGCCATGCGGGTCCGGCGGGCTCCGAAATAGGGGCGACAAGTCTCGGTCATTGCTCGGCCTCCACCCATAGGATAGCCGGGAGGCCTGTTCTATGTGTGTTCGACTCGCGGGGAAACTGTGAATTACTGGTATAATCCTCCTGTGCCCCGGGTTTTGCTCGTCGAGGATGACCCATTGGTGGAGAAGGCTGTCCGGAAAGTCCTGTCTCTGGAGAAAGGGTATGACCTCGTCCATCTCGACAAACCCGAACGGGCGCTGGCGGAGGTCCGGGCCCGGCATCCCGACATAGTCCTCCTGGATGTCATGATGCCGGGGGCCGACGGGCGCCTTGTCCTCAAGGAGCTAAAATCCGACCCAGGGACCGCGAAGATCCCCGTGATCATGCTGACGGGGCTCTCCAGCGAGAGCGACAAGGTCCTGGGCCTCAATCTCGGGGCCGACGACTACATCACCAAGCCCTTCGGCGCCCTGGAGTTGTTGGCGCGGATCCAAGCGGCCCTGCGCAGGAACAGCCTCCCGACGCAAGGAGGGATACTCCAGGCTGGAGGAGTGCGCTTGGATCCCGCGGACGGGGAAGCGGTCTTCAAGGGGAAGGCCCTGCGCCTTCAGCCCCGGGAGTTCGAGGTGCTCAGGCTCCTCCTCTCGAGCCCGGGCAAATTGCTCTCCCGCACCTATCTCATCGAGAATTCCTCCTCCTACGGCATGGCGGTCTCTTCCCGCAGCCTGGACACCCACATCAAGAACCTCCGCAAGAAGCTCGGCGGCGGCGCGGCCATGATACAGACCGTGCCCAGACGCGGCTACCGCTTCGAGCCCCGCGCCGCGCCCGGGAAGTAGCCGTTCCGTGGCTCCGGAGCAGAAGCGCACCTACGCTGTCTTCCAGGGACTTCTGACGGTCCTGCTGCTCCTTTTCTTTTATTATCAGAAGCAAGACACCCCGTGGTGGAGCGTGAAATTCGGGTCATTGAGCGCTTCTCTCGTCGGCCTGCTGGCCTTCATCCGCCTGGCGCCGGTCGAGCGGCTCGGGAAAAACATCGTTCAAGCCCTACTTCTGCTGGCGGATGTGCTACTGGCGTCCTTGACCCTCTATTGGAGCCAGAATCCGCAATCCGACCTCTATCTCGCCTATTTCATC
Source organism: uncultured Elusimicrobia bacterium (assembly GCA_964359165.1). Taxonomy (GTDB): domain Bacteria; phylum Elusimicrobiota; class Elusimicrobia; order UBA1565; family UBA1565; genus CAYHRV01. Next base: position 11,439 of record CAYHRV010000030.1, read on the forward strand.
ATCATCCTGGGCGCGGCGCTCCTGAGGAATCTGCGCCAGTGCTTCCTGGTAGCCCTCTTCGCCACGGTGTTCTACCTGCTCTCATCCTGGCAGCCCCAGCAGGGCCTCCCGCAGGAGGCGGGATTCTGGCTGAGGATCCCCTTCCTATGGGTGATGGCTTTCCTCGCGGGGATACTGTCGCAGGACGCCCAGCAGGTGCACGTGGAAGACGAAAAAGCCTACCGGCAGAAGCTCCTGGACATGGAGAGGCTTGCGACGATGGGCCGCTTGGCCGGAGAGATCGCGCATCGCATCAAGGGGCCCCTGACCTCCATCCAGGTGAACGCCGAGACCCTGCTGATCCGTTCGAAACAACCGGGCTCCCCGCCCGAGGCCGAGGAGATCCGCGGCGAGGTGCTCCATTGCGCCGAAATACTCAAGGGACTGCTCAGGGCCGGCCGTGTCGAGGACACCTTGCTGGAGCCTCTTGATCTGCGGGAGTGCGTCAAGGCGGCCCTTCGCACCGCGCACGCCCTCATGGTCCGGCAGAAAGTCCGCTTGAAGATGACGGGTCTGGGCCGCCGCGCCCGCATCATCGGGGATAAGACGCTCCTGCAGGAGGCGGTGTTCGCTCTCGTGCAGAACGCGCTGGAGGCCATGCCCCAGGGAGGGACGCTGGAGTTGGGCATGCGGCCCGTGCGCAAGGCGGCCTGGTGGGCGGAATCGGGTGAATCCTTGGATTTCTTCGAGTTGAGCGTGAAGGATTCGGGCCAGGGCATAGACCCCAAGGTGATGGGACGCGTTTTCGAACCTTTTTTCAGCACTAAATCAGAGAAGGGCGGCACCGGCCTGGGCCTCTGCGCCGCCCTGCGCATACTCCAGAACCACAGCGGCTTCATCGAAGCCCAGAGCGCCGGCCCCCGACACGGAGCCTCTTTTGTGATCTCCATCCCGCGTTTCGAGCGGGTGTAGGGCCTTCCCACCAGGGATCGACCCGGGGTCTTAGGCCTTGGGAGAGAGGAGGTCCTCGACGGCTTTCATGAGGACCGGGATCTCGACCGGCTTCTTGAGGAGGCGGACCCGCGGACCTTCCGAGACCAGCTTGCGGGCCTGATCGAGGGGGACGGCCGTCAGGAATGCCACGGGGATGGCGGCCGTGGTCGGGTCCTCCTGAAGGGCTTTGTAGGCCGCGGTGCCGTAGGTGCCGGGCATCATGATGTCCGCGATGATGAGGTGGGGCTTCCAGTCCTTGGCTTTCTCGACCATCTGCAGGCCGTCGGGCACGGTCACGACCTGGTGCCCGCGGGCCTGAAGGATGAGCTTGACCAATTGGGCGATCTCGGGCGTGTCCTCGGCGACCATGATCAAGGCCATGGGAGCATCTTCCCCTACAACGACACCAATGAGCTCTGGAGGTGGAAATAGGGCGGGCGCTCGCGGTAGCGCAGGACGGTCTCGCGCAGTATCTCCTCGATGAAGTCCTCGTAGTTGAGCCCGGTCATCTGGGCGCAGGCCGGCACGCAGTCGCCCATGTTGATGGAGGGGTTGGGGTTGATCTCCAGGATGTAGGGGTTGCCGGCCTTGTCGACGCGGACCTCGACGCGCGCGTAATCGTGGCAGTCGAAGATGTTGAAGGCGTCCAGGCAGATCTCCGAGATGAGAGCGGTGAGTTTCTGCGAGTAAAGAGCCGGGCGCTCGGTGCGGATGTTCTTGTAGACCGAGTCCTCCGACCACTTGGCCTGGAAGGGATAGATGTGCCAGACCCCCGCGGGGAGCCCGTCGAAGACGGAGCGCGAGAGCGGGAGCACCTTCACGCGCTCCTCGTTGCCCAGGATGCTCACATCCACCTCGTCGCCCTCGATGAACTCCTCGATGAGGGCCGGGCGCCGGTGCTTCTCGAGTATCTCGGCCACCTGGTCCTTGAGCTCCCGCAGGCTGGTGACCACGGACTTATTCGAGATGCCGATGGAATTGTCCGTGTTGGCCGGCTTGACGATGAGGGGGTAGCGGAGGTCGTCGCGTATGGGATCGTCCTTGTCGAAGGCGTAATCGAAGCGGGGGGTGGGAAGACTGTAATGCTCGAGCATCTTCTTGACCTTGATCTTGTCGATGCAGAGAGCCAGGGTCAGGGGATTGGAGCCCGTGTAGGGGACGCCCAGGCAGTCGAGGATGGCGGCCGCGTGCGGCTCCAAGAGACTCGAATTGTTGATGCGCTCGCAGACGTTGAAGACCACGTCCACGTTCGACTCGGCGATCTTGTCGAAGGGCAGGGGGGTCTCGTTCATGTCGAAGAACACCGTCTTATGGCCGCGGGACTCCAGGGCCTTCTGGATGTTGAGACCGACGGAGGTCAGGTCCTGGTGGACGGCGGCCTCCGAGGGGTCGGCCGCTCCCGGGGCCTCGGAATCGGCCGAGCGCGTCTCCTCGTAGCGGTTGCAGAGGATGCCCACGTGGAGGCTCTTCATGGCCGCGGTGTCCAGCCCGCGGATCTTCTCCATGCGCGCGGACTGGAGGATGCGCCGCCGGGCGACCTTGGCCGCGTTGAAGCGGTTGCGCCGCCGGGTCTTGCCGATCGAGGAGGTGGAGTCGAAGCGGGCGATGGTAACCTGCGCCTGCTTGAGCACCTCGTCGAGGTTGAATTCCGCCTCCGCGTAGGTGTTCCCCCGTCCCACCACCCAGCCGATCTCCTCGAAGCCTTCCGGCGGCACCAGCACGGCGTCGCCCGCCTCTTTGAGGAGGGTGATGTTGTGGATCCTCTCGGGGTCGATGCGTTCGGCGGGGGACACGATCCCCGTGATAACGCCGGAGGAGGCGGGGATAATGTATTTTCCGACCAAGTGGGTCTTGGGCTCCTTGGCTTTGGGCGGGGAGACCTTCATCCCCAAGGCGATGCGGGCCGCCTCCTCGACCAAGTCCACGCCCCAGACCGTGCGGACCCAGTCGCCGAGATAGTCGCCGCCCATGCGGGCGTTGACTTCGATGAGCCGCGGACCGTCCGGGGCGATCTTGGCCTCCACGTGCAGGGCGCCGTCCTTGAGTCCGAGCGCGGTGACGGCCCGGACGGCCAGGTCGAGCACGGCGTCGAGGTCGGAGTCCTCATGGCGCGAGGGCATGGCGTCTCCCGTCTCCACGAAGAAGGGGGCGGCCGTCGGGAAATTGTCGTTGAAGGCGTGGAACCGGGGCTCTCCCCCCTGCATGAGCAGTTCCACGTCCACCTCGGCCCCGGGCAGGAACTTCTCGATGAGGAGCTCCGTGCCGTAGGTGTAGATGGGGTCGAATTTCGGTCCGATGTTCGCCTGGATGTATTCGAAGGCGTTCTTGGCCTCCTCGATGTCCTCCAGGAGCACCACGAACTGGCTCGCCGACCCCCAGGCGGGCTTGAGCACGCAGGGAAAACCAAGTTTCTGGGCGCAATCGGCGAGTTCCTCGGTGGTGCGCACCTGCGCGTAGGGGACCGAGAGCGCGGAGAGCCCGGCGGCGTCCAGGGTCTTGCGGGTGCGCAGTTTGTTGCGCGCGTTGAGCGTCGAATCCAGGGAATGGCCGACCCAGCCGAAGCGTTCGCAGAGCGCGGCGCAGAGCGGGATGTCGTTCTCCCAGAAGGTGAGGGCGCCATCGATGGGGACGCTCTTGAGCCGCTCTTCGACCTTGGCGATGCACTGGGCGTGGTCGTAGGTGTCCGCCTCTATGAACTCGTCGGCGTAGCGGGCGGCCCAGTTGTTCTCCTGATTGAGCAGGACGAGGCGGAGGTCGAGGGATTTGAGCTTTTGGAAGACGAAGCGCTTGCGCACCGTGCCGGAGCCGACGACGAGGAGTGTCTTCCCTTTCAGGGTGTCTGCGTTCTCGGCGACCATCAGGGCTCCTTGATCGGGTCGGGCGTTCCCGCCTTCGGCGCCAGGCGGACCGTCTGCGTGGGATAGGCGAACTCCAGTCCTTCTTTTTCGAAGGCCTCGAGGATCGCGAAGCCGAGCCGTTCCTGAGCGTCCATGTAGACGCCGTAGTCCGGGCTCAGCACGAAATAGACGAGCTCAAAATCCAGGCTTGAGGATTCAAAACCCGCGAAATGGACCCGGTCCAAGCGGAGCGCGCTCTCGCGGGCAAGCAGCTCCTTGAGCAGGGTCGGGACGCGGCGCAGTCGGGCGGCGGGGGTCTGATAGACCAGCCTCAGGCGCGTGAGCACCCGGCGCTCGCGCATCTGGCCGTAGTTCCTCAACCGGGCCGAAGTCAGCAGGCTGTTGGGGAAGACGAGGAGTTCCCCCCCGAGGCTGCGCACCCGGGTAGTCTTGAAGCCGATGTGCTCGACGCCTCCGGTCATGTCGTCTATTTGGATCGAGTCCCCGACCCGGAAAGGCTTGTCCATGAGTATCACGAAGGAGGAGAAGAGGTCTCCCAGGATGTGCTGGGAGGCCAGCGCCACGGCCACTCCGCCGATGCCCAATCCCGCGACCACGGTGGAGATGTTGATGCCGAGGTTGTCGAGGACGAACACTCCCGCGCCGAGCCAGATGAGGACATGCAGGCCCGTCCGCAGGGCCTGCACGGCCCCGGTCGCGGATGCGTCGGCCGCCGAGGCGCCCAAGGCCTTGCGCAATCCGTAATCGGCCGACGCCTGGAGCAGAGTGGCGGCCCGGAAGGAGAGTATGAATATGAATGCCATGCCCAGGGCTTTCGCGAAACCGTCCCCCAGCGCCAGGCTTCTGGAGGCGAGGTAGAAGGCGAGAAGATAATATTCCGGCGCGCGGATCATGCCCAGCAGGGAGACCAGGAAATCATCGAGGTCCGTGGAGGTCTTCTCCGCCATGGCGCGCAGGCGCGCCAAGAGCAGGCGCCGCGCCAGAAGGAGCGCGGCAAGGACGGCCAGGAAGGCGAAGAGCGCGCTCAAATAGGCCTTGAGGGGGTTGCCTAGGAGCTCGTAAGACATGAGGCGAGTATAGAAAATTAAGACTTCTTTTCCGTCATGGTCGCGGGCAGGCCGGGGAGGTATCGGGGAGCGAACCAGAAGGCTACCCCTCCGATCGCCGCCGCCGCGCCGATGACGGCCAGCAGCGAGGGCAAGGCCGGGCTCATGAGAGCGGCCGCCATGCTGATGAGTCCATAGCCCAGGGAGACGGCGCTGTTGAAGAAGGACCCCTGGGCTCCGATGAGGCGGCCCATGTTCCCTTGCTTCGCGTTGGCCTGGAAGTAGCTGGTGAGGGCGACGAAGGCCGGGCCGTAGAACATGCCGATGGCGAGCAGGCTGATCATCATGGCCGCGGGCACGGAGAGGAAGGGCAGGAGGGTCGGGAAGGCCCAGACCGCGGCGGGGAGCCAGATCGCGGCGAATCCTGCGCCGAAGAGCTTGATCCAGCCGCGGTTGGTCAGGCGGCCGGCCAAGGCGATGAGCGCGGCCGCGCCGAGTGAGGCGGCTCCCGCGGCCAGGAGGCTTCCCGGCATGAGGCGGGTGAACACCCACACCCCGGCCATCAGGGTGACTCCGGCTTGGATGAAGCGCTGGATGGGCACGCGCCCGATGAGGGGCAGGCGGATGTCGGGCAGGCGGGCTTGCGCCGAGTTGGCGATGAGGTTGCCGAAGAAGAGGGAGCCCAGGAGATTGCCCAGGAGCAGACCCTTGCCCACCTTCCCCACCAGGACTTCCGCGATGAGGGGCAGGCTGAAATACTGCAGGGGGTAGAGCAGGAGCGCCGAGAGCGCGATGAAGAGCATGGCCGAGCGCAGGCGGGTGCGGCTGCGATGGAGCTCTCCCGAGAGGCCCCGGCTCTCGGCCTGCTTGGATGCGATCTCCGAGCCCAGGCGCCGGGCCTCCTCCTCCCAGCCCGCCGCCTTTTCGCTCTCCAGGCGCTTGAGCTCCGCCTCCATCATCACGATGTCCGCCTGGTGCTCGTGGATGCGCCTTTCGAGCGCCTTCTCCTCCTCCGAGGGCTCGCGCCCGGTGCCGTTCCATAGGTCGCGGAAGCCCTCGGTGCGGGAGACCCAATACAGGAGAGCCCCGGCGATGGGGAGAGTGGATTTGAGCAGGCCGGCCACCGCGGCGGGCACGGAAACCGCTGTGCCCAGGAAGGCGATCAGGGGAGCAGAATAAGCATAGAGCGCCGCGGAGGCGGCGAGCAGGAGAGCCTCCTTCCAATACTTTTTGACGAACGAAACGGCTGAATCATATCGGGAGGAAAGGAAGTTCTTTGTAGATGGGCTACGCGCCCCCAAGCCGGAGGGCTTGGGGGCGGTCCGGGGCATCGTGAACCACACGATGGGGAGCACCAGGACGGCGTGGGCCGCGGCGGAAAGGTAGAAGGCGATGTTGGGGTCCCACTGGTCTATGAGCGAGCCCACGCCCACGATGAGTCCCAGGGCGACCTGGATGCCCAGGTAATTCATCCAGGTCAGGCCGTTGACGGCGCCGACGTATTTCGGCCCGGCCAGCTTCTTGACATAGGCGCCCTCGGTGGTCATCACCGAGGAGAGCAGCCAGCCGTTGGCGAAGGAGGCGATGAGCAGGGTCCAGAAGTTGAGGATGCCCGCCAGGGTGAAGAGGGGCAGGGCGAGATTGAGGACCACGCGGATGAGGGTGTTGAGCGCCATGGCGTTGCGCGCCGAGAGCCGGTCCACGAGGAGGCCGTTGAGGGGTCCGGTGGCGATGGCGGCCAGGGGTCCCAGGGCCATGAGCGCCCCGTAGCCCGCCCAGCCGACGGCCGGGACTGCGAGGAAGGGGTAGGCGATGCTGGTGAGGATGAACACCCCGATGGAGACCGTGCGCTGGGCGAAGAGCCCGAATATCGCCTTCTTGTCCATCCCGCTCGGGGCGTTGCTCCCGAGGGCGCCGAGGATCTCCAGGGAGCCCCGCGCGCCTTCCGAGGGCCAGACGAAGACGTTGTCGAGGCGCGGGTCCGCGGCCCCGCCCACGGAGAGGGCGAGGGCGCCCGGCGCGCCCTTGAGCATGTCCTTGTCCACGGTGCGCGCGTCGAAGAACTGGTCGCCCACGACCAGGGTCTTGGAGGCCGCCACCGCCTTCCCCGGGATGCGCTCGAGCAGGCGCGCGGCTTTTTGCAGGCCGGAGCCGGAGAACCCGAGTTTGGCCAGGTCGCGCAGGCGGCCCATGAGCCCCCGGCGCGAACGCATCCCCAGGACTCCGATGGACTTATCCACCTTGGAGACATTGAGATAGGCGGGGTCGGAGGATTTCTTGGCCAGGCGTCCGGCCACTTCGCGTTCGATTCCCTTGGCCTTGAGGACGCTCTCCATGAGCGCGGCCGCCTCGCGGACCTGCTCCCGGGAGAGGCCCAGGGGTAGGAAGAGGGAATAGGAGTAGGCGCTCAGGTTGTCGACCGTGCCGCTGCCGGAGGGGAATTCCTGCTTGCCGAAGCGGGCCCAGACCGACTGGGCGGCCTCCCGGATGGCGGCCTTCTCGGCGTCATCCCAGCGGACGTCCTCCTGGCGGATGAGCGCCGGCTTCCCGGCGCGATCGAACATCAGAGTCCGCGTGCCGCGCGAGGACTGGAGCGTGATGGCGGCTTTCTGCGCGGGGGTCAGGGTATCGAGCGACTCCAGGATGGTGGCCGGTCCCTTGCCGGACTCGGACTGGTCGGGCCTGTCGGTGAGGATGGAGGTCTCCACGCCGGCATCGGAAGCCGCCTTGAGCGCGGCGCCGATCTCCGGGGAGGCGGGCTTGGCCCATTCGGCCAGCGTATCGTCGTAGTCGAAGAACGCGAGTTCCGGCTTGTCCTGGGTCAGGCGCTCGAGGATGCTCTTGGCGTGCTCCGGAGTGATGGGGCGCAGGCTGCGCACCTCGTTGAAGCCGAGGGCGAGCGCGCGCAGAGCCGCGCGATGGACCTCGTACTCGGCGGCTCCTCCTTTCGGGGCGTGCTCCGCGACGCGCCCAAGCGCGGCCTTGGCTTCCTCCCCCCCCGCCTTCGCGATGGAGGAGACGGCTTCCTTGCGCTCCGTCTCGGAAAGGGAGGAGTCCTTGGCGATGCCTTCGAGTTTTTCGACCGAGGGGGCCGAAAGCCCCGCCGCGGCGAGGCCGGTGCGCGTTTCACCGGCCGTCCCGGGCTCCGGCGAGGAAAGGGATAGGGCAGGTTTCTCGCCATGGAAGAAACGGGAGAAGGATGCCTGACGCCCGGAATCATCCGAGGCCTCCGCAAGAGTCTCGGTAAGTGTCTCCAGGGACTCGCGGGGGGAGGGAGAGTCCGGGGCAGGGGTCTGAGAGAAATTCCGTACGTCGACGCCCGCTGCAGCGGACAGCGGGGCTGGGGCAGCGGAGACCGCAGCGGGGGCCGCGGCCCGGCCTTTCGCCGGGGACGATGGCGCGATGAAGCGGGGGGAGGAGATGGCGGAAGGAAGG
>CAYHRV010000031.1:0-7607 GCA_964359165.1 uncultured Elusimicrobia bacterium
CCATCGGAATCTCCCGCCGGAGGCTTTTTTATTCTAAAATCCACTCGGACCCATAATATGCCGAAACTCTCCGGACGCGGCTCCGCGAAGAGCTGGCTGGCGGCGGCGGTCTGGGTCCTCCTCGGGCTCCTCCCCGCGCGCGCGTCCGCCGTCAGCTTGGCGGAAGATTTCACCGGCATCATGGGCTGGCTGACCCAACAGACCGCCCAGGGCCTCGCCTTCAACGCCGGCTCCACCTTCGACCCTCCCAACGAGATGAAGCCTTGGCGCATGCAGCCGGACCTCAGCCTCGGCGTCGGCTATCTGCCCTTCGACAAGTCCCGTTTCCCGCCCATGCATGTCGCCACCCTCGCGGCCAACGACCCGGCGGGCATGCTTCCCAGCGAGATGAAATTCCCCAACCTTACCATGCACATGCGCTTGGGCCTGCCCGGCCGCATGGACCTGGGCTTCCGGGCCGTGGACATGACCACCCCGAAGAACTACAGGCTCTCTCCCACCACCACGGGGGATGGCCAGAGCAATACCCTGGGAGCGGCCTTGCGCAAGCATTTTTACGGCGGAGAGGAAGACCCGCTCTTGAGCGTCACCTTCGCCTATAACCATGTCTTCGGATATTTCAACTTCACCAACGAGTTCAAGAACGTGGAGTTCGTCCCGGGCTCCCTCTACGCCGACAGCGTTAATAAGGGGCGGCTGGAATGGGACGTGCGAAGTTTCGGACTCAACGCCGTTTTGAGCAAGATGTACGGCAAATGGACTCCTTTCCTGGGCGTAGGCTATAACCGCATCATCGGGTCGGTGGCCGGACGCCTGGAGTCTCTTTGGAACACCTCGTTGGTGAGTCCGAATCCGATCGTCGGGGACGCCAGCGGCATCCCGGAGCCCAGCCAGGCCCGGCTCATCCTGGGGGCCCAGCGGGACGGGACTTGGTGGAGTTTTTTCACCAGCGGCGAGATGAAGGCCAAGGGGGCCATGGCCGGACAGACCTTCATCGTGTCAGTGGGCCTTGCCGCGCCTTTCCGCATCGGCGCCACCAGCATCCTCCATCGCAAGGGCGGCGAGGACATGGACATCCCGACGAGCAAGGAGCGAAAGCTCCGGCGCAAGGAGCGCGCCGACATACCGGAGCCGGAAGTCTCTCCGGACGTGGACAGACACAACGGCTCCGACCTCCCCATCATCCGCTGACCCCTGAGTCATTGGACCTAGGCCGGTCCAGGACCATTCCCTCCCTCTTCCCGGGTCCTTGGACACCGCACGCCCCTCTCCAGTCCTGTTAAAAACATAGCAGACGCCATGGGATTCCAAAAAACGCTCGCCTCCCTCCTCTCGGCCTCTCTCCTGGTCGCCACGCCCGGTCCGGGCGTCTATCAGGCGCTCGCCCAGCAGGCTCCCATGCAGGTCCAGACCGGCCAGATCGGTCAGGCGATTCCCGGCTTCGCCGGGCCTAGGATAGGCGTGAGCGCGGTCCCGGGGGACCTGGGGCGGATGACGCTTTCTCCCGCTACCGCGCTCCCGTCCTTGCCCGTCGCCGCCTTTGTTCCCGGGCGGCTCGCGGCCCCCTTCGCGAGAGGAGAACGGCCGCGCTCCGAGGACCGCGGCCCCTTGGCCGCGGCCCCCTCGGCATCCCAGGTTCAAGCGGCCCGCCCGGCGGCATCAGCCGCCCCCATCGAAACAAAGGCCTCCGGCCCGCGGGCCGCGGGCCCTTTCGGGCCCGCGCAGGCCTCGCCAAAGGCGAAGCAAATGTCCGAAGTGGAAACAGGAAGAACCGGGAAGAACGCGACTCCGCCGATGGCGGCGGAGCCGGTCGCCGAAGCGCGGGAGAGCCGGACGCTCCTTCAGTCGCTGGGCTTGCCCTCCTTGATAGGGAGTCCCGGGCGCGGGGCCGGCTCGGAAGCCGAACTCCGGACCGCTTCCGATGATTTCGATCTGCACGCGGGGGGCGGGCAAGCCCGGACTTCCGTCGAGGGATCTGGGCTTGTGGCGGCGATTCCCTTCGGGTCGGGATTGTCTAGTCCCCGCAACGGCCTAACTCCCACATCAGAAAACAAAGCGCCGGAATCCGCCGGGAACAAAGTCCCGGCGGCTGCCGGCGTGCCGCAGCCTCGCTTGCGCTCCGCGCTGTTTCCCGCCGTGGTGGCCGCTTTGTCCGCCGGGGCCTTGGTGGCCACGATCGCGGTCTCGGCCGCGGCCTCCCTGGCCATCCCCGCTCTCTTCTCAGTCTCCGCAGTCGGGGCAGTCTCCGCGGCGGCCTCCATCCTGCAGTCCGCGTTCCAGGCCGCGACCGCCGTGTTCGGCGCCGCCGCCGCGTGGGCCGCGGGCTGGACGGCCTGGGACATGGCCGTCTTCACCGCGGTCATGTCGCGCGGCAAAGGCGTCAGCGAAGCCGAGTTCTGGCGCGCCGCCCGCAAGGAACTCACCGGCTGGGACCTCCATCCGAGCGTGGTCTCCGGGCTCCTGGGCAACGCCCCGGGCCAGGGGATGCTCAAGACCTACCGCCCCTCGATGGGCCGTTGGACTCGCTTCTCCCTGGGGATGACCCACGGGGACTCCATCTACGTCCGGCCCGAACTCGCGCGCAGTCCGCGGATATTCCGCTGGGTGCTCAAGCACGAGCTCTCGCATTACGAAGCGGATCATGGACGGGCTCCGCCCCCGGGAAGGTCGCTGGCCGCCCGTCTCCTCGACACCGCGGGCGCCGAGGCCCGGGCCCGGCTGGGCGAGTGGCTCCCGAGCAGCCGCCTGAGCTCTCTGCGCGTCGGCGTCCTCGAACGGGTGCTCAAGGAAGCGCAGATCTCGCTGAGGCTGGGGCATCCCTATGAAGTCCTGATCGTCGGTCCCGAGGCCGGGGCCCGGGCCTCCGGCGTGAAAGCCTCCGAGCGGTCCTGGGGCCTGCAGGAGGTCCAGGATGCCCGCACCTTCGACGAGCTCTCCGGAGGGAAGGCCCGCTTGAACGCGGGGACGCTCCCCGAAGGGGTTCCCTCGGCCGGCCGCTATCGCCTGGTCGTCCTTCCGGGTTCGTTCTCCTCCTTGCCCGCGGCCGGTTCGCTCGAGGATAAGCGCATGGCCGACGCGCTGGGGCTCATCGACGAGATCTATATGTTCTCCCAGAGCGTCCGGGGGATGGGGCCCGAGGGACTGCGTCCCGGGACCGAGGGAGGGCGGCGTTTGCAGTCCTTGGTAGACAGAGCGGGCGTCCGGGGCGCCTCGGCACGGACGCAAGACGGCATCCGCGCCGTGATCGCGCAGATGTACATGCAGACCGCCCTCACCCGCCTCAAGGGGCTGGGAGTGACCGATCTCATCGGAAAGCTCTTCGAGGGACTGCAGGACCGGGGAGCGGCCCTGCTTCCCTTCGCGGAGGGGGACCCCGGAGTCGAGACCGTCGAGAAGCTCCTGCGCTATTGGCGTTCGGCCGACGGTGGTTCCTTCCGGGTGCAGCGCGTGGATCTCGCGGAGGGCGGGCATGTGCTCGTCGCGCGGAAGGTGGAGTCCCGCGTCCAACTCTGGCTCAAGCCCCAGGGAGGCGCCTCCATCGCCCGGTCTCGGACGAACCTGGACCTGGACGGGCCCAAGACGCAGGAGGCGACCCTGCGCTCGATGGGCTTCTCTCAAGAGGAGATCGGGCGCTTCGCCAAGGCCGGGCTCAAGATACGCCATCTCTTCGGGGCGGACGTGGGGGAGAACCGCGCCTATATCAGTGTCCTCAAGACTCATGCCCGGGCTTTCCGCCGCTACGCGGACACCGCCGGCATGAGGCTCGAGGCCTCGCGGGGGGGCTACACGCTCCATCTCATCGAGAGCGCGGACATCCAGAACGTCACCGAGGTCTGGAAGCTGCGCGTCCAGGGGGAGGGTGGGCGGATCTACGACATCGACACGGGCCTCGACACCACGCATCCTGATTTCGCCGACCGGGTGATGGAATCCGTGGACTTCGTCAACGAGGGTCCCGAGGACTGGATCGGCCATGGCACCCACAAGGCCGGCATCTCCTACGCCAACGGGACCGTCTATAAGGGGATGGCCCCCAAGGCTCTCGGGCGCATGGGCAAGGTCTTCTCGCAGGGAGGTTTCGGCGCCTCGGACGGGGACATCATGGCCGCGGCGGTCGACGCGATGAAGTGGGGCGCGGACGTGGTGAGCTTGAGCCTGGGCAGCCCCGGAGGGTCCGACGCGCCTCTGGCGGAGTTCTTCTCCAATCTCATGCGCCAGAAGAACTCGGCCGGGGAATCCCCCATCGGGACGGGGTCGGCGGGCAACTCGGGACCCTTCAACCGCACGCTTAGCCAGCCCTCGGTCGGCGTGAACATGATCTCGGTGGCGGCCGCGGCCAAGAGCCTCGAGGACAAGGAGCCGGAGATCGCCTTCTATTCGTCGGTGGGCCCGGCCTTGGACGGGCGCTTCTCGATGAAGCGCCTGCGCCTGAAGCCGGAGATCACGGCCCTGGGAGGGGACGTTACCACTCCCCCGGGCGTCAAGGACGTCTATGAGCACGGGATCGAGTCGGCCAAATCCAAGGACATGGCGCCCGGATCTTCCGACGCCGCGGACGGCAAGCATACCCGCATGTCCGGCACCTCGATGTCCAACCCCATGATCGCCGGGATCGCCCTGCTCGTCAAGCAGAGCGTCAAGCTGGGCGCCGCGGCCGGGACCGCGGCCTACCAGGCCTTCATGGAGAATCTGCCCTTCTCGGTCAAGATGATCCTCATGGCCTCTTCCGTGGACATGCGCGTGCCGGTCTTCTTCCAAGGCGCCGGCTTCGTGGACGCCCTTGCCGCGGTGAACCTGGCCGCCCGGAGCTTCGGTTCCGCCCTTCTGCGCGCTCCCGCGCGGCTGGCGCGGACCGTTCTGGCCGCGGTGGGGCTGGCCGCCGCTCCGGCGGCAGCGGCGCCGGCGGCCTATCAATGGATCGGACGGGTGCAGGCCGTTCTCGACGCGGAGGACCGCGTCTATGACGCCGCCGAGGAGGCCAAGAAGGCCGAGCTCGGGCGGCTTGTTCCGGGGAAGGGGGAGGGGCATCCGGAGGCGCCCTCCGATCCCCAAGAGGAGGGTCCGACCCGGGGAGAGGCGGGAGACGCGGCCGGCAAGGCGATGGCCGCCAAATTCAACGAGGTCCGCGGCGCCGAGCTCCCGGGCTTGCTCTCCGCGCTAAAGGACGAAGCCTGGCTGGTCCGCCTCTACGCGGCTTTCACTCTCCTCAATCTGAAGGCTCCCGAGGCGGTCCAAGCCTTGTCCGAGGCGGCGTTGGGTGACGCCGACGGGAGGGTCCGCCAGGTCGCTTTCCTGGCTCTGGCCGAGACGCCGAGCTATGCCGCCGACGAGCTCCTTAGGAAGGCCCTTGCCGGCCCGCGGGCCGATGTCGGGATGTACGCGGCGTATGTCCTGGCCCGCCATGGGGACGGCTCCGGGGTCTCGAAGATCGCCGCCCAGACGCGCAGCGAGGATAAGAAGATCCGCTTCTCGGCCGTCTGGCTCCTGGGCCAGCTTGGGGCCCGTTCCTCAGCCGAGTCCTCCGACGCCTTGGGAAGCCGCGTCCGCGACGAAAAGGAACGGGGCAATATCCGGCACCTTTCCGCCGCGTCCCTCGCTGAGACCGCCGCGGCCAACCCCGCGGCCGTTTCCGACGAGGCCATCCTCAGCCTGCTGGCCGCGGCGGGCCCGCAGAACTTCGCGCTGACGCGCACCATCTTCCGCTTCTTCAAGACCGCCGCCGGCAAGAAGGAACTCCTCGCCAGGATGCGGGAAGGGACTTTGCGCAAGGTCATCGCCGATTTCGTCCAGCAGCATAAGGCTTCCGTCAATAAGCCCGGGGCGCTCGGGGAGATGACGGCTCTCCTGGCCCACCTGCTCAATATCCCGCTCGACATGCCTTCGCCCGTGCCGGATAAGAGCGGGGCGGGGATGCCGGGCGTTGACCCTCGGCTGGGTCCGGTCCATGTGCTCGTCGAGTTGCCTCGGAGGGCGGCCAAGAAGGGGATGAGCGCTCCGCGCATCGAGAAATTCCGGGATTTCCGCGGCGAGGCCACCTCCTCCCTGGCGGAGGTGTCTTCCTTGGGGTTGGACGCGGAGACTCTCAAGCGCTTCGACGCGGCGCCGCAGGTCGCCATGCCCATCGCCCAGGCTCTCTGGGTCAACGTCCCGGACACCAAACTGACGGCGTTCACCGCGGAGATGGAGTCCCGGGGCTTCCGCGTGCGGCGCGCCAAGCCGGTCTGGCGGCTCATCCACGACACGGGACCCTCCTCCGGGATGCCCGCCATCCGCGAGAAGGAAGGTCTGACCGGGCGCGGCGTGCTCGTCGCCTACCTCGATGAGGGGGGAGACACCGCGCACCCGGCCATCGAATCCTCCCGGATCAAGTTCAAGCGCAATTTCAGCGGGGAGGGCGGAGCGGAAGAGGTGGAGACGGAGAGCGTCGGCCACGGGACGCACGGGATGGCCATCGTGGGCGCTCGCGCCGTGGACGGGTCTCCCTATGTTGGCATGGCGCCCGGAGTGGATTTCGCGATCGGCAAAGTCCTCGGGGCGAACGGCGGCAGCGATGTCACGGTGATGGCCGGCATGGAATGGGCGGCGAGCCTGGTCGCGGACCCGCTCAAGACCCCGATCATCGTCAACATGAGCCTCGGCGGGCCCGGGAACCCCGATGACCCGTTGAGCCTGCTGGTCAATAAGCTCCGCCTCAAGAACATCACGGTCGTGGCCGCGGCCGGAAACGAGGGGCCCCGGGAGGGGACGGTGGGCTCCCCGGCCAACGCGGCGTTGGCCCTGCGCATCGGCGCGGTGGACAAGAAGGGTGAGCTGGCCTTCTACTCCTCCCGCGGGGACCGGGGCAAGCTGGACCTCTCCTGGGTCGACTTCGGCGGAGCCGTGGAGTTCGGCCTGCCCAATCCCTACGAGATCGTATCGGCATTGAGCACGCGCCTGGCCGAGGCCATGAAAGACGCCGCGACCACCGTTCTCTGGAAGGGCAAGCCTCTTTATCAGACCATGTCCGGAACTTCCATGGCCGCTCCGCATACCACCGGGAAGCTCGCCGTGCTCATCGAGCGCATGGCCAAGACCATGCTGGAGCGTTTCGGACGCCTCCCGGACGGCTACACCCTCTTCCTCGAGAAGATCGTCCGCGAGACGGCTGGGGTCATGGGGGGGTACGGCTCCCACGAGGTCGGAGCCGGCCTCATCCGCGAGCCCAAGGCCCTTGCGGCGCTCGACGAGGCGCTCAAGGACCCTGATAAAATCGTCGCCGAATCCGAGGCCCTGGCCGTCCAAGCGCGGGAGAAATACGGCGACCGGGCCGTCTCCTCCCCCAAGGGCGCCTGGCTGCGGCCCTTGGAGGCCGCGCGTTCCATCCTGCGCCGCTGGGTCCTGCCCGCCCTGACGCTCTTCGTCCTGCCTTTCCCGCGTTGAAGAAAAACGCTGCGCGTTTTTCCTCAACGCGCTCATATATTTATACCATGCCTTGCCCATGATCCCATGCTGAACCTGTTGTCCTGGCTGCTCGGCGGCGCGGTTTTCGCGCAGACCCTTTCGACGGCCCCGCTCCCTGAAACCCCTTTGGAGGGGCAACGGGGAGGCGCGCTGGAAACGGCTGCGGC
>CAYHRV010000031.1:7617-19542 GCA_964359165.1 uncultured Elusimicrobia bacterium
GGGTCCCCCCCGCGGCGCCCAGGCTGCAGATCGTCTGGCCGAAGCCCGGGGCGAAGTATCCGGATATCCGCAGGACTTTCACCTTCGGCAACGCCTCGCCGGGTTCCGCTCTGTCGATCAACGGCTCCTCGGTGAGCCTGAGCCCCGAGGGCGCTTTCCTGGCCATGGTGGACCTGGCGACCGGTCCGTTCCGACTGCACTACCGGGCGGACCTCCTGGGGGCCCGCGTCGAGACGGAGGTGGCGGTCACCGTCGGAGAGCCTCCCGACCCCTTGCCCGCCGAGGACCCCATCCTGGCCATCGAGCCCAAGGAGGATGTGACGCTCTCCGAAGGGGACCAGGTGAGCGTACGCGTCCGGGGCCCGGCCGGGGCGGAGGGGAGTTTCGAGGTCCGGCGCGCCTGCGAGGACCTACCCCTATATGAGGTATTGCCCGGGGTATTCGAGGGCTTCTGCCGCATCGCGCCCGGTATCAGGCTCAAGGACGAGCCGGTGCGTTTCCAGCTCCGGACTCGGGAGCCGCGCAGGAAGCTCAAGACAAAGAGCCTCGGGCGCCTGAGCACGATGGAGCCGGACGGCTACGCCGTCGTCGTGAGCACGGCGCGGCTGAGCGTCGTCCGATCGGAGGCGGGCGGCTACAGCCTTTTCGAGCCGCCGGGGACGCTCTTCAACGTCAGCGGCCGGTCCGGTCCCCGGCTCCGGGTCTCTTTGGCGCCGGGGCTGGAGGGCTGGGTGGACGCCTCCTCGGTGCTCTCCCTTCCCAAAGGCACGCCTCCCGCCTACGCGATGGTGGGGAAATATCTGAATACCACCATGTCCTCGGACTCGGTGCGGTTGAGCGTGCAAGTGGAAAGGAACATTCCTTTTGAGATACGGCAGCATACCGAACCTCTAGGATTCGAAGTTCGGTTTTTCGGCGGGATACAGCGGCTCGACCGGCTCCGTTTCGACCCCGGGGACCCCGTGATCTCCGGGGTCCGCTGGCGGCAGGAAGGGACCCGGACGCTCGTCTTGGAAGTCGACACGCGGCTTCGCCGGGGCTGGGGCTACGACGGGTATTACGAGAAAGGGCGCTTCGTGCTGGAGATACGGCGTCCTCCCCTGGTCGGCGACAGGGCGCTCGCTGGCCGCAGAGTCGTCCTGGACCCCGGGCATGGGCCGGACTCCGGAGCCTGGGGGCCCATGGGCTCGCAGGAGCAGGACTTGAATCTCGCGCTCGCCTTCGACTTGAAGGAGCTCCTGGAGGCCGAAGGAGCCGAGGTCTTCATGACCCGGACGAGCAGCGCGGGCCCCGCTCTTTTCGAGCGGCCCTTCGCGGCCAGGTCGGCTCGCGGGGACGTCCTGGTGAGCGTGCATAACAACGCCCTGGCGGTGACCGACGACCCTTTCGCCTCCCCGCGCGGATACATGACTTTCTACTATCATCCCCAGAGCCGTCCCCTGGCCGAAGCCGTCCAGTCCTCCTCCCGGCGGCTGCTGGCCGGACTGCCCGACGAGGCTCTGCGCTGGGGCGACCTGCATCTGTGCCGCCTCACCCAGATGCCCGCCATCTTGACGGAGTCCGCCTATGTCATGCTCCCCGAGCAGGAGGCCCTTCTGCGGGAAAAATCCTCCCGGGCGCGCTTCGCCCAGGCGATCCTCGAGGGCCTGCGCGGTTATTACGAGGAGTATCGCGAGCTCCAGCGCAAGGAGGCCGCCGAACTGGCGGCGGCGCGCAGTGATTAGGTGCGCCCATCGGGCGCGGCCTAAAAACCGCGCAGCGCACTTTGTGCGCTGCGGATGTGGACAAGGTCATCCATTTAAGCGCCGGCCCATGCTATACTTCCCCGATGGCGGCGCCTTCCTTTCCCCCTCTTAACGACGCCTACGGCCGCGTGGCCCGGTCCCTGCGCGTCTCCGTGACCGACCGGTGCAACCTCCGCTGCGTCTATTGCATGCCCGAGCAGCCCCGCTGGCTGCCCAAGGACGACATCCTCTCCTTCGAGGAGTTGGTCCGCGTCTGCCGGGTCGCGGCCCTCTGCGGGGTGGAGAAAGTGAGGATCACGGGGGGGGAGCCTCTGGCGCGCAAGGGCGTGCCGGAGCTGGTGCGCATGCTCAAGGAAGTGCCCGGTATCCGGGAGCTGACCATGACGAGCAACGGCATGCTCCTGCCGCGCCATGCCCGGGATCTCAAGGCGGCGGGGCTCGACCGCTTGACGGTCAGCCTCGATACCCTCGACGCGGAGCGCTTCCTCCGGATCAACCGCAGGCCCGGCCTGGAGGAGACCCTGCGCGGGATGGAAGCGGCGGAGAAGGCGGGCTTCTCCCCTTTGAAGGTCAATGCCGTCGTCATGCGGGGGATGAACGACGACGAGGTCGGGGCGCTCGCGCGCTGGGCGCGCCATCACGGCCGTCTCCTGCGCTTCATCGAATTCATGCCCTTGGAGGGGGACCGCAACTGGACGCGGGAGCGCGTGGTCCCCGCCTCCGAGATACTGGAGAGGGTGAGGGCGAATTTCCCTTTCCGTCCCATGCCCGGCGCGGCGCGGACCACCGCCGAACTCTACGAGTACGAGGACGGCGGCGGAGCGTTCGGCGTCATCGCCTCGGTCACCCGGCCATTCTGCGAGGACTGCGACCGCATCCGCATCACCGCGGACGGAGGCCTGCGCACCTGCCTCTTCGCGCAGAGCGCCCTGGACCTTCGCGGCCCCATGCGCGCCGGAGCCGCCGACGCGGAGCTCGCCGCCTTGCTGGGGGGAGCGGTGCGGGGGAAGGGGCCGGGGCATCTCATCGACCTACCCGGGTTCCGGCGGCCGGACCGGGCCATGAACGCCATCGGCGGCTAGCTCGCGCGGATTCCTCATAGAAGCGGCTGCGGATAGACCGCACCCCCCCTTGTCCCGGCCCTCCGGAACCTGAGGTTCCCCCCAAGGGGACCCCCCTCCACGGGACCGGAGGGGTGGATCTATCCGCAGCCGCTTATTGCTGCCGCGATGGGATACCGGACGGGTGAGTCCATTGGGCCCAATCCGGCCTAGACCCAATAATAAAACGGAAAGGCCCTTAAGGGCCCAGGGGTTCGGGGGAGATATCGGATAAGCTATGGAAACGTGAATCGTTTCCCGGCGAAAATCCATTCTCCTCGTAGAGATGCGTTGGAGGCCCGATGAATCCCATCACCTTCCGTTTTGCCAAGAAATCCATCGCCGCGTCCGTGTCCGCGGCCTTGCTCATGCTCTCGCCGGGTCCCGGCGTTTATGAAGTCTTGGCCCAGTTCAACGTGCAGGCCGGGGTCGGTTCCATGGCCGCGCCCGGGGGGCAGGCCGGAGCCGGGCTCTCCCTGCGCGGAGCCCCCGTCCGCGGGATGGGCGTCGACGCCGTTCCCTTGGATCTGAGCGCCGCGATCCTCCCCTCCCTGCGCGCCGGGGCCGATGTCCGCCTCAACGGCGCGCCCTTGCGCGCCGCCCGGGCGGTCTCCGTTCAGGGGCAAGCCGCGGGGATCGGGGTCTCCGATCCGGCTCGAAGCGCTCCTGTTGAGCGGTTTCAATCCGCTGCGCCCGCTTCCTTGGCCGAGACCGCGGGCGCCGGAGAAGCGGCCGTCCCCTCCATCGCGGAGGGATCGGCTCTGAAAGACGCCTCACCGGACGCGTCTTTGCCGTCCTTGCTCTCGGACCGGCGCGCGGCGGCCTTGCCCGCGGCCGAGATCGACGCCATGAATGCGTCCGGGGCCCGGGAGGCGGGCGTGTCCATGATGGACCGCGTCCTCGGCCTGAGGTCTTTCTACTCCCAGACGGCCGGGGAACCGGCCGCAGGGGAAACGAAAGCGCCGGCATCGGGTTTGAACGTCTCCCAAGAACAACGGAACCTCGGTGAGCCGCAACGGACCGGCATCGAGACGCTGCATGAAACGGACGCGAACGTTGCCCCGAGCTCCGCTCGGGGCAAGGTCTGGGGCATCGTCAAGTCCGCGGCCTCCGTCGTCTCCGCGGGCGCCGCGGTATATGGGCTCCAAGTCCTGGCGGTCTCGCTCTTGCCCGCGGTCTTCGGAGTAGTCCCCGTGGCCGCGCTCTGGGCCGTGAGCTCCGGGGTGCTCCTGCTCCCGATCGCCCTCCACGCCCGCTACCGCCTGGGCTTGAGGGACTCCCCGAGGCTTCGCGGGGTGAAGATCGCTTTGGATGTGTTCATAGGCGGTTTCCTGGGAGCCGCGGCTGTGGCGGCCCCGGCCTTCCTGACCGCCGGGCTGGCGCCCTTCGGCACCGCCCTGCCGATCATCTCGGTTGCGGCGATGGCCATGGGAGGCGCGGCCAAGGGCGAGGGCGCGGGGGGCCTCCTCAATAAAGTCCTGACCTGGGCCTCCTTGGCCTTGCTCCCTCCCATCCTGGGCGCGGCCGCGGCCGCGCCGCTGACGCTCGGGGCCGTCTTCGGACTTCTGACTCTTCCGGCCATGACGACCATCTCCTTCTACCTCGGGCGCATCATCGCCTCCGCGGAGAGCGGCCGGGCCTTCTCGATCCCCGGCTCCATGCAGGCCATCCGCTTCCCGTCCTATACCTGGGTGCTCACCGGAGTGGTCTTCGCCCTGCTTACGGGATACTCCCCGGTCTGGGTCAACGCCGCTTTCGCTCTCTGGATGTTTTTGGGGAATTCGCGCATCTTCAACTGGGTCTACGGCGCGGCGGCCGCTTGGGCCGCGTTCACCGGCTTCGCGGCGCCGCTCACCTTCCTCGTGATCGCGTTCGCCCCCGAGCGGGCGGCTCATTGGACCGAGGGCCTGCTGGGCAAACTCCTCCCGCAAGGCAAGCCCGAGCCCTCCACCTCCCCGGCTCCCTCCCGGGAGATCTCATCGGAGAAACCCGAACGCTGGCCGGCCTTCCGCTTCTGGCTGCGCACCGGGCTCGCCTTGGGCAGCCTTCTGAGCCTCGGCGCGGTCATGAGCGCCACGGTGTTCAGCGTAAGCTCCTACCTCGCCAATCTCGGGATCTCGGCGGCGCTCTCCTTGATCCCGCTCATCTTCAGCCGCCAGCTCATCAAGAAGACGATGAAGGCCGAGCCCACGGACGCGGTCAAGGACCCCGAGGTGTTCGCCATCATGGGGGAACTGCGCGGGATCATCAATGAGTCCCGGCGGGCCAAAGGGAAGAAAGAGATCCCGATGCCCGAGATCGTCAACGTGGGCATGGGCGTTCCCAACGCCTTCGCCACCGGGATGAGCCCGATGAAGGCCATGGTGGGGGTCACCTACGAGATCAAGAAGATGCTGCTCGATCCCGAGACCCTGCGCCAGGGACTCACCCGCCTGCTCTCGCTCAGCAACCCGGACGGGAAATCCTTCGACGTGTTCCGGACGGCGATCCGGGGCTCGATCCAGGGGATCCCGGAGGGCGCCGGTCCGGAGCAGATCCGCGCCGCCCTTCGCGGCGCCTCCCAGGAGGAGCTCAAAGCCTTGGGCACCCGCGCCCTGCGCGGGGTGCTCGGCCATGAATTCAGTCATGTGATGAACCGGGACATGGTGCTCGGCGGCATGGCGGGGGCGCTTTCCTCCGCCGTGGCGTTCTCTTCCTATGGAGTGCTCTGGGCCGTGGGGCACGCGAAGAAGGCCCTAGGGAAGTTGCTCGATAGGGTCTTCGGCATGGGCGGGAAGGCGGGCGATGGGGTCATGGCGGTGGATAAGAAGCAGGACAAAGCGGCAGTCTCCCTGCCGGATGGGGCGGCCCCGGAATCGACTTCCACCCGCGCCGTTCCGGCGGTCGTGCCGGCGGCGGGGGCCGCGGTGCAGGCCGCTTTCAGCCTCCTGCGCATCTTCGCCGCGCTCTGGGGACCCATCATCGCGACCATACTCCAGATGGCTTCGACCCGGACGCGCGAGGGCGCCGCCGATGAGGATGGGGCCCTCCTGACCCGGGACCCGGAGTCCTTGGCGTTGGGGCTCGGCCTCTTGACCACCTGGCGTCCGGCCGCGGGGTTCACCCTGAGGAAGGAGGAGCTGCCGCTCCTGGCCTCGCAGGCGCATGCCATGACGGTCAACCCGATGCGGCAGCTCCATGACGCCGGAGTCTTGCCCCGCTTCGACGGCCTTACGCGCTGGGCCGTGGGCAAGGAGGACGACTTCTTCTTCAATCTCTTCATCACCCATCCCGACACCACCCTGCGCATCGAGAGGCTCCGGGACATGCAGAGAGCCATGAGCTCTTCCGCGCGCGGCGCGGGGGTCATTGCTCAGGAGTTGGAGGCGGTCCTGCGTCCGGGGGAGGTCTACGACGTCGCCGTCGGCCTCCATGAAGGAGCCTCGGTGACGGAGACGGACCAGTTCGTATATTACGTCTCCCATGCCGCCCGGAATTGGGAGCGCGGGACGCACGGGTATGTTCTTCGCGGGATATCGGGGCGCGACATCCGCGTCATCGCCGGGTTCCCGGCCGTGCGCCGGATCGCGGCGGCCGAATAGCCGGCTGGAGCCATTCCTTCCGCCCTGCGCGGTAAGGAATCGGTAAGAAAAGAGCCGCGCGCTTCCTTCGGGGGCTCCTTTTTTGCATAATGGGGGCGTTCCCCGCCCCCATGAAGAAGATCATCCTCATCGTGGACGACGACCACTCCATCGTCGAGTTCCTCACCGACTGCCTCCAGAGCGAGGGCTACGAGGTCTCCTCGGCCTTCGACGGCAAGCGCGGCTGCGATGAGGCCAGGCGCATCAAACCCGACCTCATCATCCTCGACCTCTTGATGCCCGACATGCACGGTTTCGAGGTCTGCCGGACCCTGCGCCAGGACCAAGCCCTCCAGGCCGTGAAGATCATGATCTCCTCCGGAAAGTCCTATGCGGCCGACAAGAAGGCCGCTCTGGGCCTGGGCGCGGATTCCTATCTGGTCAAACCCTACAGCGCGTCCCAACTCATCGACTCGGTCCGGAGCCTCATCGGCGAAGCGAAGAACGGCTCGCCCGAGGCCCCGAGCGCGTGAGCGTCGCAGTCCGGTTCTGGGGGACCCGCGGCTCCATCCCCACTCCCGGGGCCAAGACCGTCCGATACGGAGGGAACACCTCCTGCGTGGAGGTGCGCGGCGGGGGCAGCGTCATCGTCTGCGACGCGGGCACGGGCTTGCGTGAGCTGGGAGTGGCGCTCTTGCGAGAGTTCGGCCAGAAACCCATCGATCTGGACCTATTCATCACCCACACCCACTGGGACCACATCCAGGGGTTCCCGTTCTTCGTCCCCGCCTATCAGCAGAAGAACCGCCTGCGCATCTACAGCGCGCCCGGAGTGGGGGCGGACTTCGAGAGGATATTCCGGGGCCAGATGGGGCACGCCTACTTCCCCGTGGAAGTCGACGATATGCCCTCGGCCATGAGCTTCATATCAGGACAAGGCCCTTTCGACGCCTCGGGAGTCAAGGTGCGCACTCTATTTACCAACCATCCCGGCGTCGACATGGCATACCGCTTCGACTTCCCGGGATCGAGCGTCGTCTATCTGACCGACCATGAATGCCACGCCGCGCAGGGCGACACGCGCGATTACTTCACCGGCCAGGACCGGACGGTGGCGGATTTCTGCCGCGGAGCCGACTTGGTGGTCTGCGACTCGCAATACAACGATGAGGATTATAAACTCAAGCGCGGCTGGGGCCATAGCCGGTGGCGCGACAGCGTGGCCTTGGGGATCGCGGCGGAGGTCAAGAAACTCGCCCTATACCACCATGACCCGACCCGCTCCGATGACGACGTCGACGCGGTCCTGGCGCAGGCGAAGGCCATGGCGGGCGAGGCCGGATCGAAGCTCGAGCTTTTCGCCGCGGCGGAAGGCCAGGAAGTCTCCCTGCCTTAAAGAAGGGCTGCGGTCAGCCCCGCGTTCCTCTCAGCGCACTTATTGCACCTCCCGCAATGCCTCAGGCCCTTGGGTCGTATGCAGGAGAAAGTCAGTTCCCACGGCAGATCCCCAGACGAGCGGATGACCTGAGACTTATCCATCCCCGCCAGCGGAGCGATGATCCGCAGGGGGGCGCCCAGCCCGGCGGATAGGGCGCGGCTCATGAGGCGCAGGAAACGGGAGTTCCCGTCGGGGAAGGGATTGGTCGAGAGCACGCCCAGGGCGATGGAGCCGATCCCTCTCCCGGCGCAGAAGGTCGCGGCCTTCGTCAGAAGGAGGGCGTTGCGTCCCGGAAGATAGACGGTCTCATCGGGGCTTAGCGCGTCCGGGACGCGGTGTCCGCTCAGGCTCCAATGGCCGGCGGGATAACAGTCTCCCGCTGGCAGTTCCAGGCGGGTCAGGGGTTTGAGCGCCGGCCGGCGCAGGGCCCTGAGCAAGCGGCGCAGCCAATGGAGTTCGGCCCTCTCCCAGAGGAAGCCGGCGCGGACATAGAGGGGGTAAAGGGCTCCATGGCTCAGGCTGAGGCGTTGGAGCATGGCCGCGCTCTCGATGCCTCCGCTGACCAAAACGGCGACCGAGGTTCGCTCGGGCGCCATGATCCTTCTTCGCTGGGAGGGGTTCGTTCTCATGCCGCTCGCCCGCGGCGCAGGCGCATAGACTTTACAATAATATCGCCCGGGGGAGATTGAGGCGCGAATGGAAAAAATGTAGCATGAGAAATAATTTCAGCGGCAATTCCCTGGAGTTTTCCAATGCGAAGCGTCATCGATTACCTCTCCTCATCCATCGGCAAGAAGCAGTTGGTCGCGCTCAGCGGCCTCCTTCTGTGCGGCTTCCTCACGGCGCATCTTGCCGGGAACCTCCTCCTGATCAAGGGGATGGATGCCTTCAACCACTATGCCGAACTGCTCACCGAGAACCCCCTCCTGCCGGTCGCCGAGGTCGCTTTGGCCGCGATATTCCTGCTCCATATCGCTCTGGGCCTTTTCGTCAGTTGGCGCAACTACAACGCGCGCCCCGAGGCGTATGAAGCGCAGGCCTCGGCCGGCGGACGCACGCCCGGCTCCGCGACCATGAAGTACACCGGGCTCTTCACCCTCGTCTTCCTCATAGTCCACATCTGGACTTTCCGCTTCGGGGAGGATGATGGCCCCGGCGGGCTCTTCGGGCTGGTCATGGAGTGGTTCCAGAACGGCATGTACGCGGGGTTCTATGTCCTGGCCATGACTTTCCTCGGCCTTCACCTGAGCCACGGGTTCCAGAGCGCCTTCCAGACCCTCGGAGTCAACCATCCCCGCTATACGCCGCTGATCAAGGCGGCCGGCATCGTCTTCGCCCTGGTCTGCTCCCTGGGCATGGGCATACTCCCGCTCTGGTCCCACTTCATCGGAGGCTGAGCACTCACATGACAATGGATTCCAATATCCCCTCCGGCCCCCTCGAGAAGAAATGGGACAAGCACCGCTTCGAGATGAAGCTCGTCAACCCGGCCAACAAGCGGAAATTCGAAGTGATCGTCGTGGGAACGGGCCTGGCCGGAGCCTCCGCCGCCTCGGCCTTGGCCGAGTTGGGCTACAAAGTCAAGGTCTTCTGCATCCAGGATAGCCCCCGCAGAGCGCACTCCATCGCGGCGCAAGGCGGCATCAACGCGGCGAAGAACTACCCCAACGACGGCGACAGCATCTGGCGCCTCTTCTACGACACGCTCAAGGGCGGGGATTACCGGGCGCGCGAGGGCAATGTCTACCGCCTGGCCCAGGTCTCCAACGCCATCATCGACCATTGCGTGGGGCAGGGCGTGCCTTTCGCCCGGGAGTACGGCGGGCTACTCGACAACCGTTCTTTCGGCGGCGCGCAGGTCTCTAGGACCTTCTACTGCCGGGGACAGACGGGCCAGCAGCTGCTCCTGGGAGCCTACGGCTCGCTCATGCGCCAGGTGAAGGCCGGCCGCGTGGAGGTCTTCGCGCGCAGGGAACTCTCGGAGTTCGTCGTCGTGGGGGGAAGGGCGCGTGGGATCGTCTGCCGCAACCTCGTCACGGGAAGATTCGAGTCCTACGCCGCGCATGCCGTGTGCTTGGCGACCGGAGGCTATGGCAACGTCTTCGACCTCTCCACTAACGCCGCCTCCTGCAACGTGAGCGCCGCTTGGCGGGCTCATGAGAAGGGTGCGTTCTTCGCCAATCCCTGCTATACGCAGATCCATCCGACCTGCATCCCGGTCTCCGGGGAGCATCAATCGAAGCTGACCCTCATGAGCGAGAGCCTGCGCAACGATGGGCGCGTGTGGGTCCCTAAGACCGCCGGCGATCGCAGGCCCCCGGACCAGATCCCCGAAGGCGAAAGGGATTATTACCTGGAGCGGCGTTACCCCACCTTCGGCAATCTGGTGCCTCGGGATGTGGCCTCGCGTGCCGCCAAGGCCGTGTGCGATGAGGGACGGGGCGTGGGGGCCACCCGGCTCGCGGTCTATCTGGATTTCGCGGATGCCATCGAGCGGATGGGGGAGGGGGCCATCCGGGAGAAATACGGGAACCTCTTCGACATGTACCATCACATCACGGCCGAGGATCCCTACAAGGTCCCGATGCGCATCTACCCGGCCTCGCACTACGCCATGGGGGGACTTTGGGTGGACTACAACCTGATGACCACTCTCCCCGGACTCTTCTGTCTGGGGGAAGCCAACTTCTCCGACCATGGAGCCAATCGGTTGGGGGCTTCGGCGCTCATGCAGGGGCTGGCCGACGGCTATTTTGTGATCCCCTATACGATCGGCGGCTATTTCGCCGGCGAAAAAATGGAATCGGTGGACGCCTCCCACTCCGCCTTCCGGGAAGCGGAGAAAACCTCCGCAGAGAGGGTGCGCAAGCTCCTCTCTATCCGCGGCAAGAGGACCCCGGCCCAGTTCCACCGGCGGCTGGGCTCGCTGATGTGGGACCATTGCGGCATGAGCCGCAGCGAGGCCGGGCTCAAGAAAGCCATCGCTGAGATTCCGTCGGTCCGCGACGAGTTCTACGGGGACCTCATGGTCCCGGGGTCCGGAGAGGATTTCAACCAGGCTCTCGAACGCGCCGGGCGGGTGGCCGATTATCTGGAATTCGCCCAACTCTTGGCGCGCGACGCCCTGGAACGGCGGGAATCCTGCGGGGCGCACTTCCGGGAGGAGTCCAGGACTCCGGACGGAGAGGCCCAACGCGACGACGAGAATTTCGCGCATGTGGCCGCTTGGGAATTCGCGGGGGAGGGCAAGCCGGAGTTGCGGCACAAAGAGGAACTCTCCTTCGAAAACGTCAAACCCAGCCAGAGGAGCTACAAATGAACGCCAGCGCAACGCCCCCCAGCGGGGCAGCCCCCCGCCGCGGGGGGGGGCTGCATTTGACCCTGCGCATCTGGCGTCAGAAAGGTCCCCAGGACGCCGGGAGCCTGAAGACCTATCCCATCGGGGGCATTTCGACGGAGATGTCCTTCCTGGAGATGCTGGACATACTCAACGAGGGTCTCATCAAGAAAGGCGAGGAGCCGGTCGCTTTCGACCATGACTGCCGGGAAGGCATCTGCGGCATGTGCAGCCTGGTGATCGACGGGCGGCCGCACGGCCCGGACCGTGCCGCGACCACCTGCCAGCTCCACATGCGGCGCTTCAAGTCGGGGGACACCGTCACCGTCGAGCCTTTCCGGGCCAAGGGCTTCCCCGTCCTCAAGGATCTCGTCGTGGACCGATCCTCCTTCGACCGCATCATTCAGGCGGGGGGCTATGTGTCGTTGAACACGGGGTCCGCCCAGGACGGCAACGCGCTCCCGGTGCCCAAGCCCGCGGCGGAGTCCGCCATGGACTCCGCGGCCTGCATCGGCTGCGGCGCCTGCGTGGCCGCCTGTCCCAATGCCTCGGCCATGCTCTTCGTGGGGGCCAAGGTCTCCCAGTTGGCGCTTCTGCCCCAGGGACAGCCGGAGCGCAAACGGCGCGCCCTGTCCATGCTCTCGGCCGCGGACGCCGAGGGCTTCGGCAACTGCACCAACGAGGCGGAGTGCGAGGCGGTCTGCCCCAAGGAGATCAAGCTCTCCAATATAGCGCGGCTCAACCG